>JACPVT010000215.1 GCA_016191685.1 Rhodospirillales bacterium | reverse complement strand
GCTTGGTTACAAGCGCCTTGAGTGGCGCGCTCCCAGCAAAGATATGAACGATATAAATTCTACTCCGCGGCCTTGCGGCCGGCGGCGGGGAAGAACTGGTTTTCCGGCCGCGGCAGGCCGAGGTTTTCGCGCAGGGTCCTGCCCTCGTATTCGGTGCGGAAGATGCCGCGGCGCTGCAGTTCGGGCACGACCTTGTTCACGAAATCGTCGAGCCCGCCCGGCAGGTAGGGGAACATGACGTTGAAGCCGTCGCTGGCGCCCGTCTCCAGCCACTCCTGCATCTGGTCGGCGATCATTTTCGGCGTGCCCATCATCGCAAGCCCGCCGTAGCCGCCGAGGCGGCCGGCGATCTGGCGCACGGTCAGGTTCTCGCGCCTGGCGAGAGCGATCACGCGCTCGCGGCCGCTCTTGCTCTGGTTGGTTTCGGGGATCTCGGGCAGCGGTCCATCGGGATCGAAGGTGCGGGCATCGACGCCGGTGGCGATCGAGAGCGCGGCGATGCCGCTGTCCCAGCTCACCAGGCTGTCGAGTTTCAGCCGCTTCTCCTGCGCCTCCTCGAGCGACTCACCGATGATGGTGAAGGCGCCGGGCAGGATCTTTATGTGGTCGGGATTGCGGCCGATCTTCGCCGCCCGTCCCTTCACATCGGCATAGAAGGCGCGGCCGGCCTCGATCGGTCCGCCTGCCGCGAACACCATCTCCGCCGTCTCGGCGGCGAGCTGGCGGCCGGCATCGGAGGCGCCGGCCTGCACCATCACCGGCCAGCCCTGGACCGGCCGCGCGATGTTCAAGGGGCCGCGCACCTTCAGGTACTTGCCCTTGTGATCGAGCACATGGAGCTTGTCGGGATCGAAGTAGAGGCCCGCCTCGACGTCGCGGATGAAGGCGTCGTCGGCCCATGAATCCCACAGGCCGGTCACGACATCGTAGAACTCGCGGGCGCGGGCATAGCGCTCGCCGTGCTCCATCTGCTCGTCCATGCCGAAGTTGAGGGCGGCGTCGGGGTTCGACGTGGTCACGAGATTCCAGCCGGCGCGGCCGTCGGAGATATGGTCGAGCGAGGCGAAGCGGCGCGCGATCGTGTAGGGCGGCTCGAAGGTGGTGGACGCGGTGGCGATCAGGCCAAGATGGCGGGTGTGCTGGGCGAGTGCGGGCAGGAGCGTCAGCGGATCGAACGACGTCACCGTGGCGCTCCGCTTCAGCGCCTCCATCGGCATGTTCAGCACGGCCAGGTGATCGGCCATGAAGAAGGCGTCGAATTTGCCGCGCTCAAGCGTCTGGGCGTACTGGATCAGGGCCTTGAGATTGAAGTTGGCATCGGGCGTGCCGCCGGGATAGCGCCAGGCGGCGGTGTGGATGCTGACCGGGCGCATGAAGGCGCCGAGGCGGAGTTGGCGTTTGGGGCTCATGAGACCCTATGTCGCCCCTGCCGGTCCGCCCGGCAAGACGGCTCGGACGAGAAGAGCTAATTCGACGATAACATTCCATGGCAACGTCATGCGGCGGCGGGCGTTCGCAAAGGGGGGTCGATCGGAAATTGGCACCCTGAGGCTCATCACCACAGGAGGAACCGATGAAAGTACGCGATCTGATGACACGCGACGTCTATGTCGCCCGTCCCAACCAGACGATCCGCGACGTTGCCGGGATGATGGAAAACATCGATGCCGGCGTGCTGCCCGTGGGCGACGACGACCGGCTGCTCGGCATGATCACCGATCGGGACATCGCCATCCGGGCGGTCGGCCGCGGCAAGGGTCCGCAGACACTGGTGCAGGACATCATGAGCCCGGAAGTGAAGTACTGCTTCGAGGACGAGGACACCGAGCACGTCGCCCAAAACATGGCCGATCAGCAGATCAGGCGTCTTCCCGTCGTCAATCGCAACAAGCAGCTGGTCGGCATCCTGTCGCTCGGCGACCTGGCGATCGTGGACGGTGCCCAGCCGGCCGGCGAGGCCCTGGTGGGCATTTCAGAGCCGGGCGGCAAACACTCCCAGACCACGCCGTAGGAGCGGTGCCGGGACGTTACACGATGGCCGGGTGTTTCTTGTCCGTGCCTGCCGCGCGCTCCCACGCGCGTGCCACCTGGAACAGCGTCGCTTCGGCAAAGTTGCGGCCGACGAACTGGACGGCGAGCGGCAGGCCACCGGCCGAGACGCCGGCCATCATGGCGAGCGCCGGATGGCCGGTGACGTTGAACGGCGTGCGCGCCTGGCGCGGATAGGTCCGCTCGATATCGGGCGGACTGTCGATGCGGCAGGCCGGGTCCATCGAGCTGGCGCACAGCAGCACGTCGACGTCGCGCAACGCCTCCTCGACGGCGGCGATCATCTCGAGGCGGCGGCGCTGCGCCTGGACGAAGTCGCCGGCACTGAAGAACGCGCCGGCCATCAGGCGGCGGCGCGCGAGCTGGCCGTAGTCGCCGGGCCGCTCGCGCAGCCAGGGACCGTGGATCGCCCAGGCCTCGCTTTGCAGGATCACGCGGTTGACCGCCGCGAATTCGCCCAGGGTCGGCAGATGGATGTCGCGGATCTCCGCGCCCTCGAGCTGCAGCGTGCGCGCGACGTGCTCGAGGGCGGCCGTGACCTCGGGATCGGCCGGCATGTCGACCTGGTGGAAGTGCTGGACGAAGCCCACGCGCAACCCGCGAACGTCGCGGTCGAGGCCTGCGGCATAACGGTGCCTTGGCGTCGCCGCGCTGCCGGGATCGCCGGGATCGTGGCCGGCGATGACCTCCAGCATCAGGGCGTTGTCGGCCACGGTGCGGGTCATCGGCCCGACATGGTCGAGGGTAAAGGAGAGCGGAAAGACGCCGCGCCGCGAGACCAGGCCGTAGGTCGGCTTCAGGCCGACGATGCCGCAGCAGCTCGCGGGATTGCGCACGCTGCCGCCGGTGTCGGAGCCCAGCGCCATCGGAAACAGGCCGGCGGCCACGCCCGAGCCGGAGCCCGACGACGAGCCGCCGGGGTGATGATCGGTGTTCCAGGGAGTGCGCGCCGGCGGCCACGGCAGGTCGAAGCTTGGTCCGCCGATGGCGAATTCGTGGGTCGAGAGCTTGCCCAGCACGATGGCGCCGGCGCCGCGCAGCTTGGCGACGCAGACCGCGTCCGACGCGGCCAGGCTGTCCTGCAGGATCTTCGAATGGCAGGTCGTGGGCAGGCCGGCGACGTCGATGATGTCCTTGATGCCCACCGGCACGCCATGCAGCGGCCCGCGGAGGCGACCGGCCGCGACCTCGGCCTCGGCCGTTCGCGCCGCCGCCATCGCCGCCTCGCCATCGAGACGAATGAAAGCGTTGAGTTTGGGATCGAGCCGCTCGATACGGGCGAGCAGCGCCGACATCAGATCGACCGGCGAGAGTTCCCTGGTAGCGATCGCCCTGGCCGCCGCGGCGGCCGTCATCCAGTGCAGGTCGCTCATGTCCCGCTCCTCACAGGCCGTCTCCCGCGCGCATCGGCGGCCAGGGTTCGGCCCGCGGATCGGCCGGCGCCTTGATCCGCCGGGCGACAGCTGCCTGCGCCGCCGCGGCGGCGACATCCTCGGGATGATCGGCCAGGGCCTTGTCGAGGCCGGCGCGGCGCGCCAGCAATTCCACCGTCGATTTGTCCATCGTCTGCCTGTCCATCGTCGGTACCCCTACGCTCAGTTCAGCCGTTCCAGCTTGGTGATTTCCTGCGGCGGCAACTCGACGAGGTAGAGATTACCCTCGGCGTCGCCGGAAAGACCATGCGCGCCATTGATCGCGCCGCGGCAACGGCCGACCAGCCTGCCGTCGGGTGAGAGCAGGCTGATGCGCGGGATCTGGTCGGTCACGAACACCATGTCGCGATCGTCCACCCAGATCTGCATGGGATGGTAGAAATCGCCCCAGGCGGCCAGGAAGGCGCCGGCGCGGTCGAACAGCTGTACGCGGTTGTTCTCACGATCGCCGACCAACACCCTGCCGAAGCGGTCGACCCACACGGCATGCGGCGTGGTGAAGGCGCCCTCCCCCGCGCCCGGGCTGCCCCAGGTGGCGATCAGCGTGCCGTCCGCGGCAAAGCGATGGACGTTCGAGTTGCCGTAACCGTCGGCCACGTAGATCTCGCCATCGGGCGCCTCCGCTGCCGCCGTCGGATGATTGAAGGGCGCGTCGAGCGACGGCCAATGGCGCCGGCCCAGGGCCTGCACGAGGCGACCGCCAGAATCGAACCGCAGCACCTGGTGGGCATCGCGGTCGGCCACCAGGATCGTGCCGTCCGAAGCAGGATTGAGATAGTGCGGCTCGGCGAGCTGGCCCTCGCCCCATGTCCCCGTCAACCTGCCATCGCGGTCGAACACCAGGACCGGCCGGTCGGTGCCGCGTTGCGCCACGTGCACGCGGCCCTCGCCATCGACCATCAGGTCGGACAGGAAGCCGAAGCTTTCGCCGGCCGGCAGCCGCGCCCACTTGCGGTGGATGGCATAGCGGCGATCTCCCAGGACTACCGTGTAGCGTTCGTCGGACATCTATTTCGCCGGTCCCGTCCCCGGCCGGCTGGAGGCATAGATGTAATTGCGGATCTTCCAGGCGCCGGCCTCGCGCCGGAAGATGACCACCAAGTTGAAAGCGTCATCGGACTCGACGCCGGAGGCGAGCACCTTGATGCGGCCGGACGACGTCGCCCTGAGCCAGGCCATGTCATTCCAGACTTCCGTCTCCTGGATGGCGAAGCGCAGGTCGATCTTGAGGGTGGCGAAGACCTCGCGATAAGCCTGACGCAGCGCGTCGCGGCCGACGACCGCCGGCATGTTGTCGCGCATGAACACACCGTTGGCGGCATAGAGTGCGACCAGCGCCTCGACGTTGCCGGAGCGCAAGCCGGCCGCGTAGCTGTCCATGATCGCAACGAGGCGGGCCGGATCGTCCGCCCCCTGCGCCCGGGCGCCGCCGATGACGGAGACGGCGGCAGCGCCGGCGAACAGCGCACGACGCGACAAGACGGTAACACCAAGAGACATGACGGAAACCTCGCAGGCACTCACGACGGCAGGTATTTGGAAATCCAGTAGCCTTTCGGATTGTCGGAACATTCGACCGGCCCGCACAACAGGAAACTGTTGGCGGCGTTGGCGAGGGTGGCGGCGATGAGCAGGTAGGCTGCCAGCCGGTAGACGCCGCGGAAACGCAGCGCGGACTGGTGATCGTTGCTGTGGTGCTCGGGCCGGCCGGAGAAGACCATCAGCGCGGCCACGCAGGCGATGACGGCAAAGAACAGGATCAACGACCAGGTGTAGAGATGCAATCCGAGGACCGGCGCGCCATGGCCGGCGCTGCCGGGGGCGATGTACTGCAGCGCCTGAAAGCCCGACGCGACCAGGCCGAACAGCGCGCCGAGCAAGGTCAGTCCGTAATGCAGTGGCTGGACGCCGAAGCGCAGGTTGAGCAGGAAGCCGAAGCCGCACAGCACGAAGGCAACGCGCTGCAGGTTGCACAGCGGACACGGCGGTTCCTCGAGGCCGAACTGCAGCCCGAAGGCGATCATCAGGATGGTGGCGATTGCCGCGGTGCCGGCGGCATTGCCAAGGCGAACAAGCGGTCCCACGGCGGCTGCCCTAGAACGACAGCTTCAACGGCTCGGTCATGTAGCGATCGAGCCATAGGACCGCGACAGCCGCGCTCACGCCAAACAGACCGATCGACACGCCGCGATAGCCGGCCAGAGCCGTCATCATGGCAATGGCTGCCGCCAGAAAGATCAGCCCGATCATGACGCCAACCTCGCGATCGCAGGACATACGCGGACACGCAACAGCCGCAGCCGTGGATCCCGGAGATCGCGCCGACCGTGAGACACATATGTTACGGCCCGCGGCGCCATGTGCCAATGGCAGGGCTGATCGATTTGCGCCACCCTGAGCACCCATCGACGCAGATAGGCGACGTAGACGGCGAGTATCGTCAGTCGATCTGCAGGGTCATCGCCTTGAGATAGGCGGTCTCGGGCAGGCCGGGATGCACCGGGTGATCGAGTGCCGCACCGGCGCTGCGCAGGATACGCGCCCCCTTGCCGGCATCGCGCAGGCCGCGCCGCACCTGCTCGGCGAACAGCGGCGGCTCGACCAGGTGCGAGCACGAGGCCACGAACAGGAAGCCGCCGGGCGCCACGAGGGGCGCCGCCAGGCGCACCATCTTGCGATAGCCCTGGACGCCCACCTTGATGTCCTTGCGGCTCTTCACGAAAGCCGGCGGGTCGCAGATCACGACATCGAAATTGCGGCCCTCGGGCCCGAGCTTCTCCAGGGTCTCGAAGACCTCGCCCTTGCGGAAGGTCACGCGGTCGGCGACGCCGTTCAGCGCCGCGGCCTTGGCGGCGGAGTCGAGCGCGGGCTGCGAGCGGTCGAGGCAGGTCACCGACGTGGCGCCATGCTTGGCCGCGAGCACGCCGAAGCCGCCGCTGTAGCAATAGGCGTCGAGCACGCGCGCGTCCCTCGCAAAGCGCGCCATGAAGCGGCGATTGTCGCGCTGGTCGTAGAACCAGCCGGTCTTCTGGCCACCTGAAAGATCGGCCACGAAGCGCGCATCGTTCTCGATCAGCTCGATCGGACCGTCGAGCGCGCCCTTGGCGATGGTCGTCTCGCGCTTCAGACCTTCGAGCTCGCGGACCGGCGAATCGTTTTTCAGCACGATCACGCGAGGAGACAGCTCGGCCTCGATGGCTTCGAGCAGGACCGGCGTCAGATGTTCCATGCCGACGGAATTCACCTGGACGACCACGGCGTCGCCGAAGCGGTCGATGATCACGCCGGGCAGACCGTCGGCTTCGGCATGGATCAGGCGGTAGTAGGGAACGCCAACCAGCTTGTCGCGCAGCGCCATGGCATTGGCCAGCTTGCGGCCGAAGAACAGGGCGTCGATCACCGCCTCGGGATTCGAGGTCAGCAGTCGCACCGCGATCAGCGAATGCGGGTTGAAGGTGGCGACGCCCAGCGCCTCGCCGCCCGGCGTGCGCAGGATCACGAGCGAGCCCGGCGGCAGCGCCTTGGTCTCGGGATCCATCAGGATCTCGTTGGAGAAGGCCCAGGGATGGCCCGACCGGACGCGGCGGTCTTCGCCGGCGCGCAGCAGGACACTCGGCAGTTTCTTCGCGGCCACTCTATTCTCCCCGGGAGACGCCATCGCGACGGGGATCGGCACCGCCCTCCCAACCGTCACCCGCCCGGCGAATGCCGGCGAGGCCACCCTCATGCACGCGGACTTGTACTTGATGGCCCAAAGCGCGCAAGCGGTCCGCCTGATCGGCCAGCGACGTGCCCGCTTCCAGTTCCGTCGGGCCATTGCGGTTGTTCACCCGCGGTTGCGCGAGGGCTGCAGGAACCGACAGGTTCCAGTCGAGCACCCCGATCACGGCGTGAAGCGTATCGCCGACGATGCGCGACCCGCCCGCCGAGCCCACGGCCAGCACGAGGCGGCGGTCACGGTCGAGGACCATGGTCGGCGACATCGAGGAGCGCGGCCGCTTGCCCGGCTCGACCCGGTTGGCGGCCTGCTTGCCGTTCGCCTCAGGCTCCGGCGCGAAATCCGTCAGTTCGTTGTTGAGCAGGAGGCCACGGACCATGATCTGGGCACCGAACGGAGCCTCGATGGTGGTGGTGAAGCTCACCGCATTGCCCCAGCGGTCGACGATGCTCATGTGGCTGGTGCCGCGCTCGACATAGCCTGGCGGCACGCCGGGGCCGACCTTGCCCATGCTGCGGTCCGGCGACATCAGCTTGCGGCGCTCGGCGATGTAGACTGGCGAGATCAAGCCCGCCGTCGGCACATTCACGAAAGCAGGATCGGCGACGTAGCGGTCGCGGTCGGCGAAGGCGAGCCGGCTCGCCTCGGCAATGAGATGGACCGACCTCAGATCGTTGGGCACGTCGCGCCAGAGTTCGAAAGGCTCGAGCAGCGCCAGCACCTGCAGGATCGCGATCCCGCCCGAGGAGGGCGGCGGCATGCCGCAGACGACCCAGATCCGGTAGGGCCCGCACACCGGTTCCCGCTTGATCGGCCGATAGTCGGCCAGATCGGCGAGCGAGAGCGTGCCGGGCCTCGCATGATTGCGCACGCGGTCCACCATCTCGGCGGCAATCGGACCCTGGTAGAAGGCGCGCGCGCCGTCGTCGGCGACCAGACGCATCGTCTCGGCGAGTTCGGGATTGGCGATCCGGTCGCCCGACTTCTTGGGCGAACCGTCGGCATTGAAATAGATCGCCCGAATGCCCGGCTCTTCGCGCAGTCCCGGCATCCGGCCCAGCCAGGCGGCGAGCCGCGGCGGCACGGCAAAGCCGTCGCGGGCCGCGTCGATTGCCGGCTGAAACAGGTCGCGCCAGGCGAGCTTGCCATGTTCCTTGTGGGCGAGCTCCAGCATCGCCAAGGCGCCGGGCACGCCGACCGAGATGCCGGACGCCACGGCCTCGCGATAGCCCAGCGGCTTGCCGTCGCGATCGAGGAACATCGTCGGAATGGCACCGGCCGGCGCGGTCTCGCGGCCGTCGTAGACGGCAATGGCCCCCGTCGCACCGTCGTAGTGCAGCAGGAAGCCGCCGCCGCCGATGCCCGAGGCGTGCGGCTCGACGACACCCAGCATCATCTGCACGGCGATCGCCGCATCGACGGCGGAGCCGCCGCGCCGAAGCACCTCCAGCCCGGCCTCGACGGCGAGCGGATGCGCCGCCGCCACCATCGCCTGCGGCGCCGCCAGGCCAACCTGCACGCGGCAGGCCGCCAGCAGAACCGCCAAGATGGCGAGCAGGCGGCTCACTCTCATGCGCGGCGCGCCACGATGAACAGCCGACGGAAGGGAAAGATCGTGATGCCGTCGGGACGTGTCGGATAGGCCTTGGCGACCAGCGCGGTATAGGCTTCGTAGAAGGCCGCCCGCTCCGGCTCCGACAGCAGGTCGAGGAACGGGCGCAAGCCCGTTCCGGCGGTGAACTGGGCCACCGGATCCTTGCCGGTCAGAGGCTGCTGATAGATCGTCTCCCAGACCTCGAGGTCGGAGCAAAGCGGCTTCAGCACGTCGTAGTAGTGCGCGGGCTCCAGCACCGGCCGGATCGTGTGCACGTTGGCGAGCTTGCCGCGCCATGGCCCCGCCTCGGCGGCGGTGCGCATCAGAGCGTGCGACGGCGCCTCGTGGTTGCGCGGCATCTGGATCGCGAGCTGGCCACCCGAGGGCAGGAGCTTCAGCAGGCCCGGGAACATGTCGATATGCCCCTCCAGCCAGTGATAGGCGGCATTGCTGTAGAGGATTCCCGGCGGCTTGCCCGGATTGAATTGCGCAAGGTCGCCCTTGGCAAAGGTTACGCGGCTGTCAACGGTCTGGGTTCGCGCCTTGGCCAGCATCTCTTCCGAGGAATCGATGCCGACGATCTCAGCCGCCGGAAAGCGCTCAGCCAGGATGCGCGAGATGTTGCCGGCGCCGCAGCCGAGATCGTAGATCGCGTGGCCCGGCCGCGCGCCATTGGCCGGATCGAGACGGCCCATCAGGTCGAGCGCAGGCCGCACGCGATGGTCGGCGAACTTCAGGTAGAGATTGGCATCCCATATCGTCGATTCCGACGGGGGCTTCGCATCGTTCACGTCACTTCTCCTCGAACGCGGCGTCGATCGGGACACGATAGCCCGACGCGAGCTTGTTGCCCTTCTGTGCGGCAAGCACGACGGCCATGAATTCCTCGTACATCTCCTCGCTCATGCCCTTCCGGCGCGCCATGTAGCCGTGCGAATTGATGCAGTAGTCGCACTGGTTGGCGATCGACACCGCGAGATAGATCAGCTCCTTGGTGAGGCCGTCGAGCTTGCCCGGCGCCATCACCGCCTTCATCTCGGCCGCGAAGCGCTCCATGACGTCAGGGTGGCGGGCGAGCGCCTTCCACACATTGTTGATGTCGGCGGGGTCGATGCCGCGCGCCTGGGCAATGCCCTCGACGACGGCCTTGGCCCGCGGGTTCATGTCCTTGTACTCGGTCAACTTGGCCATGGGTCGCTCCGACAAAATGAAAAGGGCCGGCAATATGCCGGCCCCATCATGGCGGCTCCCGCCCGATTGTCAGTACATATGCTGGCCGCCGTTGATCGACAGCGTCGAGCCGGTGATAAAGCCGGAGTCGTCGGCCACCAGGAAGACCACACCGCTGGCGATCTCCTCGGCCTTGCCCAGCCGTCCGACCGGGATTTTCGCGACGATTTTCTCCAGCACGTTGGCCGGCACGGCGGCAACCATGTCGGTGCTGGTATAGCCGGGCGCGATGGCGTTCACGGTGATGCCCTTGGGGGCGCCTTCCTGGGCCAGCGCCTTGGTGAAGCCATGGATGCCCGACTTGGCGGCGGCGTAGTTCACCTGGCCGTACTGGCCACCCTGGCCGTTGATCGAACCGATGTTGACGATGCGGCCGAAGCCGCGGGTGTTCATGCCTTCCCACACAGCCTTGCTCATGTTGAAGCAGGAGCCGAGGTTGGTGTCGATGACGGCCTCCCACATGTCGCGCGTGAGCCGGCGCATGGTGGAGTCACGGGTGATGCCGGCGTTGTTCACCAGGACTTCGACCGGGCCGAGATCTTTTTCGATCTGGGTCACCGCCGCCTGGCAGGCATCGAAATCGCAGACATCGAACTTGTAGACGGCGATGCCGGTCTCGGCCTTGAACTTCTGGGCGGCCGCGTCGTTGCCGGCGTAGGTGGCGGCAACCTTGTATCCCTTGTCCTTCAACATGCGCGAGACGGCGGCGCCGATGCCGCGTGTTCCGCCCGTGACCACTGCAACTCTTTGAGCCATTTTTTCCTCCCAAAACGTGCCGCCCGCGCACTCTAGCCGGTTCCGTCCGAATTCAAAGCCGGCGCCGGATAGAGACGGCAGATGGCCGGTCATAGAACGGTCACCATGAAACCTTTCACCGCCCTGCTCGGCGCCGCCGCCGGGACCCACGCCGCCGACCAACTGGCGCTCGCCACCCTGCCGCTGACCGCAACGCTGGTCCTGGGAGCCGGACCGGGCGTGCTCGGTCTGCTGGTCGCCGCCCAAAGTGCCGCCTGGCTGCTGGTCTCCCTGCCGGCCGGCGCCTGGGTCGACCGCCTGCCGCGCCGCCGGTTGCTGGTCGCAGCTCTCGGCTTCGGCCTGCTGGCCTCGGTGGCAGCGGTCGTCGCCGCCGCGACGGGTGTCGCGAGCCTGCTCGGCGTCGCGGCCTTCATCGGGGCCTCGGGAACCGTCATCTACGTGCTGACCTCGGTGTCACTGCTGCCCAGCCTGGTGCCCTCGACCGATCTGCCGCGGGCCAACGCGCGGCTGGAACTGGCCCGCGCCATCGTCAGTCTCGCCGCCCCTTTCGTGGCGGGATTGCTGGCCCAGCACCTGTCGCCGACCTGGGGTTACGGTCTTGCGGCGTTGGGTGCCGCACTGGCGCTCGCCTGTGTCCTCGCCCTGCCCCGCGTGCCGGCGCCCACGGCGGGCACCGCGCGTCCGCCCTTCCTGACGGCCATCCGCGCCGGCGCCCGGTTCGTGGTCCGTCATGAACTGCTGCGCGGCATCAGCCTGTGCGCGATCTTCTGGAACTTCGCCTTCTTCGCCCTGCTCGCGATCTGGGCGCCACTGGCGCTGGGCCCGCTCGGCCTCGATCCCGCGGGCATGGGCCTTGCCCAATCCGCCTATGGCGCCGGCATGATCCTGGGCGCGCTGGCGGCGCCGATCTCCTCTCGCCATCTGCCGCCGCTGGCGACCCTGATCTTCGGACCGGCCGTCTCGGTTATGGCAGCCGGCCTGTTCCTGGCCGCACCCGCCCATGCCGGGACGGCCAACGGCTTTGCCCTCGCCGCCGCCGGCTATTTCCTCGTGGGCTTCGGGCCGATGCTGTGGCTGATCTGCCAGACGACGGTACGCCAGCTCGTGACGCCGTTCTCCCTGATGGGCCGGGTCAATGCCACGGTGCAGACGGCGATCTACGGTGTCCGCCCGCTGGGCGCCCTCGCCGGCGGCTTCCTGGCCGCCGAGGCCGGCCTGCAAAGCGCCCTGCTGCTGATCGCCGTTGCCTTCGCGCTCTCGACGCTGGTCATCGTGCTGTCGCCGCTCGCCCGGCTGCGGGCAATGCCAGCCCTCGCCGGCGCCGATTGACGGCACGGATTGACGGGACCGGCGCGATGCTCCGAAAGTGGGGCCATGACCGACGCCCCGCGCCCGCCCCTGCCGCCCTTCACCGAAGAGACTGCCCGGCTAAAAGTCCGCGCCGCGGAGGATGGCTGGAACGGCCGCAACCCCGAACGCATCGCGCTTGCCTACACCGCCGACAGCGTATGGCGGAACCGGGCCGAGTTTTTCCAGGGACGGAGCGCCATCACCGCCTTCCTCACCCGCAAGTGGGCCAGGGAATTGGACTATCGCCTGATCAAGGAACTCTGGACTTTTGGCGGCAATCGCATCGCCGTCCGCTTCGCCTACGAATGGCGCGACGATTCGGGACACTGGTTCCGGTCCTACGGCAATGAGAACTGGGAGTTCGACGAACGCGGGTTGATGCGGCGCCGCCTCGCCTCGATCAACGACCTGCCGATCTCGGCGGAGGAGCGAAAATTCCACTGGCCCGCCCCCGGACCGAGGCCTGCCGACCATCCCGGCCTCAGCGATCTCGGCCTCTAGAGCCTGACCACCTGCTTGACCCGCAAGCGCAGCCGTCGGACCTTGCCGGCGGAGGTCGTCGCATGAAGAAGTTGCTGGTTGTCGTTGCCTTGGCCCTGTCGGCCGCTGCGTGTAGTTCGGGACCCGGATCGCCCTGGCGGCAGTCCTACGGCAAGACTTTTTACGAGCCGAACGACGGCATGGCCGCGCTCTACATCATCCGCGACGACCCCGGCCAGGATGACTCTCCAATCGGCATCACCAATGGCCA
The DNA here is from genome assembly GCA_016191685.1 of Rhodospirillales bacterium. GTDB lineage: Bacteria > Pseudomonadota > Alphaproteobacteria > Reyranellales > Reyranellaceae > Reyranella. The sequence goes on along the minus strand of JACPVT010000215.1, from coordinate 68,639 downwards.
ATCGCCCGTCGGCAGTCTCGCCGGCTTCACCTGGATGCGCCTCGATCTGGCGCCGTCTCTCTACGATCTCAGGGCATCCGGCACCCAGGGCAGCACCGAACTCATCATCACGGTCAATGCCGGGCAGAGCCGCTTCTTTTTGGCCGAACCCAAGCCTCCCGGAAACGCCCAGCTTCGGGAGATCCGCCAGGACGAAGGGCGCCGCCTGGTGCGCAAGGGTCAGGCGGTCGCCGGCAGTCCCTGAGAAAGCGGCGAAGCGCAGCGCCTAGTCGCGCTGCACGCACATGGCGATGCCCATGCCGCCGCCGATGCAGAGGGTGGCGAGGCCCTTCTTGGCGTCGCGCTTCTGCATCTCGAAGAGCAGCGTGGTGAGCACGCGCGCACCCGAGGCGCCGATCGGGTGGCCGAGAGCGATGGCGCCACCGTTGACGTTGAGCTTGGTCGGGTCGAGGCCAAGTTCCTTGCCGACGGCCAGCGCCTGGGCGGCAAAGGCTTCGTTGGCTTCGACGAGGTCGAGGTCCTTGACGGTCCAGCCGGCCTTCTTCAGCGCCGCTTGCGAGGCCGTCACCGGACCGATTCCCATGACCTTGGGATCGACGCCGGTGGTCGCCCACGACACGATCCTGGCGAGCGGCTTGATGCCGCGCTTCTTCGCCTCATCAGCACTCATGAGGACGAGAGCGGCCGCACCATCGTTGATGCCCGAGGCATTGCCGGCGGTGACCGAGCCGCCTTCCTTGGTGAAGGCCGGGCGCAGCTTGGCGAGCGCTTCGGCGGTCGTGCCGTGGCGCGGGAATTCGTCGGTATCGACCACGACGTCGCCCTTGCGGGTCTTCACCGTGACCGGAACGATCTCGTCCTTGAAGCGACCGCTCTTCTGCGCCGCCTCGGCCTTGTTCTGCGAGGAGGCCGCGAAAGCGTCCTGCTCGAGACGGGTGATCTGGTACTTCTGCGCCACGTTCTCGGCGGTGTTGCCCATGTGGTAGCCGTTGAAGGCGTCCCACAGGCCGTCCTTGATCATGGAGTCGACCATCTTGAAGTCGCCCATCTTGGTACCGTCGCGCATGTGGGCGACGTGCGGCGCCTGGATCATGCTCTCTTGACCGCCGACCACCATGATGTTGGCGTCGCCGTTCTTGATCGCCTGCCAGCCGAAGGCGACGGCGCGCAGGCCCGAGCCGCAGAGCTGGTTGATGCCGAGCGCGGTCTTCTCGACCGGGATGCCGGAATTGATGGCCGCCTGTCGGGCCGGCTTCTGGCCCTGACCGCCGGTCAGGATCTGGCCCATGATGACTTCGTCGACTTCGTCCGGCTTCACATGGGCGCGTTCCAGCGCCCCCTTGATCGCGGCCTTGCCGAGATCATGGGCCGGGACGGCGCCGAAGGCGCCGTTGAACGAGCCGATGGGCGTGCGCGCCGCGCTCGCGATGACGATGTCCGTGGTCATGTAGTCCTCCTTGCGTGCCGCCCTGTGGAGCAGTTTATAGACCCACGGCTGGAGCCGGCAAGGACCCCACTTGGCCCCTCACCTGGACTGTCACCTTCTCGAAACCCGGCATTTGCGCCTTGTGCCCATCACGGTCGCCGACGCCGACCGGCTGGCAGTTCTGCATGCCGATGCTCGGGTAATGACTCTTCTGAAGCACGGCGTGCTGCCACGCTCCGAAAGCGACGCCCTGGTGGCCGACTACGAGGCCGAGTGGCCCGCGCTGGGTTTCGGGAGCTGGACAGCGAGCGAACGCGCGAGCGGCCGGCTGGTCGGATTGGGCGGGCTGCGAATCCACGATGGCGGCCTCGGCGTCGCCATGCGCGGCGCCTTCGTGCCGGAAGCGCAGGGCAAGGGCTACGGGACGGAACTCGGCCGCGCGGCTCTCGCCTTCGCCTTCGACGTGGTCGGGCTCGACCGGGTCGTGGCCATCACCCGCCCCGAGAACCTCCCTGGTCAGCGCTCGCTGGAGAAACTGGGCATGGTGCGCGAGCGCGAATTCGTAGGCGGCAATGGCCGCGCGCTCCTGCTGTATGCGCTCTTCAATCCGAAGAGCGGTCGCACCCAGCGCCAGGGACGCACCAGCCCAGCATAGATGACCCAGGTGCCGCAGAAGGTCGCCACCACGGCCAGGATGAATCCAGCGAGCGGCGGCACGCCCATGGTCAGGAGCCAGTAGACAGCGATCACTGTCACGGTCTGATGAAGAATGTAGAACGGGTAGACCGCTTCGGTCGCCTCGGCGAGGAACGCCGGCCGCGCGGTCAGATAGCGATGGGCGAAGCCCAGAATCGCGAACAGCCAGGCCATGGTGTTGATCGCCGACAGAAGCGCGAAGCCTGGCCGGGCCTCGGGCGAGATCACGGGCCTGACCGTTCCCTGGAAGAAGCCGACGTAGAGCACGGCATAGGCCGTGATGCCGATGGCCAGCGAGAGCAGTCGCTGACGCCGAAGCGCATTTAGCAGGTCGGTCGAACCGAAGATGAAGGCGCCGTAGAGCAGCAGCGCGCCGTAGGAGACCAGACCGTTCCAGTCGCCGACCAGGCCGTTGATGTTGTGCGAGATCGGCGCCAGCCACAGGATCGACGCGGCGAGGGGCAACACCGTCAGCCACTGCAGACCGAAGCGGGCGGCCGTCCGGCCGGCACCCTCGACGATGTCGCGCCCCGCCGGCGAGCGCGCCCACAGGAAGACCGGCAGCAGCACGAGAGTCAGCACCAGCACGTAGGCCAGGAACCAGAGATGGTGCCAGCTGAAATTGCCGTTCGGGTAGGCGCCGCCGGAGAAGGCCTGCGGCAGCCAGTCGAAGAACGAGCCCGTGAACTGGCCGCGATAGAGGCGCTCCAGGTAGACCTGCGGCGGCACGATCACCAGCATGCCGAAGGCCAGCGGCAGCAGGAGCCGCTTCAGGCGGTCGACAACGAAGCCACCGGAGGTGCGGTCGCCCAGCGCCAGCATGATGGCCGCGCCCGACACCAGGAACAGCAGCGGCATGCGCCAGCGGTTCAGGAACCGCATTGCCTCGCGCAGCCAGTCGATGCTGTCGGGACTGGTGACGTGCCAGCTCCAGCCCGACCAGGCCATGCCGGCGTGATAGAGGATCAGGAGGCCGAAGGCGAGGACGCGCAGCCAGTCGAGATCGGCTCGGCGGGTGGTCATGACGATACCTCGGGAAGAGTTGCGGACGCCCCTTCCCTACCTTCCAAGACCTTGAACTGGCTGCGTATTGTGACGACCGGCGACCCCGGTGGGACGACCGGCGGCGGCTGCGGGACGTCGTCAGCTCTTGACCGGCACCAGCGCTTCGAAACGCGGACGGTAGCGGCGGCTCAGGTTCACCTCGGCGCCGTCCTGCAGGCGGATGCGCCAGTCGCCGCTCACCCAGGGCGTCACCTCGACCACGCGGGCGATGTTCACCAGGTGGGATTTGTGCACGCGCACGAACCGTTTGGGATCGAGCTCGCTCTCGAGCCTGGTGAGCGAGGAGCGGATCTCCAGCAACTCGCCCCCGACATGGAGCACGGCGTAGTTTCCGGAGGCCTCCACCCAGTCGATGTCGGCCACCTCGACCATGATCTCCTTGCCGCGCCGGCGTACGGCAAAGCGCTCCGGCAGGAGCGCACCCGGGCTGGAGGCGGGCGCAGGCGCCGGCTTGCGGGCAAGCAGGTAGCTCAGCACCAGCACGCCTCCGTTCAGCATCGTGTAGGAGACGACGTCCTTGGCGAATTCGTAACCGAGGCGCCCGGCCGTGACCGGGAAACTGTAGGCTTCGCCCACGATGGCGTTGAACCAGAGCAGCCGCAGCGCCGCCATGCCGAGCGTGTGAAGGACGCTGTACGGCACGACCGCCAGGACGTGGATCGCGATGTTGCGCGGCCCCGCGACGACCGGCCAGCGGCGGTGCAACCAGTAGATCGCCGGCAGCAGCGCGGCCACGACGAGGTGACTTGCTCCTTCCAGAGCGACGGCACGTCCGAGGTCCATGCCGATGCCGCGCCGGCCGGCATCGGCGATTTCGACGGGCACGCGCGCCGCCATCGAGAGTACGAGCGCCGCCGCCCAGAACGCGGGCACGCGCCAGTCGGTGGACCTGCCGTCAGCCGCCATTACGTCCCCTGGACGGGATCGCCTGCAGCCACTCGATCAACGGCGTCCAGCACAGATCGCGGGCGCGGCTGCTCACCACCATGCCGATATGGCCAAGCGGCAGGTCGAGCCGCTTCACGTTCTTCAGTCCCTTTTCGGGGTCGGCGAGAGCGGCGGCCGACAGCGGCGGCACGATGCGATCGCCCGACGGGATCATGACCAGCGACGGCACCTTGATCTTGGACGGCACGATGCGGCGACCACCCACGACCCACTTGCCGCTGCCGGGCACGTTGTCGCCGTACCAGCCGACCAGGCATTCGCGCGCCACGGGACCGGCGAGCGGCGCGCCATCGTTCAGCCAGTCCTCGAGCAGCACGAACTCGCGGGCGCCGGCGCCCTCCTGGTCCATGCCGAGGAAGCGGCCGAACTTCTTCATTGCAAGCCAGGGATCGAGCGACCAGAAGAGGGTCTGCAGGATATCGACCGGCAGCTCGCCCAGCCGGTCGGCGACCTGCGCCAGCAGCGGGCCGGACGAGACCAGGAAGGCGTGGCCGGTGCGGTCGGCGTGGAAATCCCAAGGGGCCGCCAGCAAGGCAAGACCGGCGACGCGGCGCGGCTGGCGCGCCGCCAGCGCCACGGTGAGCGTGCCGCCCATGCAGTAGCCCATCACCGCCGGCGCCCGGCGGGCGCGCTTGGCGAGGAAGGCGAGCGCGCGCTCGAGGCGGGCGACGTAGGCCGTGGTGTCGAACCGCCGCTCCTCGTCGTTGAGCGATCCCCAGTCGACGAGATAGGGCCGGAGGCCCTGGGCCGCCATGCCGCGCAGCAGGCTCTTCTCGGCGGTGAGGTCGAGGACCTCCCAGCGATTGATCAGCGACGGCACCACCAGCACCGCCCGGGCGCCGCGCGCGCGGGCGGCGCGATGCGTGGCGCCATAGTCGAGCAGGCGCGTATTGCCCTCGCTCCACACCGCCGGCGGATTCTCCAGGGTGCGGTGGACCGCGTGCTGACGATAGGCGAGCACGCCGTCGGCCAACCGGTGCATTCGGCGGGCGATCTCGCGGCCGAGTGCGCTCTCGAAGCCACCCACACCGGCCCGGGCTTCGAGGGCGGCGATCTCCGGCAGGAGGGCCGCAATAGCCTCAGGAATGGGAGCCTCAGGAACGGGCGAGTTTGGCTTCGAGGTCGGCGAGCCGGGCTTCCAATGTCTCCACGCGCTTTCGGAGCTCGCCCAGGTCATCAGCGCCGTGCCCAGATGAAGCGGCAACGGACGAGGTCCCAGCCTGGGAGGAAGGGGGCGTGGCTGCATGGTGCACTCCTTGGACGGCCTGCATTGCAGACGCAACCTGGGCGTTCGCGGCCGCGAACAGGCGGGCGATCTGCTCGGTCAATGCCTGGTCGGCGGCGAGTCCGGCAAGCTGGCCCTGCCAAAGGTCGAGATATCGCCGGGCCAGCCTGTCGAAATCGGCACCGGAAGCGTCGGGCTTTTCGTCGTTTTCAGAGGCCATGTGTTCACTATAGCCTATCGCCTCACCAACGCTGCTTTCGCAGACGCAAACCCCATCTTGTCGCACTGCGGTATCAGCGCTAATGTGACCTGTCCGAAGTAAACGAGCGTTTACCGCGCTCGGGAGCTAGAGGAGCGACAGCGTAATGGCCGATCAGGCAGTACCCGAGGGCGGACCGAAGCCCGCTCCGGTGGTCATCAAGAAATACGCCAACCGACGCCTCTACAACACGGCGACTTCCGCCTACGTGACGCTCGAACATCTTTCCCAGATGGTGAAGGACAAGACCGACTTCGTCGTCTACGACGCCAAGACCGGCGACGAGATCACGCGCTCGGTGCTGACGCAGATCATCTTCGAGGAGGAGAGCAAGGGCGGACAGACGCTGTTGCCGATCCCGTTCCTGCGCCAGCTTATCTCATTCTATGGCGACAGCCTGCAGGGCGTGGTGCCGCAATATCTCGAGATGTCGATGTCGCAGTTCGCGCGCAACCAGGAGCAGATGCGCAGTTATCTGCAGAACGCCTTCGGCTTCAATCCGTTCCAGCAATTCGAGACCATGGGCAAGCAGAACATGGCGATGTTCGAGCAGGCCATGCGGATGTTCAATCCGTTCCGCGCCGGACAACCCGGGTCGGGCCAGCCGGGATCGGGCCAGCCTGGATCAGGGCAACCGGGCACGGGCCAACCGAGCCAGGCGCAGCCGATGACCAACGGACAGGATGCCTCCAAGCCGGAAACGTCGGGCACACCGCCTGCACCGCAGGGAGAGCCCGTGATCGACGACCTCAAGCGCAAGCTCGACGAGCTGCAGAACCAGCTCGCGCTTCTCAGCAACAAGAAGCCCTGACTCCACCGTGGCCGACCCTTCGATGTCGATGTTGCGGCGCGTCGTGTCACCGTGCATCGGGATCTGCAAGCTCGACCAGAAGAGCGGCTTCTGCATCGGTTGCAAGCGCACGATCGAGGAAATCGGCCGCTGGGCGATGCTCGACGATCCCGAGCGCCAGGCCGTCATCGACCAGTTGCCGGGCCGCAAGCTCTGAATTCCCCGTGGCCGGATGCAGTTGCCGGAGCGAGCGCATGCAGTCTGACACATACCAGGAGTTCGGCAGGGCCGAATGGGCCGCTCTACGAGCGCACACGCCTCTCACACTTTCACAGGAGGACCTCGTATCGCTTCGGGGCATCAATGAAAGCGTTTCCCTCGAGGAACTGACCGAGGTCTATCTGCCATTGTCGCGGCTGCTCAATCTCCACGTGCGGGCCGCGCGCAATCTGAACGGCGTCACCGATACGTTTCTGGGAAGGCCGGTTGTCGGACGCACGTATGTCATCGCGATCGCCGGAAGCGTGGCAGTGGGCAAGAGCACGTTCGCCCGCATTCTCCAGGCACTCATGGCGCGGTGGCCGGATCATCCCCGGGTCGATCTTGTGACCACCGACGGCTTTCTGCATCCCAATCGACAGCTTGAAGAAGAACAGCTGATGCGGCGCAAGGGATTCCCGGAAAGCTATGACACCAGGAAAATGGTGCAGTTCCTGAGCGACGTCAAAGCCGGCCATGCCGAAGTCAGGGCCCCCGTCTATTCGCACCAGACCTACGATATCGTGCCGGACGAATGGCAGATCGTGCGCCGTCCCGACGTGCTCATCTTCGAGGGATTGAACGTCTTGCAGCCCGGGCTCGCCGGCGGCAGACCGGCGTCGGTGATACTTTCCGACTTCTTCGATTTTTCCATCTATGTCGATGCCGCGACTCCGGATATCGAAGCCTGGTATCTCGCCCGCTTCCTGCTCCTGCAGCGCACCGCGTTCCAGAAGCCGAGTTCGTATTTCCATCACTACAAGGATCTGCCCCAGGAAGAGGCACGGGAAATCGGGCGGCGGATTTGGTCCGACATCAACGAGACCAATCTGCGCGAGAATATCCTGCCGACGCGGGAACGCGCGCACGTCGTCCTGCGCAAGCAGCCGGACCATTCGATCGGGCAAGTTTCGCTACGGTTGATCTAGGGCCGGTCCGGGGAACCAGAAAGCATTCTCGGCAGATGACCCAGCAGCAAATTCATGAGGCGCGGAGCATTTGCATTGTAGTCTCCGACTTGGCGATTGGCATCGTGCTCTCCGAGCTGCAAAGGCACATCGGTGATCGCGCGCAACACTGCCCATCGGACCTTGTTGAGGCTGCAGACCGTGGCGATTGCCCCGGATTCCCAGTCGGCGCCGAGCACGCCTTGTGATCTCAGGTCGGCCAGGACATCGAAAGTCATATCTCGATCGGCACTTGCGATCGGACCGCGATGAACCGGAACACCAGCGAGATCCAGCCACGTTGGATCGGCCTCGACCGTATGTCCCATCTCCGGCCGTCGGTCACGGCAGTCGTACTGGATGGTCCGCGTTGCAACAATTACGTCACCGACGCTAAGGCCGACATCGACGCCGCCACACGTTCCAACGACGACCACCGATCCCAATCGCCATCGATCGATTGCGTACTGGCAGGCACCTGCCGCGCGCGTCTTGGTCCGGCGACTGTGAAAGTAGACGCAATCCCTGCCGCCAACCGTGTCCAGGAAGAACTCGCCGTAGGGGTAGCCTTGGATTCTATCGGTGGACACCGCGAGATAGGCCTTGGCGGCACGCCATTCCATCCCGGAGCAAATCTGGATCCCGACAGGCATCCCGTCACGATATGAGGCTGCAGCAGGATAGCCAAGCAGAACAAGGCAAGAGGCGTCCCTTCGGGCGGATTAACCTCCGCCCTTGAGTGGCGCTCCCAACCATGAACGCGCGGGACGCGCGCGGTCCGGAAGACTAACGACCCTTGAAGACCGGCTTGCGCTTTTCGCGGAACGCCGAGGTTCCTTCCTTGTAGTCCTCGGTCAGTCCCGTCAGCACGTTCTGGTCGGCGTCCATGTGAGAACCGAGATCGTCGAGCGCATGCGCCAGGCGATTGACCGTGCTCTTGGTCATGCGCACGGGAATCGGCGGCTGTCGCGCTATGCGCTCGGCGAAGGCCATCGAGGCCGCGAGCGCCTGCCCATCATCGACGACGTTCTCGACCAGGCCCCAGGCCAAGGCGTCGGCAGCGCCGATGCGGTCGGAGGCCAGGATCACCGCCTGCTTGGTCCGCGCCGGCCCCATCAGCGCCAGCATGCGCGGGATCGAACCCCAACTCATGTTCATGCCGAGTTCGACTTCGGGAATGCGGAAATGCGCGCTCTTCCCGCAGGTGCGGAAGTCGAGCGACACGACCAGCGCCGCCCCGCCGCCGATGCAGTGGCCCTCGACGGCGGCGATGGTGACCTGGTCCATGTCGTGCCAGGCCTTGCACATCCTGGGCCCGAGCCGCTGGCGATGGATGCGTTCGCCGATCGGCAATCCGTCGCGCGCACGGCCATCTGTGTCCTTGAGATCGAAGCCCGCCGAGAAGGCCTTGGCCGAACCGGTCAGGATCACGACCGAGGTTTCGAGATCGTCCTCGAAGTCGCGCGGCACGTCGCGCAGTTCGCGCATCGCCTGCTGGCTGAGTGCGTTGATGTTGTCGCCGCGGTCGAAGCGCACGACGGCGATGCGGCCTTGCGGCCCCAGGCCCTTCTCGACCTTCACGAACTGACGGCTCATGGCAGGCGTTCCTCCTTGCATTTGCGCCGACCCTAGCGCCTCGCCTTTACAACGGCGAGCCGCTTCGCTTGACTGCCTCTCATGTCGAAATCCATCGGATCCATCACCCTGGAACGCCGCGTCGATGCGCTGTTCTCCCGTTACACCGCGACCGGATCGCCGGGCGCTGTCGTCGCCGTCATGCGGGACGGCACGGTCGAACTCTGCAAGGGCTATGGCCTCGCCAGCATCGAGCTCGGCGTGCCGATCCGGCCCGACACGCGTTTTCGCATCGCCTCGGTCAGCAAGCAGTTCACGGTGACGGCGGCGCTGATGCTCGCGGCAGAGGGCAAGCTCAAACTCTCCGAGGCGCCGCACAAATATCTGCCCGAGCTGCCGCCGCTGCCGGTCACGATCGACCAGATGATGCGCAACTCGAGCGGCCTGCCCGACTTTCTCGAATTGCTGCGGCTGGGCGGTCACGGCCTCGACAAGCCGGCGCGGCCGGCCGACCTGCTGGCCGCCTGCCGGCGCAACCGCCATCTCAATTTCGCGCCCGGCAGCCGCTTTCTCTACAGCAACACCAACTTCCTGCTGCTCGGCCTGATTGTCGAAAGGCTGGCGAAGAAGAAACTCGGCGACTTCCTCGCCGAACGCATCTTCAAGCCGCTCGGCATGACGAGCACGATGCTGGTGCACGAGATCGACGCGGTGATCCCGGGCCTCGCCACGGGCTATCTCGGCGATGCCACGACGGGCTTCCGCCGGGCCGCGCACGCCTATCCGCAAGGCGGCGAAGGCGGCCTCACCTCCACCGTCGAGGACCTGCTGATCTGGAGCAGGCATTTCGACCAGCCGACGCTCGCACCGAGGACGCTGCCGGCCCAGCTTGCCGCCGTTGCCCCGCTCACCGGCGGCCACGCCAACAAGTATCGCCGCGGCGTGCAGGCCGACGACCTGCGCGGCCTGGCCACCCTCGGCCATGGCGGGCTGTGGCCGGGCTTCCGCACCGAGTTCCTGCGCGTGCCGGACGCCAGCCTCACCGTCGTGGTGATCGCCAACCTCGGCACCATCGATCCATGGCGCCAGGCGCGCGCCATCGCGGCTCTGGCGCTGGAGGGCAACCGCAAGATGAAGCCAATGGCGGCGCCGATCGCCGAGGCCGAGATCAAGCCGCTCGCCGGGACGTGGTTCAACGCCCAGGAGCCGTCGCTGTTCGAGCTGGCCTGGCGCAACGGCGAGCCGGTGGTGACGCAGAACGGCCTGCCGTTCGCCCTCGGTCGCCGGAGCGACGGCTGGTTCGCGGCCGAGCGCGGCTCGTTCGAGTTCGCGCTGAAGCCCGGCCGGGCCGGAACGCTCCGCGTTGACCTCGGCGCCGGCCGAGTGGTGACCTTCACCAAGCTCGGCCGCCGCAAGCCGGTGCCGGCCGCGATCGACGGCATCTACGTCTCGCCCGATTCGGGCGCCACCTGGCAGGTCAGGCGGGGCGGCGAGGATTATGCCGTGGGCGTCAGCGGTCCGTTGATCGCCGGCGGGCCGGCGTGGACGCTCGCCGGCATCGATGCCGACACGGTCGAAGTCGTAAGCCCGACGGGCTGGATCACGGCGACCCAGCTCGCCCATCTGGAACGCGACCGCGCCGGCAAGATCGTGGCGTTGCAGGTGTCGACCGGCCGCATCAAGAAGATGCGGTTCACGCGAGTGTCTTAGTTTTCCGGACCGCGAGCCTCTGGCTCGCCTCATGAGCGAGCCTGAGGCTCGCGGTCCATAAGATCAGCGGAACGGGATGGCGTACATCAGGCCACCCTTGGTCCACAGCGCGTTCTGGCCGCGCTCGAGTTTGAGCGGCGTGGCCGGACCGACGTTGCGGTCGTAGCTCTCGCCGTAATTCCCGACCTGCTTGACGACGTTGTACATCCACTTCTAGTCAACACCGACCGCCTTGCCGTAGCCCGGCGTGACGCCGAGAAAGCGCTTGATCGCAGGATCGTCGGTCTTCAGCATCGCGTCGACGTTCTTCGAGGTGATGCCGTATTCCTCGGCCTCGATCATCCCGATCAGGACCCATTTCACGAGATCGAGCCACTGGTCGTCGCCGTGGCGCACGATCGGGCCCAGCGGCTCCTTGGAGATACGCTCCGGCAGGATCGTATGCTCGCCCTTGCCGGCGAGCTGGCCGGCCCGCACGGCCGCCAGGCCCGAGGCGTCGGTCGTGTAGGAATCGCAGCGGCCGGAGGCGTAGGCCTGCAGCAACTCGTCGAGCTTCTCGATCAGCACCGGCTTGAAGGTCATCTTGTTGGCGCGGAAATAGTCGGCGAGGTTGAGTTCCGTGGTCGTACCGGGCTGGACGCAGATGGTAGCGCCGTTCAGCTCCTTGGCGCTCTTGATGCCGCTCTTGGTCGGCACGATGAAGCCCTGGCCATCGTAGAAGTTGACGCCGGCGATGTTGAAGCCGAGCGCGGTGTCGCGCATCAGCGTCTGCGTCGCATTGCGCGTGATGACGTCGACCTCGCCCGACTGCAGCGCCACGAAGCGCTGCTGCGCCGTGGTCGGGGTGAACTTGACCTTTTCCGCGTCGCCGAACAGCGCGGCGGCGATCGCCTTGCAGAGATCGACGTCGAGGCCGGTCCACTTGCCCTGGCTGTCGGCAAAGGAGAAGCCGGCCAGGCCGGTGTTCACGGCGTATGGCAGCGATAGAGACGGAACGGATCCTCGAGCGCGTCAAGCCGCTCGCCGACGGCATCGTCGCGGCTGTCGGCCATCCAGCGGTAGGCCTGCAGCAGCACGGCGGGGCCGAGATAGCGTTCGCCGGCCCACCAGTAGCTCGGGCACGAGGTGGTGCAGCAGAAGCAGAGGATGCATTCCCACAGGCCGTCGAGCTTGGCGCGCTCCTCGTGCGATTGCAGGCGCTCGCGGGTCGGCGGCTGGCTCTTCGACTTCAGCCACGGCTCGATCGAGGCGAGCTGGGCGTAGGGCACGTTGAGATCGGGCACCAGATCGCGGACCACCGGCATGTGCGGCAGCGGGTAGATCTTGATGTCGCCCTTCACGTCGTCGATGAACTTGGTGCAGGCCAGCGTGTTGGTGCCGTCGATGTTCATGGCGCACGAACCACACACACCCTCGCGGCACGAGCGGCGGAAGGTGAGCGAGCTGTCGATCTCGTTCTTGATCTTGATCAGCGCGTCGAGAACCATGGGCCCGCAGCTGTTCATGTCGACTTCGTAGGTGTCGACGCTGGGCTTCTTGCCGTCATCCGGCGTCCAGCGATAGACCTTGAACGTCTTGACGTTCTTGGTTCCCGCCGCCGCCTTGTAGGTCTCGCCGACGCCGATCTTGGAATTGGCGGGCAGTGCGAATTCAGCCATCTGTGCCTCTAATACACACGAGCTTTGGGCGGGAAGGATTGCACGTCGTTCGACATCGGCTGCAGGCTGACCGGCCTGTAGTCGATGCGGGTCTTTCCGTTCTCCTCGACCCACACGACCGTGTGCTTCATCCATTCCTTGTCGTCGCGTTCCGGATGATCCTCGCGGGCATGCGCGCCACGGCTTTCCTTGCGGTTGGCCGCCGAGCGGATGGTGCCCTGGGCCTGCACGACGAGATTCTCGAACTCCAGCGTTTCCACGAGATCGGAATTCCAGATCATCGAGCGGTCCTTGACCCGGATGTCGGTGGCGCCGACGAACACCTTGTCCATCTTGGCGCAGCCTTCATCGAGGCTCTGCTGCGTGCGGAACACCGCACAGTCATTCTGCATGATGCGCTGCATCTCGACACGAAGCTGGGCGGTCCCTGTGCTGCCCGAGGCATGGCGAAGGCGGTCGAGGCGCGCAATGGCGGCCTCGCCGGCGTGCGGCATCTGACGGTGCGCCATGCCCGGTGTCAGCACCTTGCCGGCGCGAATAGCGGCAGCGCGGCCGAACACCACGAGATCGAGCAGCGAATTGGAGCCGAGCCGGTTGGCACCGTGGACCGAGACGCAGGCGGCTTCGCCCACCGCCATCAGGCCGGGTACGACATGGTTGGGGTCGCCGTCCTTCACCGTCACCACTTCGCAGTGAACGTTGGTCGGGATGCCACCCATGTTGTAGTGGCAGGTCGGCAGGATCGGGATCGGCTGACGCGTGACGTCGACGCCGGCAAAAATGCGCGCGGTCTCGGCGATACCCGGCAGGCGCTCGTGAATGACCTTGGGGTCGAGATGCTCGACGTGCAGCTCGATGTAATCCTTGTTGGGGCCGCAGCCGCGACCTTCGCGGATCTCGATGGTCATCGAGCGGCTGACGACGTCGCGCGAGGCGAGATCCTTGGCCGATGGCGCGTAGCGCTCCATGAAGCGCTCGCCGCTGGCGTTGGTGACATAGCCGCCCTCGCCGCGCACACCCTCGGTGATCAGGCAGCCCGCACCATAGACGCCGGTGGGATGGAATTGGATGAACTCCATATCCTGGATCGGCAGTCCGGCGCGCATCGCCATGGCGCCGCCGTCACCGGTGCAGGTGTGTGCCGAGGTGGCGGTGAAATAGATGCGGCCGTAGCCGCCGGTCGCCAGCACCACCATGTGGGCGCGGAAGCGATGGATCGTGCCGTCGTCGAGGTTCCACGCCATGACGCCGCAGCACGCGCCTTGCTCGTCCATGATGAGGTCGATGGCAAAATACTCGATGAAGAACTCGGCGTGATGCTTCAACGACTGCTGATAGAGCGTGTGCAGGATGGCGTGGCCGGTGCGGTCGGCGGCGGCGCAGGTGCGCTGGGCGATGCCCTTGCCGAATTCGGTGGTCATGCCGCCGAACGGGCGCTGGTAGATCTTGCCTTCGGGCGTGCGGCTGAAGGGAACACCATAGTGTTCGAGCTCGACGATGGCCGGAATCGCCTCGCGGACCATGTATTCGATGGCGTCCTGGTCGCCCAGCCAGTCCGAGCCCTTCACGGTGTCGTACATGTGCCAGCGCCAGTCGTCGGGACCCATATTGCCGAGCGAGGCGGAAATGCCGCCCTGTGCTGCCACGGTGTGGCTACGGGTCGGGAACACCTTGGTGACGCAGGCGGTCTTCAGGCCCTTCTCGGCCATGCCCAACGTGGCGCGCAGGCCGGCGCCGCCGGCACCCACCACCACGACGTCGTATTCGTGGTCGATCACCGTGTAGGAACGACCGCCGACATTGACCGTGCCCGGCGCGGCGCCATTACTCTTGCCGCTGCTCGCCTCCGCCATCTCAGCCTCCGAGTCCGATACGCAGGATGGCCACGATGGCGGCCAAGCCGAAAATCACCGCGATGAATCTGACCGCCACGATCAGCGCCAGCTTCCAGCCGTCGCCGTGAACATAGTCCTCGATCACCACTTGTATGCCGAGCTGGCCGTGATGCAGGCCGATGCTGATCGTCAGGATCAGCAGCACCATGACCAGCGGCGAGCCGATCCAGGCGCGCGCGATGTCGTAGTCGGCGCCGCTCAGCATCACCAGCGAGATCGCGAACCATACGACCAGCGGGATCAACGCAATGGCCGTGAGCCGCTGTGCCCACCAATGATGAAGACCGTCGCGGGCCGAACCGAGGCCTCGGGCGCGGGCGAGAGGAGTCCTGAGATCGCTCATCGGTCGCTCCTCACACCAGCCTGAGGCCGACGATCCACGACACCGCCGTGGCGATCAGCGAGACAGCGACCACGATCCAGCCGCTGCGATAGGCGTCCTTCAGCTCGAAGCCGTAGCCCGCGTCCCAGAACAGATGCCGGATGCCGTTGCACAGATGATAGAAGGCGCAGAACAACCAGCCGCCGAGCACGATGCGGCCCGCGATCGACGTGTTGAAGCCCTGGAACAAAGCGTAGGCCTTTGGGCTCGCCGCGGCATAGATCACCCAGGTCGCGAGATAGAGCGCGCCCACCGAGAGCGCGATCCCGGTCGCCCGATGCAGAATGGAAAGGACCGAAGTGAGCTGCGGCCGATAGACCTGCAGATGCGGGGAAAGCGGCCGGTGCACCGGCCGATTGGCGACGCTCATCGCGTGGGAACCTCACTTGCCAAAATCGGCTGAGCTTTTTTAGCGCTCAGCGGCCCCAAGTCAACGAATGTCGGCTCTTTCCATAGGTTAAGCCCCGGATTTCGCTGCCAAATTCGCCTAGCGCCGCGGCAGCAGCAGCCAATAGTCGAGGTCGAGCACGACGGCCGGATGATACTTGCCGTCTGGTCCTTTGCCCGGCCAGGTGCCGCAAGGACAGTCCTTGGCTGCGATGCTTCTCACTCGCAACGCGCCCACATCGGCACTACCCGGAAGCGGCGCCTTCTCCAGCACTTCCGACCAGGCGTAAATCGTGTCGCCACCGAAAGTTGGCGCGACATGGCTGCCGGCATTGATGGCCGCGACGCGGAAGCCGTTGGCCAGGCCGTTGAACGACAGCGCGCGCGCCAGCGAGATCACATGCCCGCCGTAGGCAAGACGTCGGCCGAAGCGCGTGTCCTTGCCCGCGAAGGCATCGAAATGCACCCGTGCGGTATTCTGGTAGAGCCGCGTCGAGAACATGTGGTCGGAATCCTCGAGCGTCATGCCGCTGACATGATCGATGCGCTCGCCGGCCTCGTAGTCTTCCCAGCGATAGGGCGAGCCGGCGGCGACATCGTCATAGGCGGCAAGCGACAGGCCGGCCGGGACGATGAGGTCGGCCGGCGCTACCGAGGCGGCGGTCTTGGGGACCACGGTCTCGGGCACGGCGGCCGCAGGATCGCGCTTGTGCACCATCACCCAGCGCACATAGTCGAGCACCATCTCGCCGCGTTGATTGACGCCGGTCGAGCGCACCCAGACGACGCCACTCGCCTTGTTGGAATTCTCGCGCAAGCCCAGGACCTTCGAGTGCGCCGACAGCGTATCGCCTGGGTAGACCGGCACGCCCCAGCGGAACTCGGCGTAGCCCAGGTTAGCCACGGCATTCAGCGAGATGTCGGGCACCGTCTTGCCGATCACGACATGGAAGACGAGCAGATCGTCGAGCGGCGCGCGCGGCAGACCGAGCTTGCGGGCAAACTCGTCGGACGAATTGATCGCGAAGCGCGAGCCGTAGAGCGCGATGTTCAGCGCCGCATCGGCCTCGGTGAGCGTCCGCGGCGTGGCGTGGCGGATTTCCTGGCCGACGCGGAAATCCTCGAAGAAATTGCCGGTGCTGGTCTTGCTCATGCTGCCTGCAGCTCCTTGATCGCGGCAGCGAGCGCGAGTGCGCGTTCGGCCTGCTCGACGTGGAGGTTCTCGATCATGCGGCCATCGACCGTGACGACACCTTTGCCCTCGGCCTGCGCCGCCGTGAAAGCGGCGACGATCTTGCCGGCCATCTCGAGCTCGGCGGGCGACGGCGCAAAGACCTCGTTGCAAGGCTCGACCTGGCTGGGATGAATCAGCGTCTTGCCGTCGAAGCCCATCTCCAGCCCTTGCTGGCAGACGGCGCGGAAGCCCTCAGTGTCCTGAATGTCGTTGTAGACGCCGTCGAGGATAGTGAGTCCATAGGCCCGCGCCGCCAGCATGCCGATACCGAGGGCCGCGATCATCGGCAGGCGCATCGGCGTATGACGGGCGCGCATGTCCTTCACCAGATCGTTGGTACCCATGACGAACAGCGTGAGCCTGGAATGCGAGCCCGCGATCTCCTCGGCCCGCAGGATGGCCCGCGGCGTTTCCACCATCGCCCACACCGCCATCGAGGCCGGCGCACCCGCGGCATCGAGCAGCGCCACGACGGCAGCGACATCGGCGGCACTTTCGACCTTGGGAACCAGAATGGCGTCGGCGCCCGATGTGGCGATCGCCGCCGCATCGGCCTTGCCCCAGGGCGTGGCGAGGCCGTTGCAGCGGATCGCGATCTCGCGCTTGCCGTAGGCCTTGCTGCGGGCCGCCGTCACGACGTTGGCGCGCGCCGCTTCCTTGGCGTCGGGCGCCACGGCGTCCTCGAGGTCGAAGATCAGCGCATCGGCCGGCAAAGTCCGGGCCTTCTCGAGGGCGCGCGTGTTGGCACCCGGCATATAGAGGACGCTGCGGCGCGGACGGACGGTTTTCATCTAAGGCTCCCGGAAACGCGGCGGACTATAATGACGGGCCTCCTTGTGGCAAGCTGGCTGCGGCCATGCGCTTCCTCTCGCTCCAGAGCCATGTTGCCTACGGCTATGTCGGCAATCGGGCAGCAACATTTCCCCTGCAACGATTGGGCCACGAGGTCTGGGCGGTCAACACGGTCGAGTTCTCGAACCACACCGGCTACGGCGCCTGGCGCGGGCGCACCGCCCCTGCCGATCAGGTGGCTGAGATCGTGCAGGGCATCGAAGCACTGGGCCTGCTGCCCAGCTGCGACGCGTTGCTGACCGGCTATGTCGGCGATGCCGCCCTGGCCGACGTCGTGCTCGACACCGCGCGCCGCGTCCGGGCCGCCAACCCCAGGGCGATATGGTGCTGCGACCCGGTGCTGGGCGATATCGACACCGGCATCTACGTGAAGCCCGGCATCGACGCTTTCTTTCGCGAGCGTGCCATACCGGCGGCTGATCTCGTCACGCCCAATCATTTTGAGCTGGAACACCTCACGGGCACCAAGGTCTCGACCATGACGGAGGCGCTCGCCGCCGCCCGCAGCCTGCTAGGGGGTCCAAACGCAGGTCCAAAGCTCGTGTTGATCACCAGCCTGCGGCGCGCCGATGCAGCCGCCGACCAGATCGAAATGGTTGCGGTCAGCCGCGACGCTGCCTGGCGGATCGCCACGCCGCTGATCGGGTTCGAGATCGCGCCGAACGGGACAGGCGATGCCGTTGCCGCCCTGTTCACGGCCCATTGGCTGGCTGGTGGCGACGTGGCAGATGCGCTCGGCCGGGCGGCCTCGTCGATCTTCGCCGTGCTGGAGACCACGCACCAACTCGGCGAGCGCGAACTTCAGCTCGTCGCGGCACAGGATCGACTGGTTTCACCGCCGCGCCGTTTCGCGGCCGAGAAGCTGTAGAGCGGCGATGAACGTCCCGGGATTCGCCTTCAATCCAATCGCACTCGCGATCGAGGGCACGATCATCGGCTTCATGATCGCGGTCCCGGTAGGGCCGGCGGCGGCACTCTGCATCCGCCGTTCGATCACGGTCGGCGCAGTGGCCGGCTACATGACCGGCGTCGGCGCGGCGCTCGGCGACGCGGTGTTCGGCGCGGTGGCGGCCTTCGGCCTTTCCTTCGTCGAGGATTTCGTTGCCCGGCGTGAAGCCTGGCTGCTCGGTATCGGCGGCGTGGTGCTGACGGTCATGGGCTGGACCACGATGCGCCATCGCCCGCGCACCGTCGGCGATCCGGTGGCCGACGATCTCGAGCACCGGGTGGCGACGCATTTCCAATACGCCAGCTCGAGCTTCTTCATCACCGTCTTCAATCCGTTGACCGTGATGGCCTTCGGTGCCGCCTTCGCGGGCCGAAACCTGGCTGGCGTCGGCGCCAGCCTGCCCGATGCCGCCCTTCTTGTGGCGGCCGTTTTTTGCGGGGCGCTGGCGTGGTGGACGATCCTCTGTGCCGCCGCCGTCGCGCTCCGCGCCCGTTTCACCGGCGCTGGCTTGCTGTGGCTGAACCGCTGCTCGGGAGCGATCATCATGGGCTTTGGGCTGGCGGCGCTGATCTCGCTGGCGCCGCTGCCCTGGAAGGATATCGCCCGAATGGTCGGCCTCTAGATCAGGCGGCCTCTAGATCAAGCCAGCGTGCAGGCACCCTCGAAGCTGAAGCGCGGACTGCGGGCGAAGATCTTCGACTCGTCGCCATAGCCGATGTTGCACAGGAAGTTGGTCTTGAAGCGCCCGTCAGGGAAAAAATTCTGATCGACGATGGCGTTGTTGAACCCGCTCATGGCGCCGCAATCGAGCCCCAACGCACGGGCCGCGATCATCAGATAGGCACCCTGCAGCGTGCCGTTGCGAAACGCCGTCGTCGCCGCGACCTCTTCCTTGCCCGGGCCCTTGAACCAGTGGATCGCCGTCTGGTCATGCGGGAAATGCTTGGGCAGGTGTTCGTAGAACTGGGTGTCGTAGGCGACGATCGCCGTCACGGGCGCCGACATCGTCTTCTCGGTGTTGCCGGCGCTGAGCGCAGGCCGAAGCTTCTCCTTGCCCTCCCGGGTGCGCACGAAAACGAACCGCGCCGGCTGGGTGTTGGCCGATGTCGGACCCCATGTCAGGAGGTCGTGGATGGCGCGCAGCTGGTCGTCGGTGACGGGCTTGGGCAGCCAACCGTTGTGGGTCCGTGCACTGCGGAGAATCTTGTCGAGAGCCTTGTCGTCGAGCATTTCTGTTCCTCTTCGTCGCAAATGAAACCGTATCGAATGAATCGCGTGTGGTCGAGCCAACGTGATCGTGCGTGAGTCACCCGGCGGAACCTCACGCATTCCTTCGCCTTCGAGGATCGTGCTAGGTTTGGTTCGGCACGAATGCCCAGGGACCGATCATGTCGCTTACCGCGTTGGCGTCGCCTACCCCGCTCGATCCGAGAAAATTCCGGGATCCGTCGGTCACCGCCAAAGGCGAGGTGCGGGCGCAGGTGGCGCTTCGGTCGCTCGAGACGCTGTGGTTCAACACCGGCACTTTGTGCAATCTGACTTGTCGAAACTGCTACATCGAATCCTCGCCACGGAACGATCGGCTCGTCTACCTGACCGCCGCCGAAGTGTCTTCCTACCTGGACGAAATCGAACGCGACCGGCTCGGCACCAAACTTATCGGCTTCACCGGCGGCGAGCCTTTCATGAATACCGAACTGCCGACGATGCTGGACGACGTCCTGTCGCGCGGCTTGAAGGCGATGGTGCTGACCAACGCCATGAAGCCGATGCACAAGATGAAGGCCGCGCTGCTCGATCTGCACCGGCGTCACGGCAGGAACCTCACGATCCGCGTCTCGGTCGACCATCACGGACCGGTGCTGCATGAAGCCGAGCGCGGCGCGCAAAGCTGGAAACCAACCATCGACGGGCTGGCATGGCTGGCGTCGAACGGCTTCGACGTCCATGTCGCCGGCCGCCGCTTCTCGGATGAACCCGAGGGGGCGGTGCGCGCCGGCTACGCAAGGCTGTTTGCCAGCCTCGGCGTCGCCATCGATGCACAGAACCCCGGCGCGCTGGTGTTGTTCCCCGAGATGGATCCCACGGTCGACGTACCGGAAATCACCACGGCCTGCTGGGGCATCCTGAAGAAGTCGCCCGACAGCGTGATGTGCGCCTCTTCGCGCATGGTGATCAAGCGCAAGGGCGCCCTGCGGCCCGCCGTCGTCGCCTGTACGCTCCTGCCCTACGATCAGCAGTTCGAGCTGGGTGAATCGCTGGCCGAGAGCAGCGATGCCGTCCGCCTCAATCATCCGCACTGCGCCAAATTCTGCGTCCTGGGCGGTGCCGCCTGCAGCCAGTAGAAACGGCCCTCGACGTCGTCATTCCGACGTTGAATGCAGGCACGACGCTCGCCGCCACGCTGGCGGCACTGCAGGGCGACCTGTCGGTCACGATTGCAGTCTGCGACGGCGGATCGAAAGACGATACCGTGGTGATCGCCCGACAGGCCGGTGCGACTGTCGTGACGGCGCCTGCCGGGCGCGGCGGTCAGCTCGCCGCGGGTGCCATCATCGGTGACGCTTCCTGGATTCTTTTCCTGCATGCCGACACGGTCCTGGGGCCCGGGTGGGCCAACGCCGTCCGGGCCTTCACGTCACGGCGGACAAACATTGGCAAAGCGGGCTACTTCCGCCTGCGCTTCGACTCCGCCGACCCTCGCGCCCGTCGCGCTGAACGGTTGGCGTCATGGCGGGCCCGCAGGCTTGGCCTTCCCTACGGCGACCAGGGGCTGCTGATGGCGCGCGCTCTCTACGAGAATCTCGACGGCTTCAAGCCCCTGCCGCTGATGGAAGATGTCGACTTCGTCCGCCGCGTGGGCCGACAGAACCTGGTGCCGCTCGATGCCGAGGCCGTCACCTCGGCGGCGCGCTATGAGCGTGATGGCTGGGTGATGCGGCCGCTACGCAATCTTTCCTGCCTGACGCTCTTCCTGGCCGGGATGCCACCCGATCTCGTTGCCCGACTGTACGGTCGATGACGCGCCATCTCGTCATCTTCGCCCGCGCGCCGCAATTCGGCCGGGTCAAGCGGCGCCTGGCGCGCGACGTCGGCATGCCCGCGGCGACGCGCTTCTATCGCACGACCCTCGAGCGGCAGATCGGACCGATGTCGAATGATCCGCGCTGGACCGTCTGGCTGTTCGTGACGCCGGACACCGACACCGGCCACCCCGCCTGGCGCGGCGCCGTGCCGCCAAACCGCATACGAGCCCAAGGACGCGGCGACCTCGGGCAACGCATGTTGAGACCGTTTCAAACTCTTCCCCCGGGCCCGGTTGTTCTCGTCGGCAGCGACATTCCAGCAATGCGGCCGCGCCACGTCGAGCGCGCCTTCCGGCTACTCGGCCGGCACGACTTGGTGTTCGGCCCGGCACGCGACGGTGGTTTCTGGCTGATCGGTGCGCGGCGCATCAGACCAATGCCATGTGGTCTGTTTTCCGATGTACGCTGGTCGACGGAACATGCCCTGGCCGATACGCGCGCCAATGTACCGGCTGCGCTTTCGACCGGCGAGGCCGATACCTTGGCCGACATCGACACTGCCGAGGATCTGCGGCGCCTTCGAACTATGCCGCCGACACCCGCTGCTTGAGCGTATCGAGTTCGCAACGGACAGCGGCGAACACTGGATCCCAGTCGCCCGGCTTGGACTGACGGAACAGACGCGCCGAAGGATACCACGGCGCGCGCGTGCCCCCGAGCTGCCATCGCCAGTCGGCCGTCGACGGCAGCAGCACCCAGGTTTTCATGCCCGTCGCTGCGGCGAGATGGGCAATCGGCGCGTCGATCGAGATCAGCAGGTCGAGCTGAGACAATGCCGTGGCGGCCTCGGCGAAATCGAAGATGCCACGGCCGACATCGTGCACCAGGCCGCCGGCCCCGAACTGCTGGATATCCTTTTGGTGCACGCCGCCTTGCAGGCTGAACACCAGTAGTTCCGGATCGCCTGCGAGGGCGAGGAATTGGGCGAACGGTGCGGAGCGTTGGCGATCAAGCGGCTGCCCCGGCATGGCGGCCCAATAGATGCCGACGCGCAGTTTCGCCCGCTCTAGACGGCCGAGCTTGATCCGGCTCTCGGCCGGCGCACGCAGATAGGGTGGTTCACCGACGAGGGTGTCGAAATCGGAGCGGCAAAGATGGGGCAGCGACACCATGGAAGCATGAACATCGAATTCAGGCAGCGGCTCGCCTTCGGCAACCACATGGTCGATGAAGTCGGCATTGGCGAGCAGCTCCTTCAGGAGCGCCTGGCAAAGCACCAGGACCGTGGCGCCACGGCGCTTCAATTCGCGCGCGAAGCGCACGAACAGCAGGACGTCACCCAACCCCTGCTCCGGATAGAGCAGGATACGCTTTCCGCGGATCGATCCGCCGTCCCACGCCGGTTGGCTGAACTCGGGCGTCGGCGTCTCCGGCAGGCGCTTGCGCGCCTCATAGGCTGCGAAGCCCTCCGGAAGTTCGCCGCGCATCAGGAGCGCGATGGCAAGCTCGACGCGAGCCCGCCGGTTGTCGGGATTGAGCGCCAGCGCCCGCCCGAAGCAACCGACGGCCTCGTCGAGGCGGCCGAGATCGCGCAGGCAGAGTGCCAGATTGAAGAAGCCCTCGGCGTAGTCGCGGTTGAGCGTGATCGATTGGAAGTGATGCTTCACCGCTTCGTCGAGGCGGTTGGCGGCGCGCAGCGCGTTTCCGAGGTTGGAATGCAGCGCGGGATTGCCGGGGTCGGCGGCAAGCGATAGCCGGTGGTGCGAGACCGACGCATCGAGCTTGCCGACCAGCCGGAGCGCCACGCCGAGATTGTTGTGCAGCTCGGCGTGATAGGGCCGCACCGCCAGCAGTCGCAGGTACGAGGAGATTGCCTCGTCGAGCCGGCCCGAGCGATGAGCCTGGGCCGCCAGCCGCAACTGCTGGACGAAGCTGTCGGCTTCACTGCCGAACAACGGCGTCGGCGCGGTGGAGGCCGCTGACTCAGGCCTCGTCGGATGGATGGTCGGCGTGTCGGTCACATCTGATCGCTCGCGTGGGCATATTGCGATCTTACATCAAGCAACGCCAATAAGCATCTGGACTAAAATACTTATCCTATGATTACCAAGGCTCGCCAAGTGACCGCGAACCCGGCGCCGGACCGAGGCCTGCGCCACGCTCCTATTGTTCAAGGAACCGGGAAATCCCTACTAGATGTAGCCCTTGATCAGTTCTTCGGCGATCTGGACGGCATTGAGCGCCGCCCCCTTTCGCAGATTGTCGCTGACCACCCACATGGCGAGACCGTTGTCGATCGTGGGGTCGACACGCACTCGGCTCACAAACACGCCGTCCTGGCCGGTCACCTCCTGCGGCGTCACGTAGCCACCGTTCTCGCGCCGGTCGACGACCAGGATGCCCGGCGCGGCAGCCAGCACGCGACGCGCCTCGGCGTCATCGAGCGGCCGCTCGAGTTCGAGATTGATCGCCTCGGCGTGGCCCACGAAAGTCGGCACCCGTACACAGGTGGCGTGAACCTTGATCCTGGGATCGAGGATCTTCTTGGTCTCGACCACCATCTTCCACTCTTCCTTGGTCGAGCCGTCGTCCATGAAGACGTCGATGTGAGGAATGACGTTGAAGGCGATGCTCTTGGTGAACTTCTTGGGATCGAGACTCTGGTTCACGAAGAAGCTCTTGGTCTGTCTCAAAAGCTCGTCCATGCCTTCCTTGCCGGCGCCCGACGTCGACTGATAGGTCGACACCACGACGCGCTTGATGCCGGCCGCCTCGTGGATCGGCTTCAGCGCCACCACCATCTGGATGGTCGAGCAGTTCGGGTTGGCGATGATGCCGCGGCCCTTGTAGCCGGCGATCGCCTTGGCGTTGACCTCGGGCACGACCAACGGCACGTCGGGATCCATGCGCCAGCAAGAAGTATTGTCGATCACGACCGCGCCGGCCTTGGCCGCGCGCGGACTGTGCTCGGCCGACACCTTGGCGCCCGGCGAGCTCAACACGATGTCGACGCCCTTGAAGTCGAACTTGGCGAGGTCCTGGACTTTTGTCGTCTTGTCGCCGAACGACGCCAGCTGGCCCACCGAACGCGCGGAGGCCAAGGCGACAACGTCATCGGCCGGGAAGTTTCTCTCGGCCAGGATATTCAGCATTTCGCGACCGACGTTACCGGTCGCGCCGACGACGGCGACTCTGTAGCCCATGGCCATGTGCGCTTTGTATGCGCGCTCCCCTGATTGAAGGACGGAGGGAGATACGCGCCAAAGTCCGGTTTTGCAAGGAAGCCCCGCGAAAGTGCAGGGCTACTCGGCCGAGGCGCCTGATGCCTTGATGATGGGCAGCCACAGGGCGAGATCATCCCGGACCAGCTTCTGCGCCGCCGCCGGCGAGCCCGGCGGCAGCATTTCGATCCCCTGGGCCAGCATCTTGTCGCGAACCTGCGGCAATTGGCCGATGCGATTGATCTCGGTGTTGAGCCTGGCGATCACCGGCTCGGGCACGTTGGCTGGCACCGCGAACCCCATCCAGGTGTTCACGACGTAGTCCTTGACCCCCGCTTCGATCATCGTCGGCACCTCGGGCAGGAGGTCGGACCGCTTCGCGCTCGTGACGGCCAGAGCCTTCAGCTTGCCGCCTTTGATCAACCCGATCACCGTCGGCGTGTTGAAGAGGCCCATCGTCACCTCGCCGTTCGCGACGGCCTGGATGCCCGCCGGCGTCGCACGATAGGGCACATGCTGCAGCTTCACGCCGGTGCGCAACTCGAGCAGCACACCCGACATGTGATGACTGGTGCCGACGCCGCCCGAAGAATACGTGAGCTCGCCCGGTTTGGCGCGCGCTTGCGCCAGCAGATCAGCAACGGTCTTCGCCGGATTGTTCGGACTGACGATCAGCACGTTGGAAACGCCGCCGCTGACGGCGACCAGCGCCAGGTCCTTCAGGGAGTCGTAGCCCGGTGTCTTGTAGAGCCCCATGTTGAAGACCATCGTGCCCTGCGAGACCAGCCCCATGGTGTAGCCGTCGGCCGGCGCCCGCCCCAACTCGGCCGTCGCGATCGTTCCACCCGCGCCGGTCTTGTTGTCGACCACGACGGTCTGGCCGAGCGACTTGCCCAGTTCGTCGGCAAAGAGGCGGGCGACGATGTCGGCCGTGGCGCCGGGCGCGAGCGGCACGATCATGCGGATCGATTTGGCGGGCCAGGCCTGCGCCATCGCGGGACTCGACAAGGCTGCGAACGCCGACGCGAGCAAGACTCTCTTCGTGATCACCATGGCATGTCTCCTAGAGGCCGACGGATTGGGCAACCAATGTCGCGAGCTTCTGGCGCAGGCGGGCCACGAGCCCGCCCCTGCCACGCTTGCCCACGAGGTTCTTCATTTCGTAGGGATCGCTCTTGAGGTCGTAGAGCTCGTCGCACGCCACGCCGTCGAGCGATTTCTGCGTCCAGTGGATGTACTTGTAGCGCCGGGTGCGGATCGCCTTGTAGCTCATGCCGATCAGCCAGGGCATGGCGTTCTCGCTGAAGTACTCGCACAGGAACGATTTGCGCCAGCCCTTCGGTTTTGCTCCCCCAGCTTTCGCGGCTTGGGCCAGCGGCTTCAGCGACATTCCCTGCATGGTCTCGAAGTCCCGGGCCTTGCCGCCGGCGAGATCGACCACGGTCGGCGCGATGTCGAGCGCCAGAACCAGATCGTCGTTCACCGTGCCGGGTTTGAACCACGCCGGATAGCGGATCAGGAACGGCGACTTGATGCCTTCCTCGTAGGCGAAGCGCCGCTCGGGCCCGAGGCCGTGCTCGCCGAAAAAGTAGCCGTTGTCGCCCAGGAACAGGATGAAGGTGTTGTCGAGCTCGCCGCTCTCCTCCAACGCCTTGAAGACGTCGCCCATGCCCTCGTCGACCGAGGCCATCATGGCGGCGCGCAGCCGGATCTCCTCGTCGGTGCCGGCCAGGATGCCGTCGAGCAGCTTGCGCGAGGCCTCGTTGGTGCGCATCGCCAGCGCTTCGGTCCAGGCGGGCTTGTCCTTCACCACCTTGTCCGCTGGCAAGACATTCGGCCGGCGCGGAAAATGCGCACCCTTGTAGAGGTCGGCATGGCGCGGCGCGGGCCGGTAGCCGCCGTCGGTGAAATCGATCGTGCCGTCGGCCGCCTGGTAGGCGTCGGGATGCACCGCCTTGTGGGCGAAGAACAAGGCGAAGGGCTTGTCGCGCTTCTGCTTCAGGAAATCGACCGCATGCCCGTTCAGGAGGTCGGTGATGTAGCCTTCGTGCTTTCTCTCATCGCCGTCGATATTGAGGATCGGATCGATGATCGAGCCGTGGCCGGGAAAGCTCACCCACTTGTCGTAGCCCGGCCGCGGGCCGCCGGAATTGCCCATGTGCCATTTGCCGACATGGGCCGTCTCGTAGCCCAGCCGCTGCAGGATGACGTGATAGTTGGGCAGACGATGGCTGTGCGCATCGCGCGCCACATTGTCGATGATGCCGTGCCGGCTCGCATACTGGCCGGTCAGGATCGAGGCGCGGTTGGGCGAGCACAGCGGCGTGGTGTGGAACGCCGAGGTGAACATCGCCCCTTCGTGGCCGATCCGGTCGATGTGCGGCGTCTTCATATAGGGATGACCGCAGATGCCCAATTCGTCGAACCGGAGATCGTCGATCAGGACGATCAGGAAATTGGGTTTGCGCTTCTTTGCCGCCATGAAGACTCCCGTGCACGCCGCGTGCCGGAACGCACGCTAGCGGCCGGTCTTGACGGACACCAGAGGGTCGCGCCCATATCGACGCAAAGGGGACCTTTTATGACCGAAACTGCCCTGCCCTTGGCGGGTTTGCGCGTGCTGGACATCAGCTCGTTTATCGCCGCCCCCGCAGCCGCCGTCGTGCTGGGCGACTGGGGCGCCGACGTGATCAAGGTCGAAGGGCCTGAAGGCGATCCCAACCGCCGGATCATGCACGATTCGTCGAACTATCCGAAAAGCCCGGTCAACTATCCCTGGCAGATGGATTCGCGCAACAAGCGCTCCATCGTGCTCGACCTCAAGCAGGCGGATGCGCGTGCCGCGCTCGACAAGCTGATCGCCATCTCCGACATCCTGATCTGCAACTTCCCGCCGCCGGTGCGCGACAAGCTCCGGCTCGCCTACGACGACGTGAAGAAGGTCAACCCGAGGCTGATCTACGCCTCGCTGACCGGCTACGGCGAGAGCGGCCCCGACCGTGACCGGCCGGGCTTCGACGCCACCGCCTACTTCGCCCGTTCGGGTCTCCTGGATGCGCAGCGCTACGAAGGCGGTCCGCCGGGCGTGCCCGGGCCGGCGCAGGGCGACCGTGCGACGGCGATGACGCTGGTGTCGGCGATCCTGATGGCGCTGATGCATCGCACGAAAACCGGCGAAGGATCGTGGGTGGGCACATCGCTGCTCGGCAACGGCCTGTGGTCGTGCGGCGTGATCGCCCAGGCGGCACTCGTCGGCGCCTTCCTGCCGCACCGCCCGCCGCCCGACCGGCCGCGCTCGGCGCTGGGAAATATCTACCGCACGGCCGACGATCGTTGGCTGCAACTCACCATCGTGCGCGCCGACAAGCTCTGGGGCCCGCTCTGCCGGGCGATGGGGCTCGACTCGCTGATCGAGGATCCGCGCTTCGCCACCGAGCCCGAACGCCGCGCCCGTGCGCCCGAACTCGCCGGCCTGCTCAGCGACAGATTCGCGACGCAGCCCTACGAGCATTGGCGCGAGGCGCTGGCGGCGCACAGCGTCACCTTCGGCGTCATCAGCCGGCCGCAGGACGTGCCCGAGGACCAGCAGGCCGTGGCCTGCGGCGCCGTCGTCGACACGGCGATCCCCGGGATGCCGCGCACCGTGGCCGATCCCATTCGCCTGAGCTTCGCCAGCCAGCGCATCGCCCATGCCGCCCCCGAACTGGGCGAACATGGCGAGGAAGTGTTGCGCGAGGCGGGCCTCAGCGTCGAAGAGGTCGCGACCCTCAAGGCGAGCGGCGCCCTCAAGTGACAACAGAAGAACCGTTGCCGCTGGCCGGGCTGGTCGTTCTCGACGTCAGCTCGTTCATCGCCGCCCCCGCGGCGGCGGCGGCGCTGGCCGACTATGGCGCCGACGTGATCAAGATCGAGCCGCCCGGCGACGGCGACCCGCACCGCAACAGTTTCAGGAACGCGAGCTATCCGCCGAGCGAGCACAACTTCCCCTGGCAGCTCGACGGCCGCCTGAAGCGCTCGCTCGCCCTCGACCTCAAGACCGACGGTGCGCGCACCATCCTCGAGCGCCTGCTGAGGCGGGCCGACGTGATGATCGTGAATTTCCCGCCGCCGGCCCGCGAGCGGCTTCGGCTGCGCTGGGAAGACATCGAGCCGCTGAACCCGCGCCTCGTCTATTGCTCGCTCACCGGCTACGGCGAGACCGGTCCCGACCGCGACCGGCCGGGCTTCGACGTCACCGCCTACTTCGGCCGCTCCGGCATTCTCGATGCCGCGCGCTACGAGGGCGGGCCGCCCGGCCTGTCGCTGCCGGCGCAGGGCGACCGCGCCACGGCCATGACGCTCGTCGCCGCGATCCTGCTGGGCCTGCGCCGCCGCGACCAGACGGGGAAGGGCGGCTGGGTCGGCACCTCGCTCTACGCCAATGGTGTGTGGGCCAACGGCACGTCCGCGGCAGGTGCATTGGTCGGCGCGAAGCTGCCGCCGCGCCACTCGCCCGACAGACCGCGCAACGCGCTCACCAACCTCTACCGCACCCAGGACGACCGCTGGCTGCAGCTTCTTATGGTGCGCGACGACCGGCTCTGGGAAAAGCTCTGTGCCGTCATCGACCGACCCGAACTCCTGGTCGACGAGCGCTTCGCCGGCCGGCCCGAGCGCCGCGCCCATGCGATGGACCTCTTCGCCATCCTGAAGCCCGTCTTCGCCGCCCGCCCCTACGCCGAGTGGGAACGCCTCCTCTCCGGCACCGGCATCCCGTTCGGTGTGATCGGCCGCCTGGCCGATGTGATCGACGACGAGCAAGCGGAACATGCCGGCATCTTCGCCGCCACGACCAACCCCGACATTCCGCGCACCGTGAACACGCCCATTCGCCTGGGCTTCGCCAAGCCGCGCACCGCAGGACCGCCACCTGCCGTCGGCCAGCACAATGACGAGGTGCTCGGCGAGGCGGGCTTCTCTGATTCCGAGATCGCGGCTCTCAAAAAGTCGGGCGCTTTAGGGTAGACTGGCGCATGGCCGCGCGCTTCGAAACCTACGCCGAGTTCTGGCCGTTCTATCTCAGGGAACACGCCAAGCCGTCGACCCGTGCCGTGCACTACCTCGGCACCATCGGCTCGGCCGTCGTCCTCGTCTGGGCGCTCGCCACCCAGAACTGGTGGTGGTTGCTGGCCGTGCCGTTCCTGGGCTACGGCCCGGCGTGGTTCGGCCATTTCTTCATCGAAAAGAACAAGCCTGCCACCTTCGAGGCGCCGCTGTGGTCGCTGATCAGCGACTACCGCATGTGCGGCCTGTTCCTCATTGGCCGCCTCAGTGACGAGCTGATGAAGCACCAGGTTCGGAGCTAAGGCTCCAACGCCTTTGCGCTCGGAATCGGCCGAATCGGCAAATTAGACCTGGTCACATGATCGCGAGCCGGCCATCCGGGAGTCGGTGCCGGGCGTAGTCAGAACATGCGCCTCGTCCTCGCCCTCCTGCTTGCAGCCGTAGCCGGCATCGCCCGGGCGGACACCCCGTCGCTGCCTTGGCAAAAGTGGGGGCCGGCGCTGTTCGAGCGGGCCGCGGCCGAGGACAAGTACATCCTGCTGCACATGGCGGCGGTGTGGTGCCACTGGTGCCATGTCATGGAAGCCACGACCTACAAGGATCCCGCCATCCAGAAGACGATCGGCGAGAAGTTCATCCCCGTGCGCGTCGACCAGGACCGCGATCCGGCGCTCAGCTACCGCTACGAGAACTGGGGCTGGCCCGCGACCATCATGCTCGACAAGGACGGCAACGAGATTTTCAAGCGCCGCGGCTACATCCCGCCCGAATTGTTCCTGAAACTACTGGCGGCGGTGATCGAGGACCCGTCGGCGCTGCCGGGCATCGCCGTGGGCGCGGCGGTCGATCCCGATGCCGCCCTGCTCTCACCGCAGCGCCGGACCGACATCGAGGCGCTGGTGCTCAAAAGCTTCGACAAGGACAACGGCGGCTTCGGCGACACCCATCGCTTCATCCATGGCGACACGGTCGAATGGGCGCTCGAGCGCGGCCGTGCCTTGCAGCGCAATCCTGAGCCCACTCCCTGGCGCGATGTTTCGGCCAAGACACTCGGCGGCGCGCGGCGGCTGATCGATCCGGTGTGGGGCGGCATGTTCCAGTATTCCGACAGGCTCGACTGGTCGGGGCCGCACTACGAGAAGCTGCTCAATATCCAGCGCGACGCGATCCGCAGCTATGTGCTGGCCCACGAGATCGGCGGCAATCCCGCCCACCTTGCTGCCGCCCGGGACATCGCCCGCTGGCTGATGGATTTTATGCAGAGCCCCGAGGGAGCGTTCTTCACCAGCCAGGATGCCGATGCCGGCCCTGCTCTGCACGGCGACGCATTCTATGCCCGGACCGACGCCGAGCGGCGCGCCGGCCCGCAACCGCCGGTCGACCGCAACAGCTACGCCCGCGAGAACGGCTGGGCGATCGCGAGCCTGGCCGCGCTCTACGACGTGACCGGCGATCCCGCCCTGCTCGACGCCGCGCGCCGCGCCTTCGACTGGACCTTGGCCAACCGCCGCGCACCTAATGGCGGCTTCGGTCACCTCAAGGCGAGCGACGACGACACCCATCTCGGCGACACGCTGGCCGTCGCCGAGGCGGCACTTGCGCTCTATCGCAGCACTGCCGAGCGGCGCTACCTCGCCCTCGCCATCGAACTCGGCGAGATCATGGTGCGCGATCACCGCGATGCCACGGGTGGATTCATGGTGCGCCAACCTGAGCCCGGCGCACGTGGCGTGCTCGCCAAATCGGTGAAGCAGCTCGACGAGAATGTCGCTGTCATCCGCCTGCTCAACCTGCTCGCCCGCCAGACGGACAAGCCCGCGTTTCGCACCGCCGCCCAGCACGGCATGCGCTGGCTGATCTCGCTCGCCGAAGACGGGTTCGTCGTGCCGGGGGCGCTGCTGGCCGACCGCGAACTGTCGCGCGAACCTGCGCATGTCACGGTCGTCGGCGCCAAGGACGACCCCGAGGCGCGGGCGCTCTATCAAGCCGCCCGTACCTACCCGACGCGCTATCTCCGCATCGAATGGCTGGATCGCCGCGAGGGGCCGCTGCCGATAACCGACGTCGACTATCCCGACATGCCGCAGGCAGCGGCCTACGCCTGCGCCAACGGCGCCTGCTCGGTGCCGGTCTTCGCCCCCGGCGAGGTTCACGGCATCGTCGCCAAGGTCGACGACCGTTAGTCACCCTGGAGGCCGGTGGACCAAAGACCGCCCCCTTGCGTCGCCGGGGGGTGGGGGCCACATTGCGGACGACACGAAATCTCCCGTTCGAGGCTCCATGGAAACGATGCTGAAGGGCGCCGCGCCGCAGGCTGTCCCCGCCGACCTCATCAAGGACAGCGACCAGACCAAGTTCGCCAAGGACGTGATCGAGGCCTCGCGTACCGTCCCGGTCATCGTCGATTTCTGGGCGCCGTGGTGCGGCCCCTGCAAGACGCTCCAGCCGATGATCGAGAAGGCCGTCAAGGAAGCCAAGGGCGCGGTCAAGCTGGTCAAGATCGACATCGACAAGAACCAGATGCTGGCCCAGCAGTTGCGCATCCAGTCGATTCCGGCGGTCTATGCCTTCTTCGGCGGCCGGCCGGTCGACGGCTTCATGGGCGCCGTGCCCGAGAGCCAAGTGAAGGCGTTCATCGACAAGCTGGTCCAAGCGGCCGGCGGTGCGGCGGGCGGTGCCGGCAACGAGATCGCCGAGCTGCTCGAACATGCCAAGGCGGCGGTGGCGCAGAACGACATGGAGACGGCGGCGCAGATTTATAGCGAGATCCTGGGCGTCGACCCCGAGAACGTCCCGGCGCTGGCCGGCCTGGCGCGCTACCACGTCCACGCCGGCGACTACGAGCAGGCGACGACCTTGCTGGACCAGGTCCCGGCCAAGGAAAAGAACAACGCCGATGTCGTTGCCGTGAAGGCCACGATCGACCTCGCCGCCAAGGCGAAGGAGGCGGGCCCGGTTGACGTCCTCAAGGCCAAGGCCGCCGCCGATCCCAAGGATTTCCAGAGCCAGCTCGACCTCGCGCTCGCCTACTGGGCCGGCGGCCAGAAACAGGAGGCGATCGACGAGTTGCTCGCCATGATCAAGGCCGACCGCAACTGGAACGAGGCGGCCGCCCGCCAGCAGCTTCTGAAATTCTTCGAGGCGCTGGGCTTCGCCGATCCGCTCGCGGTGGATGGCCGCAAGCGGCTGTCGACGCTGCTCTTTTCCTGAGACGCGCACCGGATGGGGCCATGAGCGACCGCAGTCCTGGCCGCAACCCCTTCGACCCGAGCTTCGAGCAGCTGCCCGATACGCTGCCGATCTTTCCCCTGTCGGGCGTGCTGCTGCTGCCCGGCGGCAAGCTGCCGCTCAACGTCTTCGAGCCGCGCTACCTCGCCATGGTGTTCGATGCGCTGGCCGGTCACCGGATGATCGGCATGGTGCAGCCCGTGCAGCCCGGCGGCTACGCCGGCGACGGCCTGCCGACCGACGACGGCCGGCCGCCGGTGCACCGGATCGGCTGCGCCGGCCGCATCGTGAGTTTCAACGAGACCGAGGACGGTCGCCTGCTGCTGGCGCTCTCCGGCGTCTGTCGCTTCGAGATCGTGCGCGAACTCGACCTCGCCCATGGTGGATACCGCCGCGTCTCTTCGGTGTTCTCGCCCTACCGGGCCGACCTCGACCACGCCGACGATGCCGTCGAGTTCGATCGTGACCGCCTGATGGCCGCCCTTTCGGCCTTCTTCCGGACCCGCAACCTGTCGACCGACTGGGACGCCCTGAAACAAGCGGCCGATGCCAGCCTGATCACGTCGCTGTCGATGGTCCTGCCCTTCGGCCCAGCCGAGAAGCAGGCGCTGCTGGAGGCGGCCGACACTTCGGCCCAGGCCAAGCTTCTGGTCGCCTTCCTGGAAATGAACGCCTTCGGCCAGCCGTCCGAGCCCTCGACGCGCAAGGCCAACTGAGCTTGCAGTCCGGCAAACATGATATGATTTGAGCATGACGAATGACCCATCTCCGCGGCGTGCCGGCGTCGACCCGAAATTGCTGGAAATCCTGGTCTGCCCAGCCACGCACGGGCCTTTGGAATACGATGCGGCGGCGGGTGAACTGATCAGCCGCAAGGCCGGCCTCGCCTATCCCATCCGTGATGGCATTCCGATCATGCTGGTGAGCGAAGCTCGGCAGCTGAGGGATGTGCCATGAGGAGCCGGCGATGACCGCCTCGGACGATTTCATCAAGGCAGTGCCCGACGAGGGCAGCTACGAAGCGGCCTCGGCGCCATGGCCCGCCGAGCTGCGCCTGTTCAAGGAGGAAGGCCGGCTTGAAATCGATTTCTCCGACGGCCGCAACTGCTCTCTGCCGGCCGAGTATCTGCGCGTCGAGAGTCCGTCGGCCGAAGTGCAGGGCCATGGCCCCAACCAGAAGAAGATCGTTTCGGGCCGGCGCCACGTGAAGATCGAGGCAATCGAGCCGGTCGGTCACTACGCGGTCCGCATCGTGTTCAACGACAAGCACGACACCGGCATCTACAGTTGGGCCTATTTGCGCGAATTGGGTGACACCTATGCCGAGCGTTGGGCCGCCTATCAGGCTGCCCTGCTGTATCGCGGATTGAGTCGCGACGCCTAGCGCCCGATGAAGATCGTCATTGCCGGCGCCGGTATCGGCGGACTCGTCTCAGCGATGTGCCTCCATCGTGCGGGCTTCGACGTCGAAGTGTTCGAGGCGGTGGGCGAGCTGAGACCGCTGGGTGTCGGCATCAACATCCAGGCCGGCGCTGTCCGCATCCTCGCCGGGCTGGGCCTCGAACCCGCCCTGGCCGCCACCGCCATCGAGACGCGCGAGCTTCGCTATGCCAACCGCCACGGCCAGACGATCTGGGCCGATCCGCGCGGCCGCCACGCCGGCCTGCCGTGGCCGCAGTTTTCCATCCACCGCGGCGAGCTGCAGATGATCCTGTTCCATGCCGCGCGTGCGATGCTGGGCGCCGGGCGGATCAAGTTTGGCCGCCGCATCGCCGACTTCGCGCAGCGGGGCAGCAAGGTCACGGCGCGCTTCGTCGATCGCGATGGGCGGGCCGCCGAGACCGCCGAGGCCGACATCCTGATCGGCGCCGACGGCATCCACTCCGCCGTGCGCGGCAAATTCTATCCCGACGAAGGTCCGCCCAAGTGGCAGGGCATCCTGATGTGGCGCGGCGTCACAGTGGGCAAGCCCTATCTCGGCGGCGCCACCATGGTGCAGGCGGGGCACCACACCCAGAAGTTCGTCTGCTATCCGATCAGCCGCGCCCATGCCGAGCGCGGCGAGGCGCTGATCAACTGGATCTGCGACCTGCACATGGGCGACGGCGCGCTGCCCTCGCGTGAGGACTGGAACAAGGCAGGCAAGCTCGAGGATTTTCTGCCGCGCTTCGCGGACTGGAAGTTCGACTGGCTCGACGTGCCCGGAGTCATCCGCTCTGCCCACACGATCCTGGAATTCCCGATGATCGACCGCGATCCACTGCCGCGCTGGTCGCATGGCCGGATCACGCTGCTGGGCGACGCCGCCCATCCGATGTATCCGATCGGCTCGAACGGCGCCTCGCAGGCGATCCTCGACGGCGAGGCGATCACGCAGGAGCTTCTGGCCAGCAGCGATCCTGAGATGGCATTGAAGCGCTACGAAGAGCGCCGCCTGCCGCCGACCGCGCGCATCGTCGACAGCAACCGGCGCAAGGGCATCGACGTCATGCTCGACATCGTCGAGCAGCGGGCGCCGCAGGGATTTTCGAACCTGGAAAGCGTGCTGCCGGCCGACGAACTCGAGAGGATCGTCGGCGACTACAAGAAGCTCGTCGCCCAGGATCGCGAGACGCTCCTGAAGCTGGCGAATGCTCAATAAAAAACCGGCCCTTTTTGGGGACCGGCCGTGGTGGCGGTTTAAACCGGCCATCACATCGCCGGCCACCACCGCGAATGACTATGCCAGCGAGCAGTGACAGAATTATGGCGAATGGAGCGGCGAGCAAGCTTCTGCAATCGTTTGATTATTCGTCCATGAGCCTTGACCCATGAGTCTCGCCCGCGCCATCGCCACGGTCGGCAGCTTCACGCTGCTGAGCAGGCTCGTGGGCTTTGCACGCGACATCGTGCTGTCGGCCGTCCTAGGCTCAGGCGCCGTGGCCGACGCCTTCTTCGTGGCCTTCAAGCTGCCGAACTTCTTCCGCCGCCTGTTCGCCGAGGGTGCGTTTTCCGCGGCCTTCGTGCCGCTGTTCGCCCGCGAGCTTCACGACGGTGGACGCGCCGAGGCGCTGGCCTTTGCGCGCCAGGCGCAGGCGGCGCTGCTGTTGGTGCTGGTGCCCTTCACGGTGCTGCTGATCCTCGCCATGCCCTGGGTGATGGCGATCCTGGCGCCCGGCATGCGCGACGACGCGCCGACCTTTGCTCTGGCCGTCGAGTTCGGCCGTATCGCCTTTCCCTACCTTCTGTTCGTCTCGCTCACCTCGCTTTACGGCGGCGTGCTGAACAGCATCGACCGCTTCGCCCATGTCGCGGCGACGCCCATCCTGCTCAACCTCGCGCTGATCGGCGCCGTTCTCGGCCTGACGCCATTCCTGCCCAACAGCGGCTATGCCGCCTCGATCGGCGTGGCGATCGCGGGCGTCCTGCAATGGCTGTGGCTGCTGATCGCCTGTGCCCGCGACGGCGTCGGCATGAGACTGGTGCGACCGCGCTGGACGGCGCGTGTCGCCCGGCTGGTCAAATTGGCGACGCCGGTCGCCATCGGCGGTGGCGTGCAGCAGATCAGCGCCGTGCTCGACGTGGTCTGGGCCTCGCTGCTGCCGGTCGGCACGATCTCGGCGCTCTACTATGCCGACCGCGTCGCGCAACTGCCGCTGGGCGTGGTCGGCATCGCCATCGGCACCGCGCTGTTGCCGCTGATGGCCCGCGAGCTGCGCGCCGGCCAGGCCGCATCGGCGATGGCCAACCAGAACCGCGCCATCGAATACGGCCTGCTGTTCAGCCTGCCGGCGGCGCTGGCGCTGTGGCAGTTGGCCGAACCCATCATCCGCATGCTGTTCGAGCACGGCCGCTTCAGCGCCGACGACACAGTGCGGACCGCGGGCGCGCTCGCGGCCTTCGCCGTCGGCCTGCCGGCCTTCGTCGTGGTGAAGGCGCTGACGCCGGGCTTCTTCGCCCGCGAGGACACCAGGACGCCGCTCTATATCGCGATGGCGGCGATCGCGACCAACATCGTCCTGAACGTCATCTTTCTCTATGGCACCACCCTCGCCCAGGTCGGCATCGCGCTCGCCTCGTCGCTATCGGGCTGGCTGAACGCCGCTCTCCTGGCCGCCGTCCTGCTGCGGCGCAGCCAGTGGGCGCCCGACTCCCGCCTCGGCTCGCGGACGGTGCGCGTCGTGCTAGCGACGCTCGGCATGGGGGCCGGCCTGTGGGGCGCGCTCGTCATGCTGGGACCGGCTCTGGCGCACGGCAATCTTGCCGGCATTGCCGCGCTGCTGGGCGTCTGTGCCCTGGGCGGCCTTGTCTATGCAGCACTGGGCGCGCTGCTGGGCATCGTCAAGCCATCGGAACTGCGCTACGTGCTGCGCCGGCCCCCTGAACTCGGGTCGGCCGGCCTCAGGCCAGCCGACCCAGGCGAACAACCGTAACGCCGGCCCGAAGCGGCCGGTTGATCGACGGCATCACCAGCACGCAGTCGTCGTAGGGAGTCGTCACCGGCTCGCCGTCGTCGTGGCCGAGCACGGTACCGGCCTTTGCGATCACTTCCTGGCCCTCGAAGCGACGCGCCGAGACGAAGTTGCCGCGCTTGGTCGCGACGGCATGGGTGACCTGGACGACACGCTGCCTGGACGGCGTCGGCTGCTTCCAGCCCGCCGGCAGATCGGCTTCCTCCACGACCCCCGTCTCGACGAGGAAGCGCGCCGTCACGTCCTTGGCCACCGTGACCGACGACGCGCGCCAATGCTGACCGGTCTCGATCAGCAGGGCGGTCTTGGAACCCTTGGGATCGCCGAAGCCGCCATAGTCGCGCATGCGCATGCCGGCGGCGTGGCCGCGGTCGCGCACCAGGTCGACCGGCGCCCCCAGTTTCTGCGCCAGCGCCACGCCGCGGTCGAGCGGCCCGCACAGCATCAGGGGCACGCAGTCGTCATGCATGGAATGAAGATCGAGCAGAAAGTCGGCGCGTTCGACGAAGGGCTTTACCACCTGCGCCCGCCGGGTCTCGAGCGTGGTCGCCGGCTGGTCGAGCCGGCCCCAGGTGCGATTGAAATCCTCGTCGATCATGCGCGACTTGAAGGGGTTCTTGGCATCGAAGCTGTGATAGGCCTCGATGTTGTTGAACGAGAAGATCAGCGTTCCCTTGCGCGGCTTCAGTCCGGCGGCGAGCAGGGCGTCGACCACGATCGCGCCCGAGACCTCGTTGCCGTGGGTGAGGGCGGCCACCATGACCGTCGGGCCCGGCTTGCCGCTGTCGCGGACATGAACGTAGGGCGCGTCGCCGCCGTTCTCCCAGCGCCTGAGCTCGGGAAAGGCGAATTCTATCGGCGGGTTGTCGGACATAGGTTCAGGACCATTGTAATACCCAAGGGGATACTGAAGACTAAGCGCAACTCGCCCAACCTCAAAGCTCTACCACATCATCTAGAAATCTGATGTTCTTCAGCCGACCCAACTTAAAACCTCTCAACATCGACCTCATTTCGATTGAAGGCGGTGGCAGTCGCCCATCTCAGTTCTGGGGGCAAACAGTAGACGGGCGCGCCATCTATATTCGATACAGAGGTGGACACTTCGGTGTGGAGTGCGGTGACGTCGAACTGATAGACGCTTACATCGGCCCCGGACTCCATGGCGACATGCTGTTGGAGCAGGCATGCGATTTGGCTGGCCTCACTGTTCTCGGTAAACGGCTGGTCTTGTCGGAAGAGAAGCGCCTCGAAGCTGCAGAGAATGGACCTATTCTCGATTGGTCTGGCCGAACAACTTACTGGGAAAGTAATTTCCAGTTCGCGCCAGCACATGCTTTGCGCTTCTTCGATGAACTCCAGCTTCGCTACCCCAGCGGCGCGCTGCTGGAGAACTATATTGCAAGCACACCACTGCAACCCCATTCTCTCTTCCGTGGCTGCCACTTGCACAAGAGATTGTCGGATTGCCCAAGTGAAGGCGCGGTCACCTTCGGCGGCGCGCCAGACAATCCGAAAATAATTGGCTTAGTGGAGAGCAGCGATGTCAAGTTGAAGGACTTGGCGGCCGCGTTTCGACATGTGGTGATGTCTTTCACATATCAACCCAGAAGTTTCATCAAAAAGAATCCCTCCTTCTCTTGGGAAGATGCTGGCCGTGACGAAGAAGGCGAGTGGACGTTGCGGGGACGCGTGAGTACACAATTCACAAACAACGATTCGGCCGCCAAGGCATTCGTCGATACCGTCGTGTCCGCCGCCGAGGCATGCTTTCCCAAGCCGCCCGCGCCAAAATAAGAGGGCAAAGCAAATGGCGCGTACCCGCTACCGGTGGTTCATCGTCTTCCTGCTGTTCGCCATCACCGGCGTCAACTACATCGACCGGGCCGCCATCTCCTACGCCATCCCCGCGATTCAGCGCGATCTCGGCCTGTCGCCCGCCGACACCGGCACCATCCTGGGTGCCTTTGGCCTGGGCTATGCCCTCACCACCCTGTTCGGCGGCTTCGCCGTGGACCGCTACGGCGCACGCATCGTCCTCACCGTCGCCGCCATCCTGTGGAGCCTGTCGATCGGGGCGACCGCACTCGCCGGCGGTTTCGCCGTCCTCTACGCGGCGCGCGTGCTGCTGGGCGTTTCGGAAGGTCCCAACTTTCCCGCCCTGACCGGCGCCGTCAGTCACTGGTTGTCGCCGCACGAGCGGGCGACCGCGCTCGCCAATACCCTGTTCGCCGTGCCACTGGCGCTCGCCGTCGGCGGGCCGATCGTCACGCAGCTCCTGGGCTGGCTCGACTGGCGCCTCACCTTCGCGGCCCTGTTCGTGCTCTCCGCCGCCTGGGTGCCACTGTGGTATTTCCTGTTCCGCGACGATCCGGCGGAGTCGCGCTTCGTGAATGCGGCCGAGCTCGCCCATATCCGGACGAGTGACCCGTCAGTCGCCGCCGCGCCGCATGCCGCCCTGAAATCCTGGCCCGAGCCCGGCGTGCTCCGGACGCTCCTCACCAACCCGACACTGCTCGCCAACTACTGGGCCTTCTTCGTCTTCGGCTACTTCCTGTTCTTCTTCATGACCTGGCTGCCGAGCTATCTCGAGCGCAAGTACGGACTCGACCTGCAGACCGTGGGGCTGTTCACGGTGCTGCCCTGGTTGTCGGCGGCAGTGCTGCTGTGGCTGTTCGGGCGCTGGTCGGACTATCTGCTGAAGACGACGGGCCGCCTGCGCATCGCCCGCTCCTGGCTGATTGCCGGCAGCCAGCTGGTCGCTGCACTGGCGGTCATTCCCGTGGCGCTTACCGACAACCTCACGGTGGCCATCGCCGGGATCACGGTGGCGGTCGCGGCCTCGATGGGCGCCAACGCGGCCTACTACGCGGTCAATGTCGACATCGTCCCGCACCGGGCGGCAACGGCGCTCGGCATCATGGATTTCGCCTTCGCCATCGCAGGCTTCCTGGCACCCGCCATCACCGGCTGGGTGTTGAACCTGCGCGGTTCGTTCGTCGACGGTTTCCTCCTGATGACGGCGCTCGCGCTCTCCTCGGTGCTGGTCGTCATTCTGTTCCACCATCCCGACCGCGATCGGGAGAGGCTGGTGCCGAAGGCCTGATTCTCAGCTCTCGCGGTACCAGTTCGCGAGATCCCAGGTGTTGTTGTCCCAGCCGCTGAGTTCCAGGGCGAGCTTGTTGCTCGCGGCCGCGACGCCAAGTCGGGCCACGACGGGGATCACGACCTGGTTGTTCACCGCCAGCTCGTTCAGCTTGATCAGCATGGCGGCGCGCCTGACCGGATCAACCTCGACCTGGGCAGCCTTATGGGTGTCGTCATACACCTGGTTCTGCCAGCGCGTGATGTTGCGGCCCTGCCATTTGTTCTCCTTGGTGGCGGCTTCCCACGAACAGAACTGGCGCAGAAATATTTCCGGGTCGGGCTGGCTGCTGTTGTTGTACATCTGCAGGTCGCAGTAGAACTTGGTGTAGGTGTCGGGATTGGCGACGTCGGAGGAGAAGAACACCGATGCCGTCACCGACTTCAGCTCCATGTCGATGCCGGCCTTCTGGGCGGCCTGCTTGACGATCGCCTGGTTCTTCTGCCGCGGCTGGTTGATCGATGTCTGGTAGACGAGCTTCAGCCTCTTGCCGTCCTTGGCCCGGATGCCGTCGACGCCCCTGGCCCAGCCGGCCTTGTCGAGAAGGGTGTTGGCCTTGTCGACGTTGAACTCGTACTTCGTCGTCTTGGACCGGAAGCGCTCCGGGTTGTTGATGAAGTTCGCCGTCGCGGCTCCGGTGCGACCGTAGATGTGCTTCTCGACCGAGTCCTTGTCGACCAGCAGCGCCAGCGCCTGACGCACCGCCGGGTCCGACAGGATCGGGTGCTTGGTCTTGAGGCTCGAGCGCTCGCCGTCGACCTCGGTCCACGGATCGGTGGTGTTGAGCTGGATGTGCTCGATGCCGCCGCCCTTGTTGAAGATGACACGGCCCTTGCCGCCCTTTTCCAGTCGCTGAAGAATCTCGTCCTCGACCTGCATGTTCCAGGCGAAATCGAACTCGCCGGTCTGCAGCACGGCACGCGCCGCCGAGATGGCGTCGCCACCGCCCTTCATCTCGATCGAGTCGAAGTGGGGCTTGTTGGCCTGGTGATAGTTCGGGTTGATGACACCCATGACCATGTCGCCCGGCTTGAAGTCCTTGAACATGTAGGGGCCGGTGCCGACCGGCTTGAGGTTGGTCGGGGCGTCACGCGACTTGGCGCCGATGTAGTCGGCGAACAGGTGCTTGGGGATCACCATGCCGGCCGCCGCGACGAAGGCATCGGCCCAGAAGGGGGTCGGCTTCGCGAACTTCACGATGACCGTGTGGGAGTCGATCTTCTCGACCGTGACGTCCCTGTAGGAGCCGCTGGTGAGCGTGGCCGTCGCCGGATCTTTGGAATATTCCCAGGTGAAGACGACGTCGTCGGCGGTGAACGGCTTGCCGTCGTGCCAAGTCACGCCCTTCTTCAGCTTCCAGGTCACCGACTTGCCGTCGGCAGCCAGGGTGCCGTCCTCGCGGCCAGGAATCGTCTCCGCCAGTATGGGCCGGAGGTTGCCCTCGCGGTCCCAGCCGGCCAGCGGTTCGTAGAACAGGCGCGAGCCGTCCTGGTCCTTGGTGCCGACCGCGAAATGCGGATTGAGCAGGGTCGGGC
The DNA here is from genome assembly GCA_016191685.1 of Rhodospirillales bacterium. Taxonomy (GTDB): domain Bacteria; phylum Pseudomonadota; class Alphaproteobacteria; order Reyranellales; family Reyranellaceae; genus Reyranella. Next base: position 26,734 of record JACPVT010000215.1, on the reverse strand, counting down.
CCTGCCACCACAGAACCTTCAGCACACCGCCGCCGCCGCGCTTGGTCGGCTTATAGGTGGGCGACGGCTGGGCCATCGCCACACCCGACAGGGCAAGAAGCTGGGTCGCCATCGGCGCCGTCAGCCCTACCGCCGCCAGCCGCCGCACGAAGACGCGACGGGACATTCCGCCCGCCTTCACTTGGTCGATCAGACCACGCAAGCCACGTTCGTCCATCGGATGCCTCCATCCAGAGTGTCGTCGCCGTCCCTGACGCTCCTGCTATCCTGCAAGATGCGTGCAAGACGGATGGGAACAGTGTCCGGTGCCGCCGTCAATGCCGGCTTGATTACCTCGACAGTTTGAGCGATACCGCCCCGCCCTCGCCCTCCACCGGCAGGGTGCGCGGAGGTCCAAACCCCGTGCCCGTCCACCTTGAGCGGAGTCCACATCCCATGCCCGACGTCACCACCGGCGCGTCTGCGCCCAACCCGCATCTCGCCGCCTATGCCGCCCGCGGCCTGAAAGGCCGGATCCTTTCCGGCGTGCAGCCCACCGGCAACCTCCATCTCGGCAACTACCTGGGTGCGATCCGCAACTTCGCGCGCCTGCAGAACGACTACGAATGCCTCTATTGCGTGGTCGACCTGCACGCCATCACCCAGCCGCAGGACCCCAGACAGCTGGCCGCCCAGACGCGCGAAATCGCCTCGGCTTTCCTGGCGGCCGGCGTCGACGGCAAGAAGCAGATCATCTTCGCCCAGTCGACCGTGCCCGAGCACGCCCAGCTTGCCTGGATCTTCAACTGCGTGGCCCGTGTCGGCTGGATGAACCGCATGACGCAGTTCAAGGAGAAGGCGGGCAAGGACCGCGAGAACGCCTCGCTCGGTCTCTACGCCTATCCGGCGCTGATGGCGGCCGACATCCTAGTCTACAAGGCCACGCACGTGCCGGTCGGCGAGGACCAGAAGCAGCACCTCGAGCTGACGCGCGACATCGCGATCAAGTTCAACAATGATTTCGCGGCGCCGGATTTCTTCCCGGTCACCGAGCCGCTGATCTTTGGCGCCGCGACGCGCGTCATGAGCCTGCGCGACGGCACCAAGAAGATGAGCAAGTCCGACCCGTCGGACTATTCACGCATCAACCTCACCGACGGCGCCGATGCCATCGCCCAGAAGATCCGCCGCGCCAAGACCGATCCACTGCCGATGCCGGAAACCCTGGCGGATGCCGAAAAACGGGCCGACGCCGACAACCTGCTGGGCATCTATGCCGCCCTCGCCGACCGCGAGAAGGAGGACATCGTGGCCGAGTTCGCGGGCAAGCAGTTCTCCGAGTTCAAGACGGCCCTCACTGAACTGGCGGTCGCGAAGCTGGGACCGGTCGGCGCCGAGATGCAGCGACTGATGAAGGATCCGGGCCACGTCGACGCCGTGCTGCGCGACGGCGCGGCACGCGCCCGGGCGCTCGCCCGCCCAGTCCTCGGCGAGGTTTATAAGACGGTAGGCTTTCTGAAGCCTTAGCCTTCCATCCGTGTGAGGGCCCACTTCACCGTGCAGCCCTCCATGGGGACCTGGCCAACCAGCACGATCTGCTCGGTGCGGCGCACGCGGCCCTCCTCGCCGAGATAGATGCTTTCGGCGAGGCCGATACCTGCGCCGGTCGCGCGCAGCCGCCAGCCGCGACCGCTCGGCAGCCGCATCAGCACCGCCTGACCGCTTTGTGCCAGCGTCGCCTTCACCGCCGGGTGGAGATGGAAGCGCACGATGAAACGTTGGTCGGGCACCGTCACCGGGCGGCCCTCGGGGCCGACGAAGGTATCCTCGCCGCGCAGGTCGCCGCCGTCGGGCGACAGCCATAGGCGGCGGCGATGGATGATGCCGTAGAGCGAGCGATAGCCGTCGTGACTCATGTCGAGCCACTGCGCGCCCTCGTTGTCGGCGCGGTCGACCAGCACGTTGCCGGCGCGGTATTCCAGCGCGCCGTGGTTGGTGATCTCGGTCGAATTGGTGTCGTCGACCACTGCGGTGCTGTGCGCGGCGGTGTAGCGCATGAAGTGGCGCCAGTCGCGCGGCGCACCGGGATAGGTGCCGCAGTTCACGATCAACCGCTCGTGCGCAGCGCTCATTTCGAACGACAGCGTGCCGGCATGCGCGATGCCGTCCATGCCGCGGCCCGGCGGGCTGCCGGCATCGGTAATGACCAGCGACGTCCCCGCGGCCAGGCGCTGGAAACCGCTCGCCAGCGCCATCATCGGCGCGCCTTCGTTCGAGCCGGAACGTCCCAGGATCAGATCGAGCAGCGCCCGATCGCCTTCCCAGGCGCCGTTGAAGAGCGCCAATCCGCCGTCACCGTGGCGGAAGAAGCGCAGCATCGGCGCCATGCGGTCGATCGCGGCGATGAGCTCGGCCGGCGCCCGGCGTTCGGCCGACGAAAGGGCGGCGCGCACGTCGAGCAGATGCCGCAGCACCGCGACCTGGAGATGCGGTGCGCGTTCGGCCACGATTCCGTCATGCATGACGTAGCGCTTCACGAACTTCGCCAGGCGCGCCAGCGTATGTTCTAAGCTTTTCTCGAAGCGCTTGCCGTCGCGCAGGAAGGCGAGGTCGGCGAAGACCATCGCCTTCAGCGCGGCAACTGCCTCATGGCCGACCAGGCCGGTCCGCAACGCGCGCTTGAGGTGGGCGCGCTGGCGGGCCAGCGAGAACACGAAGCGGGCGGCAAATCCCGGATCGGCGCCGGCCGCCAGCCAGTCATAGTGCCGGATCCAGGCGACCATGCGCGCCGCCAGCACGTCGCGCCGCCAGGTGCGCGGCGACCAGCGCCACTCCCGATTGCTCCAGTCGTCGACCAGACGGGCGGCAAGGGTGGCGCCCGCCGGATCGCCGCAGTCGCGCAGGTCGCGCAGCCAGGCAAAGCCGTTCAGGGCATCGAGCCAGAAGGCGGAGGCAGAGGTGCGCCGCCAGGGCGGATCCTCGGACTCGGGCGATACGGCGCCGGCGCTGCTGTGGGCCACGAACTCACCACCCAGCAGGCGCTGGCCGAGTGCCGTATCGCCGGGCCACGAGTCGGGCGCCACGGCAAAGAAGCTGCGCGGCGTGCCGTAGCCCAAGGTCAGGGAATAGAGGGCGGAGCCCAGGAACCAGCGGCCGAACCTGCGGCCTTCACCGGTCGCCACGCCCGACGGGCGGGCGGGCACCGAACGGATCGGCCGGGTTCCGGCCACCAAAGCCTCACCGGGCCGTCGTGTCTCTGAGGCGACCAGCGTCATCTTTTTCTATTCTTTGGCCCTGCGGCAAGCCGTGGGGCGGTGGAGGGGTTTCGACCAGTTTACCCGACCCGGAGGGCCGTGGCGATGGCCGGAACGCCCGGGGTGGCCCTTGAACCGGGGCAACGGCTCCCCAAATTTACCCTCAAGGGAAGGCCTAATTGGGTTCCCGGCCACTCGCTCCTCGGAGGGGGGTTTTATGAGCCGCGTATCGATGTTCAATTCGCCCTTGCTGCTGGGCTTCGATCAGCTGGAGCGCACGCTCGACCGGCTGGCCAAGAACGCCGAGGGCTACCCGCCTTACAATATCGAACGAATTGGCGAAAACGGCCTGCGCATTGTCCTCGCGGTGGCCGGTTTCGCGACCGGTGATCTCGCCATCGAACTGGTGGAAAGCCAGCTCACGGTCCGGGGCAAGCAGACCGACGATACCGACCGGGTGTTTCTCCATCGTGGCATCGCCGCGCGCCAATTCCAGCGCGCCTTCATGCTCGCCGATGGCATCGAGGTCATCGGCGCCCGCCTGGACAACGGCCTGCTGTCGATCGACCTGATCCGCCCCGTGGCCGAGCCTCGTATCCGGACCATTCGCATCGACTCCGGCGAGACGACCGCCGGAGCGACCAATGCCATCGATATCACCGCGCGTCGCACGCAGTCGCGCTGATGCTGCCAAGGAGGTAGCCATGGAAAACAACCAGACCACTTTCACTCGCCTCGCCGACGAGGCCTTTCTGAGCCTGGGTGCGGAGCAAGTCGCCTATGTGAAAGCGATCAATCTTCCCGATGGCGCGCATGCAATCGGCATCTTTTCCGCTGACGGCAAGCCGATGGCCGCCGCACCATCGGTCGAGATCGCGCAGGCGCTGATCCGCCAGCACGATCTCGAGCCCGCGCTGGTTCACTAGCGACGAGGAAAATACGCGCCGAGAACCGGCGGTTCAGGCCGCGCTTTGGGTCTGGACCGACTCGACGAGCAGGGCGTAAAGCGCCTCGGCGCTCTCTGTGGCCCGCAACTTATCGACGAGGCCGCGATCGCGCAGCAGACGCGAGACTCGCGCGAGCGCCTTCAGATGGTCCGCGCCAGCGCCTTCGGGAGCCACCAGCAGAAAAACGATATCGACCGGTCGATCATCGATCGCATCAAAGGCGATCGGTTGGGCAAGCCGGGCGAACAGGCCACGCGGAGTGGTGAGCGAGCCCATGCGCCCATGCGGGATGGCAATGCCACCGCCGATGCCGGTCGATCCCAGCGCTTCGCGTTCGATCAGACGGTCGAACAGGCGACGCTCCTCGAGCCCGAAGACGCTCGCGGCACGGCTGGCCAGTTCGGCCAGCAGCGCCTTCTTGCCGGACGTCTTCACGCTGGCTAAAACGGCCTCGGGGCCGGTCAGCAAATCAGCGATTTCCACAATTACACCAATGGGTTAGGTGGGCGAAAACAATCTTCGCCCGGCGAGGGGTGCGCCCCTATAAGCGCGTCCTTCGGATCGGTCAAGCCACCCCAAACGGCAGCCATCGCCGGCGATTCAGTCGGCCGGGCCGGTGAGAGCTTGCGACGCCACGGCGGCACTCGGCATGGCGGCCGGAAGGCTGCGGCTCATGCCCAGGCGACCCAGGCGCCGGCGCTCGGCCGACGACGGAATGCGCATGGCTTCGCGATATTTGGCAACGGTGCGCCGGGCAATCTCGACGCCCTCGCCCTTCAGCAGGTCGACGATGCGATCGTCCGACAAGGGCTGATGAGAACTCTCACCACCGACCAGGAGCTTGATCCGCGAGCGCACCGACTCGGACGAGACGACGACGCCCGGCGTGCGCGCCGGCAGCGACGAGGTGAAGAAATACTTGAGCTCGAAGATGCCGCGCGGCGTGGCGATGTACTTGTTCGAGGTGACGCGGCTCACTGTGCTCTCGTGCAGCTCGGTGGCGATGGCGATGTCGCGCAGCACCAGCGGCTTCAGCGCGCTCACGCCGTGGCGGAAGAAGCCGTCCTGCTGGCGGACGATCTCGCGCGCCACCTTCAGGATCGTGGTTGCACGCTGCTCCAGCGTCTTGACCAGCCAGTTGGCCGACTGGAAGCGCTCGGCAACGAAGGCGCGATCGTTCTTGGCGCGCGCGCCCTTCATCAAGGTCGCGTGGTAGTTGCGGTCGACCAGAACCTTGGGCAGTGCGTCGGTGTTGAGTTCGATGAACCAGCCATCCTCGCCGGTGTCGGGATCCTTGGCCGGCCGCAGGTAAAGATCAGGTGCCACGGGCTGGATCGGTTCGAAGTCGAAGGCCTGGCCGGGGCGCGGATCGAGCGTGCGAAGTTCCGCCAGCATGTCGCGCAAGTCCTCGTCGTCGACGCTGCAGCGGCGACGCAGCTGGCCGAGTTCTCCGGCCGCCACGAGGTCGAGGTTGTCGAGCAATGCCTTCATCGCCGGATCCAGCCGGTCACGTTCGGCCAATTGGGCGGCCAGACACTCGGCGAGCGAGCGGGCGAACAATCCGGCCGGTTCGATCTGGCGCAGGCGCGCCCATACCGCCTCGACCGCCTCCGTGCTGGCACCGACCGCTTCGACAACGCCAGCAACATCCAGCCGGCAGTAGCCGGCCTCGTCGAGTCCCTCGGCAAGCTTCAGCGCAATCCGCCGGTCCTCGGGGCTGGCGAACAGCAAATCGATCTGTTCGAGAACGTAGACCGCGAGCGAACGCGGGCGGCCAGCGACGAAGTCGAGCGCATCGGGCGTGCCGTCACGCTGACCGACCTTGCTGGCCATGGCGTCGCCGCCGCGGTCGGCATGCTCGCGCGTCCAACGGTCGTCGGCTTCGGCCAGCGCCGGTGCAGCCGCCGCCAGGGCCTCGGCCGTGTCAGTCGGCGCGTCGAGGATCGGAGCATCGGGCTCGGCAATCGGGCCGTCGTCGGCAGTGCCTTCCGAGAGCAGAGGGTTCTTTTCGAGTTCCTGCTGGATGAAAGCCGCGAGTTCGAGATGTGAGAATTGCAGCAGCTTGATCGCCTGCTGCAGCTGCGGTGTCATGGCCAGCGTCTGGCGCGACGCTAAAAGGAGACTCGGACCGATACGCATCGTTACCCCCAACCCCGAGGGCCAAAGACCCTCGCCGGAAGTTCTAATGCAATAGTCGTGCCAAAGTCACGGCGGACTTTGCGTCAGTGTGCAAAAATGTCGATCTCGGGCCAGCCCGCGACATCCAGCCGGGCCCGGCTGGGCAGAAACTGAAAGGCGGCCTGGGCAAGATCGGTCCGGCCTTCGCGTTTCAGGAGTTCGTCCAGCTTGGCTTTGAGCGCGTGCAAATACAGCACATCGGAGGCCGCATAGGCCAATTGCTCGTCACTCAGGGTCTCGGCACCCCAGTCGGAGGTCTGCTGCTGTTTGGACAGGTCGACGGCCAGAAGCTCCTTGCAGAGGTCCTTCAGCCCGAACCTGTCGGTGAAGGTCCGCGTCAGCCTTGCCGCGATCTTGGTGCAGTAGACCGGCTCGCAGCGTACGCCCAGCGCATGCTCGAGAACGGCGATGTCAAAGCGGCCGAAATGGAAGAGCTTCAGGACCTTGGGATCGGCAATCAGGGATGCCAGGCGCGGCGCCTTGATCGGGCCGCGCGGCATCTGGACCAGATGGGCGTTGCCGTCACCGGCCGAGAGCTGGACCAGGCAAAGCCGATCGCGATGGGGATTGAGACCCATCGTCTCGGTATCGACCGCCACGACGGGCCCGAACGACAGATCGGCGGGAAGGTCGCCGCGGTGAAGGCTGATCGCCATTTAACGGATGCCTCGCAAACCCTGCATGGTGCCCAGGAGAAGACTCGAACTTCCACGCCTTTCAGCGCTAGTACCTGAAACTAGTGCGTCTACCAATTCCGCCACCTGGGCACGGCATGCGGGCTGTTGCGGGCCGTGAGTTAGGGCGAGGCCGCGCCGATGTCACCCGCAGCGCCCTTGCGCCATGCTCTTGCACCAGCACGACGATGAGCTATAGGCAGCATCCATGAGCATCAAGCAGGTCACGGTTTTCGGCGGCAGCGGCTTCATCGGCCGGGCCATTGTGCGGGCTCTCGCCCAGGCGGGCTTGCAGGTCCGGGTCGCGGTGCGCCGGATCGAGCTGGCCGAGCCCCTCAAGACCGCAGGCGACGTCGGCCAGATCACGCTGATGCGGGCCAATCTCAGGATGCCGCAGTCGGTGGCGGCGGCGATCGTCGGCAGCCAGGCCGTGATCAACGCGGCCGGCATTCCGTTCCAGCGCGGCCGCCAGCGCTATCAATCGGTTCATGTCGACGGTGCCCGCGTCATCGCCGAGGCGGCCCGCGCCGCGGGCGTCGAGCGCCTGCTCCATGTTTCGGGCATCGGCGCCGACTATCGCGGGTCGAAAAATCGCTACGTGCGCTCCAAGGTCGAGGCCGAGGACGCGATCGTCGCGGGCTTCCCGACGGCCACGATCCTGCGGCCAAGCGTTGCCTTCGGGCCCGACGATGTGATGTTCAACCGCCTGGCGCGGATTGCGGCGACGGCGCCGTACGTCCCGGTCGTGGGCAGCGGCTTGGCCAAGGTTCAACCGGTATTCGTAAGCGACGTCGGTAAGGCTGCTGCGGCCGTCCTCGCTCGCCCCGAAACGGCAAAGACCGTGTTCGAGCTGGGTGGACCGCGCGTCTACACCTATCGCGAGATCGCAGCCCTCGTGCTGCGCGAGATCGCCCGCGACAAGCCGATCGTGGGCGTGCCGGCATCCCTGATGAGGATTGCCGGCTTCTTCGCCGAATTCCTGCCGGTTCCGCCGCTCACCCACGATCAGGTCGATCTCCTGACCCAGGACAATGTCGCGCGGCCCGGCGCCCCGGGACTGGCTGCACTTGGCATCCAGGCGACCGCCGCCGAGGCCATCCTGCCGACCTACCTCGACCGCTTCCGCATCGGCGGCCGCTACAACCAGCACGCTCCCGCCTGAAATGCGAAGGGCCATTTTCACAACGAGGCCTCTTGCTCTTCACTATTGGTCCAATATCGGTATTATTTTCGACTCGACACGCCAGGACGAGAACCTTATCGAGGCATGATCTCTTTCTTCTCAAGAAAATAGGTCAATATTATTGACTAATGAACGTGCCCATGCTCAATTGACAGCAGGCACGCAGCTTTGGCGCCAGCGGCACGCGCTTTGCGTAATAAAATTACGTTTCAGATTTGAGGGCTTTGTCATGGCTGAAAGGATGCTGAAGTTCGTCGGAACGTCGCAAGCTATGCCGGACAAGCGCCCGGCTGCCGAGCGCCGGCGCGACTTCGACGAGATCTACAGCAGCTATGCCCGGGAGAAGGCAGCAGAGCAGGCGGCTCGTTGTTCGCAGTGCGGCGTGCCGTTCTGCCAGATCCATTGCCCGCTGCAGAACAATATTCCCGACTGGCTGAAACTCACCGCCGAAGGCCGGCTCGAGGAGGCCTACGAACTCTCCTCGGCCACGAACAACTTCCCCGAGATCTGCGGCCGCATCTGCCCGCAGGACCGTCTGTGCGAAGGCAACTGCGTCATCGAAAAGGGATTCGATGCGGTCACCATCGGTTCGGTCGAGAAGTTCATCACCGACACCGCCTGGAGCCAGGGCTGGGTGAAGCCGATCCGGCCGCGCCGCGAGCGCACCGAGAGCGTTGGCATCGTCGGCGCCGGACCCGCCGGTCTCGCCGCCGCCGAGCAGTTGCGCCGCAAGGGCTACCAGGTCGCGGTCTACGACCGCTACGACCGCGTCGGCGGCCTCATGATCTACGGCATCCCCAACTTCAAGCTCGAGAAGGACATCGTGCAGCGCCGTGAAAAACTGCTGCGCGATTCGAAGGTGACGTTCCATCTCGACTGCGAGGTCGGCCGCGACATCTCGATGGAGGAACTGCGCCGACGGCACGGCGCCGTGTTAATCGCGACAGGCGTCTACAAGGCACGCGACATTGCAGCCCCCGGTGTCGGATTGCCCGGCATCGCCGCGGCGCTCGACTATCTCACCGCCTCCAACCGCAGCGGGCTTGGCGACAAGGTGCCGGGAATCGAGTCCGGCGCGCTACACGCCGAGGGCAAGAATGTCGTGGTCGTGGGCGGCGGCGATACCGCGATGGATTGCGTGCGCACGGCCGTGCGCCAGGGCGCCAAGTCGGTGAAGTGCCTCTATCGCCGCGACCGCGCCAACATGCCGGGCTCGCAACGCGAGGTGAAGCACGCCGAGGAGGAAGGCGTCGAGTTCGTCTGGCTCTCGGCGCCGCAGGCCTTCCTCGGCAAGGACCATGTCAGTCACGTAAGGACAGTGCGCATCCATCTCGGCATGCCCGACGCATCGGGCCGCCAGGCACCGCAGGAGATTCCCAACAGCCACGTCAACGTCGAAGCCGACCTCGTGCTGAAGGCGCTGGGCTTCGATCCCGAGGATCTGCGCGAAGCGCTGGCCACACCCGATCTTGGTGTCACCGCGTGGGGCACGTTGAACATCGATTGGCGCAACATGATGACCAGCCTCGATGGCGTGTTCGCCGCCGGCGACATCGTGCGCGGCGCATCTCTGGTGGTGTGGGCGGTGCGCGACGGACGCGACGCCGCCGAACGCATCCACGCCTATCTTGCGGGCAAGGCGATGGCAGCCCAGATCGCGGCGGAGTAGACGATGCTGAAGGTTTACGACTTCACCGGTTCGGGCAACGGCTACAAGGTCTGGTTGCTGATGTCGCAGCTCGGCGTGCCGTTCGAGCGCATCGAGCGCGACATCCTGAGAGGCGAGACGCGCACGCCGGAGTTCCTGAAGAAGAACCCGAACGGCCGCATCCCGACGCTCGAGCTCGAGGACGGAACCTTCCTCTTCGAGTCAGGTGCGATTCTCTGGTACCTCGCCGAAGGCACGGCGTTCGCGCCGGCCGATCGGCTGGCGCGCGCGAAGACCCTGCAGTGGATGTTCTTCGAGCAATACAGCCACGAGCCGTATATCGCCGTGGCGCGCTTCTGGAAGCACTTCCTCGCCAAGCTCACACCGCAACAGGAAGCCAACCTGCCGGACATCATGAAGAAGGGTTACGCGGCGCTCGACGTGATGGAGAAGCATCTCGCGACCCACACGTTCTTCGTCGACGAGCGCTACGGCCTGGCCGACATCGCGCTCTACGCCTACACGCATGTTGCCCATGAGGGCGAATTCGACCTGTCGCGTTACCCAAACATCACCTCCTGGCTGGCGCGTGTGAAAGCCCAGCCCGGCCACGTGTCGATTGAGCACAAGTTCTGAGAAGTGGAGAAGCAGATGCCGATGATCAACGTCCAGATGTTCGAAGGGCGCACCATCGAACAACGCCGTGCGCTGGCCAAAGAATTGACCGAGGGCACCTGCCGGGCGCTGGGCTGCACGCCCGACGCGGTGCAGATCATCCTCACCGACATCAAGAAAGAGAACTGGGCCGAGGCCGGCAAGCTCTTCTCCGATTAGACCTCAATTCCGGGAATCGACGTCATGTCCGCACGTCCCTTCGACGCCAAGCAGTTCGTCCGCGACTACCAGAACGGCGTTGCGCGCCTTACCGATGCTTACGGCTATAACCCCGCCCAGGAGCTCGACTCCTGCGGCGTCGGCCTGGTCGTGGCGCTGGACGGCAAGCGTCGCCGCGATGTGGTGGTGGCCGGCATCGATGCGCTGAAGGCCGTTTGGCACCGCGGCGCCGTCGACGCCGACGGCAAGACCGGCGACGGCGCAGGCCTTCACGTCGAGATCCCGCAGGACTTCTTCAAGGAGCATATCCGCGACGCGAGTGGCGAAGTCCCGCAGGTCGGCCGCATCGCGGTCGGCATGGTGTTCCTGCCGCGCACCGACTTGGGTGCCCAGGAGCGCTGCCGCATCATCGTCGAGACCGAGATCCTGCGTTTCGGCCACACGATCCTGGGTTGGCGCCAGGTACCCGTCGACATTTCCTCGATCGGCGAGAAGGCCAACGAGACCCGGCCGGAGATCGAGCAGATCCTGATCGGCCGCGGCGATGCCCGCCTCGACAACCGCGAGTTCGAGAAGCAGCTCTACGTCCTGCGCCGTCGCATGGAGAAGGCGGCGATCGCCGAGAACATTGCCGAATTCTACGTCTGCTCGCTTTCCTGCCGTTCGGTGGTCTACAAGGGCATGTTCCTCGCCGAGCATCTCGGCACCTTCTATCCCGACCTGCTGGACGAGCGCTTCACATCGCGCTTCGCGATCTTCCATCAGCGCTACTCGACCAACACCTTTCCGCAATGGAAGCTGGCGCAGCCCTTCCGTGTGCTGGCGCACAACGGCGAGATCAACACCATCCTGGGCAACGTCAACTGGATGAAGAGCCACGAGGCCCGCCTCGACCACGACGGCTTCGGCCGCTCGATCGAGGACCTGAAGCCGATCATCCAGCCCGGCGCGTCGGATTCCTCGGCGCTCGACAACGTGTTCGAGCTGCTGGTGCGCGGCCACCGCAACCTGCCGATGGTCAAGTCGATGATGATCCCCGAGGCCTCGTCGTCGAACCCGAACGTGCCGCCCAAGCATCGCGCCATGTACAACTACGTGAACGGCGTCATGGAGCCGTGGGATGGGCCGGCCGCCATTGCCGCTGTCGCCGGCAAGTGGGCGCTGGTCGGGCTCGACCGCAATGGGCTGCGGCCGATGCGCTACGTGCGGACGTCCGACGAGCTGCTGATCGCCGGTTCCGAGGCCGGCATGGTGCCGCAGGACGAAGCCAGGATCATCGAGAAGGGCCGGCTCGGCCCGGGTGAGATGCTGGCCGTCGATATGGACCAGCCCAGGCTCTACAAGGACCACGAGCTAAAGGACATGCTCGCGGACACCCATGACTACGCGGCGTGGACCGGCCGTACGGTCGAGCTCGACTCGCTGATCAAGCAGGATATGCCGGCGGCCGAGCATTTTGAGGCCGACGAGCTGCGCCGCCGCCAGTTTGCCGCGGGCTGGTCGATCGAGGATCTTGAGTTGATCCTCCATCCCATGGTCGAGGACGCAAAGGAAGCCGTGGGCTCGATGGGCGACGACGCGCCGCTCGCGGTGCTGTCGGATACCTATCGCGGCATGCACCACTATTTCCGGCAGAACTTCAGCCAGGTCACCAATCCGCCGATCGATTCCCTGCGCGAACGCAACGTCATGACCTTGCGCACGCGATTGGGCAATCTCGGCAACATCCTCGACGAAAGCCCCGAGCAAAGCGAAATGCTGTCGCTGCAGTCGCCGATCGTGCTCAATGCCGAGTTCGAGGCGATGCGCAACTACATGGGCGACACCGCCGCGCGCATCGACTGCACATTTGAGCTCAAGAGTGGCGATCCCAAGGGCGGGCTGGACGCCATGCGCCAGGCCTTCGAACGCATCTGCCATGAGGCCGAAGAAGCCGTGCGCCGCGGCTGCCTGCACATCGTGCTGACCGACGCCAACGTCGATTCCGACCGCGCGGCACTGCCGATGATCCTGGCGGCGGGCTCGGTGCACTCCTACCTGGTGCGCCAGTCGCTGCGCACCTTCACGTCCCTCAACATCCGCTCCGGCGAGTGCCTCGACGTCCACTACGCGGCCGTCATCATCGGCGTCGGCGCCACCACGGTGAACCCCTACCTTGCCGAGGAGACGATCGCCGCCCGCCACGCGCGCGGCCTGTTCGGCAAGCTTTCGCTCGGCCAGTGCCTCGCCAACTACAAGAAGGCGCTGGACGAAGGTCTGCTCAAGGTGATGTCCAAGATGGGCATCTCGGTGTTGTCGTCGTATCGCGGCGGCTGCAACTTCGAAGCCGTGGGCCTGTCGCGCTCTCTGGTCGCCGAGTTTTTCCCCGGCATGCCCTCGCGCATCTCCGGCATCGGCCTGCGCGGCGTCCAGGAGAAGATCGCCGAACAGCATGCCCGCGCCTTCGACGAGGACGTGATCGCGCTTCCCATCGGCGGCTTCTACAAGACGCGGCGCGGCGGCGACCGGCACAATTTCGAGGGCGACCTCATTCACATGCTGCAGGACGCGGTGAATACCGAATCCTATGCCAAGTACCGCAAGTACAGCGAGGCGGTGCGCAAGCTGCCGCCGATCAACCTGCGTGACCTGCTCGACTTCAAGACCGACCGCGCACCGGTCGTTCTCGATGAGGTCGAGTCGATCACCGAGCTGCGCAAGCGGCTGGTGGCGCCCGGCATCTCGCTGGGCGCGCTCGGTCCCGAGGCGCACGAAACGCTCTCGATCGCCATGAATCGCATCGGCGCCAAGTCCGATTCGGGCGAAGGCGGCGAGGATCCGGCGCGCTACAGCCCGCGGGCCAATGGCGACAACGCCTCCTCGGCCATCAAGCAGGTGGCGTCAGGCCGCTTCGGCGTCACGGCCGAGTATCTCAACAACTGCCGCGAGATCGAAATCAAGGTCGCCCAGGGCGCCAAGCCCGGCGAAGGCGGCCAGCTGCCCGGCCTCAAGGTGAGCGAGATGATCGCCCGCCTGCGTCATTCCACGCCCGGCGTCACCCTGATCAGCCCGCCACCGCATCACGACATCTATTCGATCGAGGATCTGGCGCAGCTCATTTACGACCTGAAGCAGATCAACCCCGAGGCGCGGGTGACGGTGAAGCTGGTCGCGCGCTCCGGCATCGGCACCATCGCGGCCGGCGTCGCCAAGGCGAAGGCCGACACGATCCTGATCTCCGGTCACAGCGGCGGCACCGGCGCCTCACCCCAGACCAGCATCAAGTACGCCGGCATCCCCTGGGAGATGGGCCTCTCGGAAACCCATCAGGTGCTGACTTTGAATCGCTTGCGCGAAAAGGTGCTGCTGCGCACCGACGGCGGCATCAAGACCGGCCGCGACGTGGTGATCGCCGCCATGCTCGGCGCCGAGGAATACGGCATCGGCACCGCGTCGCTGATCGCCATGGGCTGCATCATGGTGCGGCAGTGTCATTCCAACACCTGCCCGGTCGGTGTCTGCACCCAGGATCCGAAGCTCCGCGCCAAGTTCGCGGGCTCGCCGGAGAAGGTGGTCAATCTCTTCAGCTTCGTCGCCGAGGAGGTGCGCGAGATCCTGGCACAGCTGGGCTACCGCTCGCTGGTCGAGGTCGTCGGCCGCTCCGACCTGTTGCGGCAGGTGAGCCGCGGAGCGCGCTATCTCGATGATCTCGACCTCAACCCGCTGCTGACGCGCGCCGATGGCGGCCGCGAGGTGGCGCACTGCACGGTCGAGGGCCGCAACGAGGTGCCCGACACGCTGGATGCCCAGATGATCCGCGATGCCCGGCCACTGTTCACGCACCGCGAGAAGATGCAGCTCCAGTACAGCGTGCGGAACACTCACCGCGCCGTGGGCACCAGGCTCGCCGCCATGATCACCCGCAAGTACGGCATGGAGGGCCTGCAGCCCGACACCGTCACGGTGCGTCTGCGCGGCACGGCCGGCCAATCGCTCGGCGCCTTCGCCGTGCGCGGCATGAAACTCGAAGTGTTCGGCGACGCCAACGACTATGTCGGCAAGGGCCTGAGCGGCGGCACCATCGTGGTGAAGCCGACGATCTCGAGCCCACTGGTGCCGGAGCACAACGCCATCATCGGCAATACGGTCCTCTATGGCGCAACGGCCGGCAAGCTGTTCGCCTCGGGCCGCGCCGGCGAGCGCTTTGCCGTGCGCAACTCAGGCGCCGATGCCGTGGTCGAAGGCCTGGGCTCGAACGGCTGCGAATACATGACCGGCGGCAGCGTCGTGATCCTGGGCCCGCTCGGCGTCAATTTCGCCGCCGGCATGACGGGCGGCATGGCGTTCGTCTACGACCCGGCCGATGCCTTCAAGCTCAACGTCAATCCCGAGACGGTAGTCTGGCAGCGCCTCGACCATCCGCATTGGGACGCCGAGCTCAGGAAGCTGGTCGAGGAGCATGTCGTCGAAACCAAGTCGCCGCTCGGTGCACGCCTGTTGAACGACTGGGACCGCGAGGTCGAGCGCTTCTGGCAGGTGATCCCGAAGGAGATGCTGACGCGCTTGCCGCAGCCCCTGTCGATTGCCGAGGCGAAGCGGGCGTAACCTCGATGGTGTCGTGGCAAGTCGTTCCGTGCCTGTCGGGCATGGTTCATGCGTGGGCATGTGAGCGCCTCTCGACTGATTGACAGGTGAGCGCCGGCCCTTCCATATGCCGTCAAGAGCGGGACAAGGACGGAACGAATCGATGGCAAACAAGGTCTACAAAGACGCCAAGTCGGCGCTCGACGGCGTGCTCAGCGACGGCATGATGGTGATGTGCGGCGGCTTCGGCCTGGTCGGCATTCCCGACAAGCTGATCCGCGCGATGCGCGACGCGGGCGTCAAGAACCTGACATGCGTCAGCAACAATGCCGGCATCGATGGCGCGGGCCTCGGCCTGCTGCTCGAGGCTGGCCAAGTGAAGAAGATGATCTCGTCCTACGTCGGCGAGAACAAGACCTTCGCCAAGCTCTACCTCGAGGGCAAGCTCGAGATCGAGTTCAACCCGCAGGGCACTCTGGCCGAGCGTTGCCGCGCCGGCGGCGCGGGCATCCCCGCTTTCTACACCAAGACCGGTGTCGGCACCGAAGTCGCCAAGGGCAAGGAGACCAAGGTCTTCGACGGCCAGGAATATGTCATGGAGCGCGGCCTGGTCGGCGACCTGGCGCTGGTCAAGGCCTGGAAGGGCGACACGTCAGGCAATCTCATCTACCGGAAGGCGGCACGAAACTTCAATCCGATGATGGCGACGGCAGCCAAGATCTGCGTCGCCGAGGTCGAGGAGCTCGTACCGGTGGGCCAGCTCGATCCCGACCACATCCACACGCCCGGCATTTTCGTCAATCGCATCCTGTGCGGTGCGCCCTACGACAAGCAGATCGAGCAGCGCACCATTCGCAAGGCTTAGGAGACCAAGAGATGGCCTGGACCCGCGACCAGATGGCGGCACGCGCCGCCAAGGAATTGAAGGACGGCTACTACGTCAATCTCGGCATCGGCATTCCGACCCTGGTGTCGAACTACGTGCCGGACGATGTCGACATCACGCTGCAGAGCGAGAACGGCATGCTGGGCGTCGGCCCCTTCCCGCTCGACAACGAAGTCGATGCCGACATCATCAATGCCGGCAAGCAGACCGTGACCGAGCTGAAGGGCACGTCGTACTTCTCCTCGGCCGACAGCTTCGCCATGGTCCGCGGCGGCCATATCGATCTTTCCATCCTGGGCGCCATGGAAGTGGCCGAGAACGGCGATCTCGCCAACTGGATGATCCCCGGCAAGATGGTGAAGGGCATGGGCGGCGCGATGGACCTCGTGGCCGGCGTCCGGCGCGTCATCGTCACCATGGAGCATGTCTCCAAGGACGGCGCCTCGAAGCTGCTGAAAGAATGCAGCCTGCCACTCACCGGCCGGCGCGTCGTCGACATGGTAATCTCGGAGCTGGGCGTCTTCGCCGTCGACAAGCATGGCGACGGCGGTGTGACCCTGATCGAACTCGCCGACGGGGTTACCGTCGACGAGGTCAAAGCCAAAACCAAGGCCAAGCTCTCGATCGACGCCGGCTTGAAAGCGACGGCCTAAAAAATACCGCCTACCACTTGGCGAGGAATTTCCGCAGCGGTTCGGCACCAGGATTGGTGAACTTGCGATCGATGGCGATCGCCTTCGCCGTGGCGCCCTGGCCGTAATAGAGCGCGTTCCATTCGCCGTCGGCGTCGAGGTACGAGCCCTCGATCGAGGCGCCGGCGAACAGGCCGTTCGAGTTGGCGTAGGCCACGATGTCGGCGCCGCCCGCCGTCGTCGACGCACCCTCGAGGCCGATACCCACCGCCACCATGGTGACGCCGGCTTCGGCACCGAACTTGAACTTGTGGTCGAGGATCGCGGCCAGGCCTTTTTCGGTCCGGATGATGAACACGATCTCCGAGACCTTGCCGCCGATCTGCAGGCCGACGCTGCCAGAGCCCATGCCGTAGAACACCGGATAGCTCCAGTCGTTGGGCTTGGTGCGCGCGAGCAAGACACCGCGCCCGCCGGCCGCGCCCAGGATGAAGCCGCCCTGGACGAGTTCGGGAATGATCAGCACGCCCCTGGCGCCGGACATGAGCTTGACGGCGTCGGGGAAGTCCTTGCCGCTCAGGACCTTCTGGGCGGACGCCAGGCAGCCATCGACCAGCGACTGGCGCTTGGCATCGGCACGGGCCGGCCGAGGAACCAGCAAGGGGGTGACGATCATCGGGGCGGCGAACGCGGCCGCGGCGCCCGCAAGAACGGTTCGGCGATCGAGCTTCATTTTCTGCTCCTTGGCTGGCGGCCGACGCCGGGGAAGCGCCACTCTGGCCTCAACACCCAGAATAATACCATGTTTCGCGGCGGAATTGCGGCCCTCAGGAGCGGGGTGCCGGGCGGTCCTTCAGGGTGAGGGGCAGGCCGGCAGCCATGAAAATCACCCGGTCGGCGCGCTCGGCGACCGCCATATTCATACGGCCCATGGCGTCACGGAAGCGCCGCCCCAGGGGCGTCTCGGGCACGAGGCCGAGGCCGAGTTCGTTGCTGACGAACACCACCGGCATCCTGTGATCATCCAGTGAACGCAGGAGATCGTCGGTCGCCTCGTCGACGTCGGCACCGGCATGCATGAGGTTGGAGAGCCAGAGCGTGAGGCAATCCACGAGGACCGGCTGGCCGTGCGCCGCCGCGGCCTCAAGGGCGCCGGCAAGCTTCAGCGGCTCCTCGATCGTGGTCCAGCCGCTGCCGCGGCGGGCGCGATGGGCCATGATGCGGGTCGCCATCTCGACGTCGCCGGCTTCGGCGGTGGCGATATAGACCGCGGGCTGCGGTGTGGCGCCAAACAGCGTACCCGTCACCAGCTTTTCGGCATGCGTGCTCTTGCCCGAGCGCGCGCCGCCCAGCACGAGGCTGACCGGCGGCAGGGAATAGGTCGGGATATGCTCCATCAGCCGCCGCGGGCACGGGCGGTAACCAGCCAGCAAGCGCCGGGCAGACGCACGCCCTCGGCGGTCTCGTGCGGCTTCAAGGTTTCGCCGATCGCGGCCTTGGCCTTTTCGATCTGCTCCGGCGTGGCATCGGCGAAGGCGCGTGCCAGCGGACCGAAGCGGCCGGCATTCTCCAGGATGTCGGCGATGGACTTGCCCATGAACACCAGCTGGTCGAGCGGCTCGAACGAGAGCGCGCTAAAACCGGCTTCCTTCAGGATGCGTTCGACGCGTGCCCGATCGCCGAAGGCGTACTGCCCGGGATCTTCCGGACCTGGTCGCGGCAGCGGCGGCAAAAAAGGCGCGGCGGCCCGGACCGGCACGAGTCCCCAGGGATTCTCCTGAGTCGTGCGCCAGCACACGAACACCAGGCGGCCGGTGGGCTTCAGTGCCTGTTGGAAATTCTTGAACGCCGCCACCGGATCGCCGAAGAACATGACGCCGAAGCGCGAGAAGACGAGATCATAGGACGCCGCCTCGAACGGATGGGTGGCCGCGTTGCCGGCCACGAAGGTCGCGTTGGGCACGCGATGCGCGCGCGCCGAGGCGACCAGCTGCTCGGAAATATCGACACCCAGCACATGACCGCCGAGGCCGACCGCTTCGGCCAGCGTACGCGTCGTGCCGCCCAGGCCGCAGCCGATATCGATCACCTTCTCGCCCGGCTGGGCGTTGGCGGCGGCAAGAGCCGCCTTGCCGAAATCGCCGATGCCCTGCTCGATGCGCTCCATCGACGCCAGCCAGCCCTTGCCGCCCGGGCCGTTCCAGTAGGCCGCCTGCTCAGCCGCGAGTTCGGTGGGCGTCTTCATGCCTTGCTCCCGCCGTGGGCGAGCACCAGCTCGCGTGGCATGTAGTTGGTGAAGGCCACGCGCCAGGCGTGCGCGGGATCGGCCTGCTCAAAATGCTCGATCAGGGTGATCGAGACATTGTCGATCTCGAAGCGCACCGCCGCCTCGGGATGCATGTCGAAGGCGTGGCTCAGCGCCGCGCGGATGGTGCCGCCATGCGCCGTCGCCACGATGTCGCGGCCGCGATGCTCGGCCGTCAGTTTCTCGATGCTCTTCACCGTGCGCTCGCGCAGGTCGATGAAGCTCTCGCCGCCGGGCGGCCGGAATTCGGGCGGGCCCAGCCAGAACAGATGATTGCTGCCGTGGTCGCGGGCGATCTCGACGTAGGTGAGGCCCTGCCACGAACCGAAATGCTGCTCGGCCAGCGCCGGATCGATCAGCAGCCGGCCCATCTCGGCGCCGGCCTTGGCGAGATGCTCGGCCGTCTTGCGTGCGCGCAGGAGGTTGGACGAGTACCAGACCGCGCCCTTGGGCAGCAGTGCCGCCTGGTGACGAAACAGCGCCTCGTTGCTGACGTCGCAGTCCTTGTCGGACTGGCCGTAGCAGCGCGCCTCGGGATTGGGGACAGGTGCATGCCGCACCCACCACCACCGGGTGATGGCCCCCGTGACCTTTGCTCCTGTTGCCATGCCGAGCCTTCTAGCGGGCGATGAGGAGCGCCGCCACCACGAGAAAGACGATCTCCGCCGTCTGCTGCACGGCGCCCAAGGTATCGCCGGTGTAGCCGCCCAGCCGCTTGGCGATCCAGTGCGAGGCACCCCAGGCGGCGGCGATCGCCGCGAGCGGCACCAAGAGCGCCACGAAGAAACCCTTGCCCAGCAAGAGCAGGAAAGCGAGCAGCGCGCCGATGCCGACGGTCAGCCAGACGTCGTTGTCGCTGGGCTTGCCGGCCCGCGCGCCCAGACCGTCGGAATGCACGGGCGAAAAGGCGAGCAGCGGATAGGCGAGGACCGACCGCGACAGCGCATGGGCCGCGATCAGCAACACCAGGCCGGTGGCGCCGCCGAACTGGGCGAGGCAGGCGACCTTGATCAGCACCGAGAGCGCGATCGCCAGCACGCCGAAGGTGCCGTTGCGGCTGTCGCGCATGATTTCCAGCCGCCGCGCCGGTTCGAGCCCGTGCGGGCCGAGACCATCGGCGGTGTCGGCGAGGCCGTCCTCATGCAAGGCCCGCGTCACGAGCACGGCGGCGCCGACGGCCAGGACGGCGGCGAGCCAGCCCGATCCTGAGACACCATGAACGACCGCGAAGACAAGGCCGGACGCGAGTCCGACCCCGGCGCCCACGAAGGGCAGCACCGGCAGGACATCGGCCAATTGCCAACGCGGGATGCCGATATCGAGTTTCAGCCCGGTGAAGAACGAGGCCTGCTCGCGAAAGGCCTGTAGCCACTCATCAAAAGAAGAGGGCCGGGCGTGGGGTGCCTCGAACTCGTTGGGGCTGGTCATGATCTTCCAAATATAGGAGGGTCCGCGCCCAAATGAACGCCAATCCTCCAAATTCTTCTGCCGCCACTTTCGACGAAATGCGCCGGATCCTGCGCGAGCTGCCGGGACCGGACCTTGCCGCCCAGACCGAGGTGGTGCGCCGCCAGACCGAGCTCACCAAACCGGCGGGCTCGCTCGGCCGCCTGGAGGAGATCGCGGGCTGGCTGGCCGCCTGGCAGGGCCGCGCCCAGCCCCGCATCGAACGGCCCCGGATCGCCGTCTTTGCCGGCACCCACGGCGTGGCAAAGCGCGGCGTCTCGGCCTACCCGCCCGAAGTCACGCAGCAGATGGTGAAGAACTTCCTGAACGGGGGTGCCGCCATCAACCAGCTCGCCGCTGCGATCGACGCCGACCTCCGCATCTACGAACTCGACCTCGCCCACCCGACCGCCGACTTCACCCAGGGCCCGGCCATGGACGAGGCCCGCGCCGCCAACGCCATGGCCTACGGCATGATGGCGGCCGAGCCCGGCATCGACGTGCTGTGCCTGGGCGAAATGGGCATCGCCAACACCACATCCGCCGCCACGCTGTGCGCCGCCCTCTTTGGCGGCAGCGGCGCCGACTGGGCCGGCCCCGGCACCGGCGTCGCGGGCAAAGCGCTCGCCCACAAGATCGCCGTCATTGACGCCGCACTCGCCCACCACAAGGACGCCATCGCCACCCGCGATCCCTTCGCGCTGCTGGCAGCCGTGGGCGGCGAGGAGCTGGCCGCCATCGCCGGCGCCATCGCCGCCGCCCGCATGGGCCGCATCCCGGTGCTGCTCGACGGCTATGCCTGCACCGCCGCCGCCGCCGTACTTTATGCCGCCGACCGCCGCGCCCTCGACCACTGCCTGGTCGCCCACCGCTCGGCCGAGCCCGGCCACACGCACCTCTTGAAGGCGATCAACCAGCGCCCGCTGCTCGACCTCGACATGCGCCTGGGCGAGGCCTCGGGTGCAGCGCTCGCCGTGCCGATCCTGAAAGCAGCCGCCGCCTGCCACAACGGCATGGCGACGTTCGCGGAGGCCGGCGTATCTTCCAAGGATGCTTAGACGCGCCTTGATCGCGGCGATCCCGCCCCTCGCCCTGACGCCCGCCGCGGCGGCGCTCGCCCATCCGCCGCAGGCGCCCCTGGGTGCCGAGGCCCAGCGCATGATCGACGAGGTGACGGCGTTCCGCGCCAAGCTGGCCAAGGCGATCGAAACCAGGAATCTCACGATTTTACGTACCTCCTATGCCGATGCGTTCACGCACACCGACGGTTCCGGGAAACTGGACAACAAGGACGCGCGCCTGGCGGCGGCAATGGCGGGCGAGCCGCTGATCGAGGCGGCACCTGCCAGCGAACTCAGCTTCCGCGTCTTCACAGGGCCGACCGTGATCGTGACGGGCAAGAGCCCGATTCCGAACGCGAAGGAGCAGAAGGCGGCCGAGTTCCGCTGGCTCGCGGTGTACGTGACGGCCCTCAGCGGCTGGCAGCTCGCGGTGAGCCAGGCGACAAGGCTCGCGTAGAAGCAGGCAATGCACTTCGTCACCACCCATCCGTCCGCCGTCTTCGTCCTGTCGTTCCTGGCCCTATGGGCGGCGACGGCGATCGGCGCCGCGTTCAAGAAGCGCCGGCCGCTCGACGAGAACCTGCGCCAGGACTTCAACCTGATCCTGGCCTCGACGCTCACGTTGCTGGGCCTGCTGATCGGCTTCAGCTTCTCGATGGCCAGCACGCGCTACGACCAGCGCAAGACCTACGAGGAGGCCGAGGCCAATGCGATCGGCACCGAATATCTGCGCGCCGACCTGCTGCCCGCCGACGCCGCCGCCCGCGCCCGCACGCTCCTGAAGCAGTACGCCGAGCTCCGCGTGCGCTTCTACACGGCCGACGAGGCCGACGTCGCCCGCATCAACGCCGAGACCGCCAGGCTGCAGAAGGAGCTGTGGTCCGCCGTGTTACCGCCACCCAGCCCGCCGGGCCCGCCGCACGGCGCCACCACGGTGCTGACCGTGGCCGGCATGAACGACGTGCTGAACGCCCAGGGCTACACCCAGGCGGCGTGGTGGAACCGCATTCCCACCTCGGCCGGCCTGCTGATGGTGGTGATCGCCTTCGCCTGCAACGGGCTGCTGGGCTACAGCCTGCGCAGCGCCTCGGAGCGCAGCAAGCTGCTGCTCGTACTGCCCCTCGTCGTCGCCATCGCCTTCGCGCTGATCACCGACATCGACACGCCGCGCCACGGCCTGATCCGCGTGGTGCCGCAGAACCTCAACGCCCTGCTGGCGTCGTTCGGTCCGCGTTAGGGGCGGTCCGCGCTGAGCGAGGCGGAGGCGTCCTTGTGCTTGCTACTCACAGCTCAATACCCGGTAATGGGCAAGGCCGCGGGACGGCCCCTGCTCCTCGTGGGAGTTGACCCGGCGGGCGCGCCGGGCGGGGCATGGTCTAAGATTTCCACGCTGATTTGTCAGCGCTTCACGAACAGATTCCGACACTCGAAGCGAACGTCAGAACTGTTCGGCGTGTCGTCAGGCAATGAAACGATGACTTCAAGGGTTGATAAAAATCAATGCCTTCTTCTCGGCCGGCGTCAGCTTGGATTCCTCGTCCGTTGGGACTCGCCCTGAGCCATACTTTCTATCGAGCCCAATCAACGCCTCATAGAGTTCGGGAGGCATAGGCTCTGTCGAATATATTACCCATGGAACGGCGGCGTCGGCCGAGACCGACAGACCGGTCTGTCGGTCAAATTCCATCACTTCCTGCCGGCAAATATCCCTCGCCCGGATCCTGGTGGCCGTCACGTCCAGCGTGATAGCAATGAGTTTTGGGCCATCGGGATGCTCCGCATGGAGTAGATCTCCAACATCGAGTTCGCTCAGCGCGACTCTCTGGCTAGTCATCATGCAGCATTTGTAGGTCGCGACGGCGCCTGAAAGAAGCACGCAATAGTTGAATTTTCCGCGCCTCACATCCGAGGCTCAGCGTTGGGGAAACCTCTCTAACGTCTTCATTATTTCTTCCGCCGGGTCGTTTTCGATGTCCAGTTGCTTGATGGCACAGCTCCGACAGAGGGTCTTGCCCTCTAGTTGATACATTCCCGTGGTGCCCCAACTGCCACCACTCTTGCAGGCACCGCCCACGCATTTCAGATCGCCTGCCGCGGCCGGGACTATGTTCTCTTTATCAAGTGCTGGGCCGTCCACAGACCGAGAGACAAGTGCGTCGAGATCGTCGCCCTTAGGTACGCGGCCTTCGATCGTCTCGAAGCTCTCGAGCCGGTCACGCGCATCGGCGCGGACCTTCACCGCCGCGGGCCCATCAGTGTCGATACCCAAGACCTCGAGTGTCCGGTCAATCTCGCGCCGCATCTGGTCGTAGCGCGCGTGGCCGGGGTCGAGCTTGCCGTCGGCGATCGCCTTCTGCGCGCCGACGAAGCGTGCATGGTCCTCGGCGTCGAGCGACAGGCGGTGGCGGTCGAGGTCGAGCGCGGCGAAGGCGTCGGGCTCGTAGATCATCTGGCGATCGAGCTGTTCGAAGAGGTCGC
The DNA here is from genome assembly GCA_016191685.1 of Rhodospirillales bacterium. Taxonomy (GTDB): domain Bacteria; phylum Pseudomonadota; class Alphaproteobacteria; order Reyranellales; family Reyranellaceae; genus Reyranella. The sequence continues at coordinate 2,666 of JACPVT010000215.1, read as the reverse complement.
GGTCGGTCCTGAGGCGGCCCTCGATGAAGAGGGCTTCGAGGCCGTGCCACTGGTCCGGAGCCAACCAGTCGCGGATGTCCGATGGCATCGCCAGAAACGACCTTCCGGGGTTCTTTCCGAACCAGTCCAGTGCGGCGACGCCGGCCTCGGCCTGGTCCTTCTGCCACTGCCGCTCGGCGCGGCGTTGGGCGAAGGCCGCCACCTGGGCGATGCCCGCACGCACCTCCTCGCTCGCATCCTCGGGCGTGAGGTCGGCGGCACGTTCCTCGAAGATCTCGGCGCCCGGCGGTCCCGCCGGTTCGATCGGGATGCCCGCCATGTCGCGGTCGACGTCGCGGTAGACGGCGGCCTCGTGGGCCCGGACGAAGCGGCGCTCGAGCGCAGCCTGGCGTTCGGGGTCGATGACCACGCGAGCGTCGTCGTAGAAAGCCGCGGCACCGTCGAGGTCGTCCTGGCCGATCGCGGCCTCGACCGCACCGGCATAGAGGTCGGAGAGACCGCTGCGTACCTTGGTATCGGTCTCCGTCGGATCCCAGCCGCGGCGTTCGCCCTGGTAGCGCAGCTCCTCGACCGCGGTCCGGCCGAGCCGACGCAGATACGCCGGGTCATGCCACGCCGTCGCCGCGTCCTGATTGAGACCGGTGATGCGCTCGGCGACGCTCTGGTCATCGACCTCGACCGTGGCGCATTGCGCCAACTGACCAAGGGTGCCGGCCGCCCAGTCGAGCCGGGTCTCGATCAGCGGTTCGAGAATGCTGCGCTGGCGAGGTCCGATGGCCTGGGAAAGCGTGCGCTCCTTGAGGTCGGTGAGCACCGGCAGGGCACCGGCAATGGCCTCCAGCGCCGCCTCGCCGCTTTGAGCCGCGACCCCGGTCTCGGGATGGTGCAACAGGCCGCGTACGTGGCCCGCAAACTCGTTGTCGAGCTGACGCGCGAACATCTCGTCGATACGGATGGTGTGCTCGTCAACGGGCCACGGCTCGGCCGCGGGCTCTGCTTCAGGCAGGCCCGGAATGAGGATTCCCATTCGATGTCTCCTTTCAGGCAAAAGAAAACCGGCGGGGTTTCCCCCGCCGGCTGGTGGCGTGAATGTCTTTGCTGGCTACTCGTCGAACTCATGCTCCCGCCGTGCCGGCGCAGGACCGGTCGGAACATGGGAAACTCCCTGGATTTCAGGCACAAAAAAGCCCGCCGGGCTTCAGGGGCCGGGCGGGCTGGGAGGCGGACAGACGGTCCGCGACGGTAGCTGTTTTTCTAGCATTTTCCTGCTGAACCTGCAAGAATAAAATCACTGCCAGGGATAGTAGCAGCGAAGCGGCAGGTGCCAGCAAAGTGCTGTCATCATAAGAAGCGGCGCTCAGGTGGACCATGTTGGCGTGCGAAGAGCCACGAGCAGGGCACCCTATTTCACCGACCTCAATTCCGTCGCGAGCGCCACCAGCCCGATCGCCTCGATCCGGTTGCCCAGGGAAAAGCGCTCCGTCCCCGGATACACGACGAACCGCTTCTTCGGCCCGAGGTCGGCGCAGGCAAAATGGAAACCCTTTTCGACCTTGGGCGCGGAACTCCGCTTCACTTCGATGGCCCACAGCCGGCCGCCGGGAAGCTGCAACACCAGGTCGATCTCGGCGCCCGCGGAGGTGCGATAGAAGCTGGCCTCCGTCCCCTCCGGCGCGGCGGCGATCAGCGTTTCGAGGACGAGCGTCTCCCACGTCTGGCCGGCCACGGGATGGCCGAGGATGTCTTCCTTGGTGCGCAGCCCCAGCAGGGCATGGGCGAGCCCGGTGTCGCGGACATAGACCTTCGGCGACTTCACCAGCCGCTTGCCGTCGTTGCGATGCCACGCCGGCAGGCGGCGCACCAGCAGCAGGTCGACCAGGAGGTCGAGATAGCGGGCGACCGTGATGCCGCTGACGCCCAGTGCGCGTGCCAGATTGGCCGCGTTCAGGAGCTGGGCCTGGGCGTGCGCCAGCATCGTCCAGAAGCGGCGCAGCGTTTCGGCCGGGATGCGGGGCCCGAGCTGCGGGATGTCGCGTTCGAGATAAGTGCGGATAAAGTCCTGGCGCCATTTGAGGCTCGACGCATCGTCATGGGCCAGGAAGCTGTCCGGAAAGCCGCCGCGCACCCAGAGCCTGTCGAGATCCTTTGCCGGCACTTCCAGCGCATCGAACGGCGCCAGTTCGAGGTAGGAGATGCGGCCGGCAAGCGTCTCGCCGGACTGCTTCAGGAGATCGATCGCGGCGGAGCCCAGGAGCAGGAAGCGGCCCGTCTTGCGGCCGCTCCGGCGCCCGCGGTCGATGACCCCGCGCAAGGTCTGGAAGAGTTCGGGGACGCGATGCACCTCGTCGAGAACGACCAGCTCGGCCTCGTGATCGGCGAAGTAGCGGTCCGGGTCGGAGAGCCGGGCGCGGTCGGGGGCGGATTCGAGGTCGAGGTAGACGGCGGGACGGTCCTCCGCGATCTCGAGGGCGAGCGTCGTCTTGCCGACCTGGCGCGGGCCCAGCAGGCCCACGGCGGGGGTGCGATCCAGCAGATGGACCAGGTGGTCCTTCAGGCGGCGCCCTATCATGGTCGTAATTGTAAAGTGTAGAGTTATATTTGCAAGGTTGTTGAATGTTGAGATCGTGTGCTCGTCGACCTGCCACGGCTCCGCCGCGGGCTCTGCC
>JACPVT010000037.1 GCA_016191685.1 Rhodospirillales bacterium | reverse complement strand
GCCACGGGGCGAACTGGTCATCAGCGCTTCGTAGAGCCAGTTGACGACGATCAACGCCACTATCATCAGGATCACGCCAAGGATGATTTCGGGCGAAGGCTCGTCGCTGTCGTGCTCCATTCCCGTCAGGACGACGAACGCGGCGAAGATCGCCACGATGATGGCCACGGCAATGGAAATGATCAGCCCGTCGATCAGATAGGCCACGAACCGGATCCAGAAACCGCCGTAGGGGCCGGGGGCGATGGCATCAGTGGCTTGCGGCTGGCTTGGCCAGGCCGGCGGCGGCGGTGCGTTGGCCATGGTGACTTCTTTCTCCCCAAAGAAATCGGGCGGTGCATCGCTGCACCGCCCGTACGCTAGCACCGGTCCGTCAGGAACGGCTATTGGAAGTCGCGCACATCGGCGAGCGTGCCGCGGATGGCGGCGGCCACGGCCATGGCCGGGCTCACCAGATGGGTGCGCCCGCCACGGCCCTGGCGTCCCTCGAAGTTGCGGTTCGAGGTCGAGGCGCAGCGCTGGCCGGGGTCCAGGCGATCGGCGTTCATGGCCAGGCACATCGAGCAGCCCTGCAGGCGCCATTCGAAGCCCGCCTCGATGAAGATCTTGTCCAGACCTTCCTTCTCAGCCTCCGCCTTCACCAGGCCGGAGCCCGGCACGACCATGGCCGACACGGTCGCGGCGACCTTGCGGCCACGCGCGATCTCGGCGGCGGCGCGCAGATCTTCTATGCGACCGTTGGTGCAGGAGCCGATGAACACCCGGTCGATCGGCACATCGACCAGCCTCGTGCCCGGCGTCAGGCCCATGTAGGCGAGCGAGCGCGCCCAGGCCTCGCGGCGGTTCTCGTCCGGCGCATTGGCCGGGTCGGGAATGACGTCGGTGATCGGCAGCGCATCCTGCGGGCTGGTGCCCCAGGTGACCATCGGCGGGATGTCGGCGGCGACGAGATCGAGCTGCGAGTCGAACACCGCATTCTTGTCGCTCGGCAGACGACGCCATTGGCCCAGCGCCAGGTCCCAGGCGCCACCCTTCGGCGCGTACGGCCGGCCGTCGAGGTACTTGAAGGTCGTCTCGTCGGGCGCGATCAGGCCGGCGCGCGCGCCCGCCTCGATCGACATGTTGCAGACCGTCATGCGGCCTTCCATCGTCATCTCGCGGATGGCGCGGCCGGCATATTCGATGACGTGGCCGGTGCCGCCGGCGGTGCCGAGGCGGCCGATGATGGCGAGGATCACGTCCTTCGCCGTGACACCCAGCGGCAGGCTGCCGTCGACGACGACACGCATGTTCTTGGCCGGCTTCTGGATCAGCGTTTGCGTCGCCAGCACATGCTCGACCTCCGACGTGCCGATGCCGAACGCCAGCGCGCCGAATGCACCGTGCGTGGAGGTGTGGCTGTCGCCGCACACGATGGTCATGCCCGGCAGGGTGAGTCCCTGCTCGGGACCGGTCACGTGCACGATGCCGCGACGAGGGTCGCTCATGTCGAAATACGGCACGCCGAATTCGGCGACGTTGGTCTCGAGCGTCTCGACCTGGATGCGCGACTCGTCATCCATGGCGCCCTCGGTGGTGGGCGTATTGTGGTCGGCCACCGCGATGGTGGCGTCAGGGCGGCGCACCTTGCGACCGGTCATCCGCAGGCCCTCGAAGGCCTGCGGGCTGGTGACTTCGTGCACCAGGTGCCGGTCGACGTAGATCACGCAGGTGCCGTCTTCCTGGCGGTCGACGACGTGGGCGTCCCAGATCTTCTCGAACAGGGTGCGCGGCGTGGGCGGCTCGGGTGGCGGCGTGGCCGCCTTCTTGCGGAACGCCATGACGCGCCTACTTCTTGCCGCCGCCCTTGGCGGCGCGGATGTTGCCTTCGGCCTTGGGCTTTTCCTTCTTGATCCTCTCGCGACGCGGCCGCTTCTCGGCCTCCTCGGCCTGCACCGCCAGCAGTTCGCGCTGGGCCTCGGTGTCCTCGGCGATGCGGCTCGCCTTGCCGCGCAGGTCGCGCAGGTAATAGAGCTTGGCGCGGCGCACGACACCCTTGCGGACGACCTCGATCTCCCAGATGCCCGGGCCGTAGAGCGGGAACACGCGCTCCACGCCTTCGCCGAAGCTGATCTTGCGCACCGTGAACGACGAGTTCACGCCGGCGTTCTTGCGCCCGATGCAGAGGCCTTCGTAGACCTGGATGCGCTCGCGGTTGCCTTCCTGCACCTTGACGTGCACCTTGAGCGTGTCGCCCGGCTCGAAGCGCGGCACTGGCCGTTCGGCCTGCACTTTGTCCATCGTGGTCTGGCCGACCATATCGAGAATGTTCATCGCATCCATCCTTTCGTCACTTCTCTTCGGTTTCCGTCGCGGTCCGGCGCCGGGCCCACAAATCGGGCCGCCGCCGCCGCGTAATCTCCTGTCGTTCCTTCATCCGCCATTCCGCGACCTTGCCGTGGTGACCCGAGACCAGGATCTCCGGCACCTGCCGCTCGATCCCATCGGGTCCGGTCCACGTCGCGGGCCGGGTGTAGTGCGGGTATTCCAGCAATCCGTCCTCGAAACTCTCCTCGCTCGCCGATGCCGGCTCGCCCATCACGCCGGGCAACAGCCTCACGCAGCAATCCAACACCGCCATGGCTGCGATCTCGCCGCCCGAAAGCACGAAATCGCCGACCGAAATCTCCTCCAACGCATGGCTCTCGATGACGCGCTCGTCGACACCTTCGAACCGACCACACACCAGCAGCACGCCCGGACCCGCCGCCAGCTGCCGCGCGCGGCCCTGGGAAAAAGGCGTCCCGCGCGGCGACAGAAGAATCTTCGGCACTCCCGGCTCGGCGACCGCTTCGATCGCCGCCGACAGCACGTCGGGCTTCATCACCATGCCGGCGCCGCCCCCGAAGGGCGCGTCGTCGACCGTGCGATGGCGGTCCTTGGCGAACCGCCGGATGTCGACCGCCGACAGCTGCCACACGCCTTCCTTCAACGCCTTGCCGGCCAGGCTTTCACCCAGCGGGCCCGGGAACATCTCCGGGAAGAGCGAGAGCGCAGTCGCGCGCCACACGTTGCCTTACGCCTCCTTCGTTTCTCCGCCCGCCAGCACACCTGCCGGCGGATCGACCACAACCTTGCCGCCCTCGACGTCGATCTCGGGCACCGCTTGGGCGGTGAAGGGCAGCATCACCGAACTCCGCGATGCGCTGCCGCCCGAGACCTCCATCGTCCGCCCGGCGCCGAAATCGTGGAAGGCGATCACCTTGCCCCAATCCCGGCCATCCAGACCGACCGCCGCGAGGCCGATGATGTCGGCCTCGTACCACTCCCGCTCGTCCGTGGCGGGCAGACGCTCGCGCTCCACGTAGAGCCGCAAACCCCGCAATGCCTCGGCCGCCGTCCGATCGGCTACGCCCTCGATCCGGGCCAGCACCGCGTCCTTCACGGTGCTCAACGCTTCGACCCGGTACTGCTTCCGTCCCGTCTCGTCCGACAGCGGGCCGTAACGCGCCACCGCCATCGGGTCCTCCGTATAGCTCCTGATGCGCACCAGGCCGCGTACACCGTGCGGCGCCGCGACGACGCCCAGCAGGATGCGGCCCTTCGACATCAGAAGATTCCCGTCAGCCGGCCGCGGCCTCCTTGGCCGGCTCGGCCGTCGCCGCGGCCTTCATGCGCTCCTGCGTCTTGGCGCGCGGCAGCGGCTTCTTGCTCTGCTCGCGGCGCTCGCGCGGCTTCATCAGCTCGGCCTGGGCGAGGAACTTCGCGACGCGGTCTGACGGCTGGGCGCCGACCTTGAGCCAATGGGCGATACGCTCCTTGTCGAGCGTGATGCGCTGGGCGTGCTCGCGCGGCAGCAACGGATTGTAGGTCCCGAGCTTCTCGATGAAGCGGCCGTCGCGCGGGCTGCGCGAGTCGGCGACCACGATGTGGAAGAACGGCCGCTTCTTGGCGCCGTGCCGGGTCATGCGGATGGCTAGCATTCTCTAAATCCTCTCTTTCGATTCGTCCGATAGTCGCGTTTCACTGAACTTTCAGCGCGGTGGTCCCGGCGGCATTCCCATGCCTCCGAGGCTGCGCATGAATCCTTTTTCGCCGAGCTTGTTCACACGTTTCATCATCTTGAGCATATCGGCATGCTGCTTGAGCAGCTTGTTGACGTCCTGCACCTGTACGCCCGATCCCTTGGCGATGCGCTTCTTGCGCGAGGCGTGGATCAGGTCGGGGTTGCGGCGTTCCTTGGGCGTCATCGACAGGATGACGGCCTCCTGGCGCTTGAGCTGGCCCTCGTCGATCTTGGCCTTGGACATCGCGGCCTTGGCCTGCATGGCGCCCGGCAGCATGCCCATCAGTCCCGACAGGCCACCCATCTTGCGCAACTGGCGAAGCTGGTTGAGCAGATCGTCCATGTCGAACTGGCCCTTGCGGACCCGGGCGGCGAGCTTCTCGGCGTCTTCCTTGTCGATGGTTTCGGCGGCGCGCTCGACCAGCGAGACGATGTCGCCCATGCCGAGGATGCGGCCGGCGATGCGGTCGGGATGGAAGGGCTCGAGCGCGTCGAACTTCTCGCCGACGCCGATCAACTTGACCGGCCGGCCGGTGACGGCGCGCATCGACAGCGCCGCGCCGCCGCGGGCGTCGCCGTCGACGCGGGTCAGCACGATGCCGGTGACCGCCAGCCGCTCGTTGAACGCCTTGGCCACGTTCACGGCGTCCTGGCCGGTCATCGCGTCGGCGACGAGCAGCGTCTCCTTGGGCTTGGCCAATTCGCTGATGTCGGCCACTTCCTTCATCAACTCTTCGTCGATGGAGAGGCGGCCGGCGGTGTCGAGGATGAGGACGTCGAAGCCTTCGCGCCGCGCCGTCTCGAGCGCGCGGCGCGTGATGGCGAGCGGCATCTCGAGCGGCACGATCGGCAGGGTCGGCACGCCGGTTTGCGTGCCCAGCACCGCGAGCTGCTGCTGTGCCGCCGGGCGGCGCGTATCGAGCGAGGCCATCATGACGCGGCGCTTGGTCGAGAAGGAGCCACCGAACATCTCGGCCGCCATGCCCTGCGGGCCCTGGCTCAGGCGATAGGCGATCTTGGCGCTGGAGGTCGTCTTGCCGGAGCCCTGCAGGCCCACCATCAGGATGACGACCGGGGGAATGGCGTTGAGGTCGAGGTCGGCCACCGTGCCGCCCAGCATCTCGACCAGGTGGTCGTTGACGATCTTGATAACCATCTGGCCCGGCGTGACCGAGCGGATGACATCGGCGCCGATGGCCTTGGGTCGGACGGAGTCGATGAAGTCGCGGACGACGGGCAGGGCGACGTCGGCCTCGAGGAGCGCGGTGCGGACCTCGCGCAGGGCGGCATCGACGTCGGCTTCGGAGAGCGCTCCGCGCCCCCGCAGCTTGTCGAATACGTCGCCCAGACGTTTGCTCAGACCCTCGAACATGCCGCTTCCAGAACTCCATTCGCCCAAACGAAAATCGCGCCGACGCGCGAACCTTCGCGGATCAGCGGAGCTCCCCCTCTCAGGCAACCAAGGGCGGGGGAACCGGTAGAAATCGGCACGACCGATTGAGCGGCCGGGGTATAAGGCCTGCCGGCCATGGAGTCAAAAGACTTGCCGTCTGACCATAACCCATTGATTCATAAGGATTCCAGGTCGGTCGGCGGTCGCGAGATCCTGCTTTTTCTGGCGGCCCTGCCTCTGTTCGGGCTTCCCGTGTTCTGGCTGCTGCCCGATCACAGCCTGTTGTCTCTTCTCGGCCTGTTCTTCGGCGTCGGCCTGGCGGCGGTCCTGGTGGCGGTGGCGCCGCTCGGCCGCGCCGCCGCGCCGGCCCTGGGCTTCCGGGCCGTCGGCTGGCGGCCGCTGCTGTTCGGCACTCTGGGTACTGCGGCCCTGTCGATTGCCGTCAGCCAGATCGGGCTCGAACCCCAGGGCGTGAAGCAGGCGATGAGGGTCGCCCACGAACCGGCGGCGTTTTTGATCAGCCTGGCCTTGTTGGCCGGGTTGGCGCCTCTGGTGGAGGAGCTGGTTTTTCGCGGCCTGCTCTATGGCTGGCTCGAAAGCCGCTGGGGGCCGGGTCTGGCGTTTGTCGTGAGTTCGCTGGCCTTTGCCGCGGCTCACGTCGAGCCCGCACATGCCTTTCTGGTGCTGCCGCTCGGCCTCCTGTTCGGGCTGCTGCGCTGGCGCACCGGGTCGCTGTGGCCGTCGCTGGTAGCGCACATGGCCAACAACGGCCTGGCCGTTGCCGCCGCCGCCTATCTTCAGGTCTGACCAGGTTCCAGGTCCGACTAGGACGCGAGCTTGCGCTCGACGAAATCGAGCCGGTCCTGGCCCCAGAAGATCTCGCCATCGATCACGAACGAGGGTGCGCCGAAGACGTTCTCAGCGATTGCGTGCTTTGTGTAGGCCTCGCGCTTCTCGGCGATGCCTGGCGCTTCACTCGCCTTGACCACGGCATCGGCGTCGAGGCCGCAGCCGGCGATGATCTGCTTCAGTGTCGCGGGGTCGCCGGGGTTCTTCTCCTCGGCCCAGATCGCGGCCATCACCGCATGGGCGACCTTGATCGCGTCGGCCATGCGGCCCTGTTCGCGCAAGGCAATGACGCACTTGGCGGCGGGCACTTCGTTGCTGGGAAAGAACTTGGGCTCGAGGGTGAGCTTGACGCCGGTATGGGCGCGCCAGCGCTTCAGCTCCATCATGCGATAGGCTTGGCGCTGCGGCGCCCGCTTGGGCAGCGGCAGGCCACCCGACACGGAGAAGACCGACCCGAAATCGACCGGCCAGATGGTGACGCTGGCGCCGTATTTCCTGGCCATGGCGTCGAAGCGCGCCGAGCCGAGGTAGGTCCAGGGTGAATTGAGCGAGACGTAGTAGTCGACATGCTTGGCCATGGAATTTCCTCCGCTGGCCGACTGTGGCGGAAACGCAGGCGACAGCAAAGTCCCGATACGCCATCCTGACCACGTGTCGGAACGAACCATCGCGATCACCGGCGGCGACGCCAACTATTTCGACCTGATGCGCGACTGCATCGGCTCGCTGCAGTCGACCGCGGAAGGCCGGGCGCTGTCGCTCGGCATCCTCGATTGCGGGCTCACGGAGGAACAGCGCACCTGGTGCCGCGAGCGCGGCGCCACGCTCGTCGTGCCGGAATGGGATTTCGATTTTCCCGGCCGCGAAAAACTGAAGGACGGCTACAAGGCGCTGACGGCGCGGCCGTTCCTGCCGCGTTATTTCCCGGGCTACGATCTCTATCTCTGGATCGACGGCGATTGCTGGGTCCAGCAGGGCGACGCCGTCGCGTTGTTCCTCGCCGCCGCGCGCACGGGCAAGCTCGCCGTGGCGCCGGAGATCCATCGCTCGATGCGGCACTATCGCCACGCCTGGAAGGAATTCTCATCGATCAATGGTGCGGCCTTCGAAGCCTGCTTCGACCGGGAGACGGCAGAGAGGCTGGTGCGCTATCCGCTGATCAATGCCGGCGTCTTCGCGCTGCCCGTCGATGCGCCGCACTGGCAGGGTTGGGCCGACCTGCTGGGCGAGGCGTTGCAGCGCTCCACCGACATGACCGACCAGATCGCGCTCAATGTCATGGTCTACGACAAGGGTTTTTCCTGCGAACCGCTGCCTAGCCGCTGCAACTGGCCGGTCCATCACGCCACTCCGGCCTGGGATGCCGACCGCGGCCTGTTCGTCGAGCCGGCCATGCCCTACGAGGCGCTCGGTATCCTGCACCTCACGATCTACACCAAGCGGCTTGCCACGCTGGACGTGCGCGAGGTCGGTGGACCCCATGCCGGGCAGGTCCGGCCGCGCTCGTTGCGCTGGCCCCCAGGTCGCGCGTTGCGCGATCCTGATCGAACGGCCATATAGCGCCGCATGGGCAAGGTGCCGTTCCTGAAGATGCACGGGCTGGGCAACGATTTCGTCGTGCTCGATGCGCGCGCCATGGCGCTCGACCTCACGCTGGAGCGTCGTCGCGCCATTGCCGACCGGCGCCTGGGCGTGGGCTGCGACCAGCTGATCGTGCTGGAGGCGCCGACCGAGCGTGAGGCCGATGTCTTCATGCGGATCTTCAATCCTGACGGCGGCGAGGCCGGCGCCTGCGGCAATGCCACGCGCTGTGTCGCCTCGGTCGTGATGGACGAGCGCAGGACCGATCAGGTCACGGTGCAGACGATCTCGGGCCTGCTCGAATCGCAGAAGACCGGCATGGGCGGGAACGGGCTGCCAGTGATCTCCGTCGACATGGGCCTGGCACGGCTCGACTGGCGCGAGATCCCGGTGCGCGAAGCCTGCGACACCAATCACATGCCGGTCGGCCTGGGACCGCTTCAGGATCCCGTCGGCACCAACATGGGCAACCCCCACGCCACCTTCTTCGTCGATGATCTCGCGGCGATTCCAATCGCCGAGCTCGGCCCCAAGCTCGAGCACCACCGGTTCTTTCCCGAGCGTGCCAACATCGGGGTCGTTCAGCCCCTGGGTGACGGCAGATTGCGGCTGCGTGTCTGGGAACGCGGCACCGGCCTCACGCTCGCCTGCGGTTCGGGCGCCTGCGCCGCCGTCGTCGCCGCCAGCCGGCGCGGCCTGGTCGATCGCAAGGCCGAGGTGGTCGTCGATGGCGGCACGCTCACCATGGAATGGCTGCGCGACGGCCATGTGCTCATGACCGGCGGCATCGCGGTCGCCTTCAAGGGCGAACTCGATGCCTCGCTGCTCGCCTGAGGTGCCGGCATGAGCGACGTCATCGAAACCGAAAAGAAGGGCTGGCTGTCGCGGCTGCGATCGGGTCTTTCCAAGTCGACCAAGCGCGTCACCGAGAGCATCACCGGCCTCTTCACCAAGAAGAAGCTCGACCAGACGACGCTGGACGACCTGGAGGATGCGCTGATCCAGGCCGATCTCGGCGTCAGCGTCGCGGCCCGCCTGGTCGGCAAGCTCGGCAAGGAGCGCTTCGGCAAGGAAGTGACCGACGAGGAAGTGCGCGCGGCCTTCGCCGACGACATTGCCGAGATCCTGCAGCCGGTCGCGACGTCGCTTGTCATCGATTCCGCGCGTAAACCGCACGTCGTGCTGGTGGTCGGCGTCAACGGCAGCGGCAAGACCACGACCATCGCCAAGCTCGCCAACCTCTACAAGCGCGAGGGGCGCAAGGTCATGCTGGCGGCGGGCGACACGTTCCGGGCCGCTGCGGTCGAACAGCTCAAGGTGTGGGGCGAGCGCGCCGGCGTTCCGGTGATCGCCAAGGACACCGGCGCCGACGCGGCAGGCCTCGCTTTCGAGGCGTTGGAGCGCGCCAAGGCCGACGGCTGCGACGTGCTGCTGATCGACACCGCCGGCCGCCTGCACAACAAGGCCAACCTGATGGACGAGCTCGCCAAGATCGTGCGCGTGATCCGCAAGCTCGACGCCGAGGCGCCGCATTCGTGCCTGCTGGTGCTCGATGCCACCACCGGCCAGAATGCCCATGCCCAGGTCGAGACCTTCAAGAGCCTGTCGCCGGTCGATGCGCTGGTGGTGACCAAGCTCGACGGCAGCGCCAAGGGCGGCGTGCTGGTGGCGTTGGCCGAGAAGTTCAAGCTGCCCGTCGTCGCCATCGGCGTCGGCGAGGGCATCGACGATCTCAGGCCGTTCGAGGCGCGAGCCTTTGCGCGCGGATTGATGGGGCTGCCGGCATGACCGAGACGACACAGGAGCAGGGCGGCATGCGGCGGTTCTACGCCACTGCCCTGGAACTCGGGCCGCTGGTGCTGTTTTTCGCCGCCAACGGCCGTTGGGGCATCTACTGGGGGACCGGCATCTTCATCGTCGCGACGGCAGTGGCGCTGCCCTGCTACCGCTGGCTGGAGAAGCGCTGGCCGGTCATGCCGCTGGTCGGCGGCTTCTTCGTGCTGGTGTTCGGCGGGCTCACCATCTGGCTGCAGGACGACACCTTCATCAAGCTGAAGCCCACCATCGTGAACTGCCTGTTCGGCACGATCCTGGGCGGTGGCCTGCTGCTCTTCCGCCGGCCGCTGCTCAAGCCGTTGTTCGGCACGGCCTTCCGCCTGACCGACGAGGGCTGGCGGAAGCTCACACTGCGCTGGACGCTGTTCTTCTTCGTGCTGGCGGCGGTCAACGAGGTGATGTGGCGCGGCTTCACGACCGACACGTGGATCGCCAGCAAGATGTTCCTGAGCTTCCCGCTGACGCTGGTCTTCGCCTTCCTGCAGGTACCGTTGCTCAAGCGCTATTGGGACGGGCCGAACAATCCCTTCGCCAACGAGGGCTGACTCTCGGAGCAGCCTATTCGGCGGCCAGAGCCATCCGTGTCAGGAGCCCGAGCGGGCTCTTCGCCGTTTGCAGGTTCTCGGCATAGGCGTCGAGCCAATCGAGCTTGGCCGAAGCAACGAACGCTCCGCCGCGCGCGCCACGATAGATGTCCGGATTGTCGACCGTGGCCGGCACCTTGTTATCGTTCATCAGCTCCTGCGCCGCGGTCAGCAGCCGCTTGCGCGTGAGGGCGATCATGCGATCGGAGGGCGCCAGGTGCTCGAGACTGCGATCGACGATCTCGCCCATGCATTCCACGGCCGCCTGGTCCTGCCGGCCGATGCCCTGGATGCCGGTGTAGTTGACGTTCTTCTGCATGTCGCGGTCGATGAAGTAGTCGTTCTCGCGGCGTGCCACGAGGCGATGACGGCCGTACCAGTCGTTGGTATTGGGCAGGAACTTCATGTCGGGGGCCAGGCCCGGGATCCAATCGCCGTTCGCCAGCGTCTCCAGCGGCCGCGTCTTCTGCTTCCAGGCGACGTTGTAGGTCATGGTGTGCGTGTCATCCATCGGCACGTTCAGCGTGCACGCGATCTGGTCCTCGAACGAGCCATTGGGTGTGAAGGTGATGAACGGGAACAGGAAATGCGCGAAACGGTAGTAGTAGGTGCCCGGATCGGCCGGGCGATAGGCCGCATACATCGTGCCCCATTCGGTCTCCGTCGCCTTGTAGTCGGGTGCGCGGTCACCGACGCCCCACCGATGGATGGTGTTGGGATCGACGTCTTCCATCTTCAGCCCGCCGATATGCAGAAAGCCGAAATGCGAGGTGTCGATGTCGCCTTCCAGTGACTGGAACCAGTTGCACTCGCGTTGGTGGACGCGCGTGAAGCGCTCCGCCTCGGGCAGCATCAGGATCTCGATATTCGGCAATGGCGGCGCTTCCTGGCGCGGACCCATGTAGGTCCAGACGAAGCCGGCGCGCTCGACGACCTTGTAGGCCTTGGCCTTGATACGGTGCTTGAAGTCCTGCGCCGGCGGCACGTTCGGCATGTCGAGGCAGTTGCCTTCGACGTCGAACTTCCAGCCGTGGTAGACGCAGCGCAGGCCGCCCTCTTCGTTGCGTCCGAAGAACAGCGAAGCGCAGCGGTGCGGGCAGCGATGCTCCATGATGCCGATCCGGCCATCGGTGTCGCGGAACGCGATCAACTGCTCGCCCAGCAGCAGGAGCCGCATCGGCTCGCCGTCCGGCTTCAATTCCTCCGAAAGGCAGGCGGGAATCCAGTATTGGCGCATCAAGTCGCCCATCGGCGTACCGGGTCCAACACGCGTCAGCAGGTCATTATTCGCTGCAGTAAGCATGGTTTCCTCCGATTTCGTCCGTTGGACGGACGTTTGTACGATAACAGCAAACACCGACAAATCGGGCAATCTAAGACACGAACTCTTCAGTTCACCTGGGGTTCGGCGAGCGGCGCCTTCTTGAGGTCCGCGAGCTTCGGCAGTTTGCCGTCGAGCAACGCCACGCAGTCGAGAATGCCGGTGTCCTTGGGCGTAGGCTTGGTCGGCACGTCGTTGCCGGCAAGTGCCTGGTGGTAGGCGCGCAGCATGGCCCGGAAGGCTTCGACCCTTTGCCAGCCGTTGTATCCTCCGGTCTCGAGTTCTTCGCCGCGCATCCTGAGCCACATCGCGGCCGCGCCGGCGACGTGGACCGTGGCGTAGGACGTGCCGTCCCCCGTGCCGCCGACGTCCGAGAAGGGCTCCGGCAGGCCGAACACCGAGTTGGGCCGGCGCACGTCGTCGGCCGGCGCCCAGACGTCGATGTATTTGCGGCCGTCATCATAGTCGAAGCAGACCTTGCGCTCGGCATTGATGCCACCCACCAGGATGCTGCGCGAGTAGCGGCCGGGATAGACGGTGAAGCCGATGAGCTGCGGCGCATCCGCGGTCTGCCCGGCAGCACCGACCACGATCACGCCGCGCTCGTAGGCGTGGTCGACGGCGCGGCCCAACGCCCGCATCTGCTTGCGGTTGCCTAGGACCGACTGGACGCCCAGGCTGATGGAGATCACGTCGGCTAGGTGGCGGTCCACCGCATCCATGATCGCAAGCGATGCGTTGACGATGGTCTGGCCGGTCAACATGACGCCGTTGGTGATCCGATAAGGCACGACCGGCACCGTCGGACACACGCCCGTATAGGTGCCCGGGAGATTGCCGCACAGCGTCCCGAGCGTCCTCGTGCCGTGCCCGGGATACACCGTCAGGCCGCCGGCGTAGTTGAGCGGATCGCGCGGCTCGGTGGCGGCCGGCTCCATGTAGTTGATGCCGTCGGCGATACGTAGCGCCGGGTTCGTGCCGCTCAGATTGAAGACCACATGATCGGTGAACCCGGTGTCGAGATGGGCGACGACGACTCCGTGCCAATCCAGGCCTGGCCCCATCGCGTCGAAGACGCGCCCCATTGCTTCGCGTGAACGCACCGCGTCGATGTTCCAGGCACTGCTGGGCACGGGCTCCTCCTTTGTGGCGGATCATACTCCTGCCGGTTTGCGCGGCGGCCACATGCGGGCGAGATCGCCGGTCGGATTGGAATAGGTCGCGAAGTCGGTCTTGTCGCGCGAGTCGTGGAAGTGGGCGAGCGCCCACACGACCGTCGGGAAGGCGAGTTGTTCCCACGGAATGTCGGCCCAGTCGACCAGCGCCACTTCCTCGCTCTCGATCCCTGCGGCTATGTCGGCGCTCACCAATCTGGCGCGATACATGATCTGCACCTGGCCGATGCGCGCCACGCTGTACATGGCGAGCAACCGCTCGATCTCGATGGTGGCGCAGGCCTCTTCCTTGGCCTCGCGCGCTGCCGCCTGTTCGGTGGTTTCGCCCAGCTCCATGTAGCCGGCCGGCAGGGTCCAGAAACCCTTGCGCGGCTCGATGGCGCGCTTGGCCAGAAGGATCTTGTCCTTCCAGGTGCAGACGGCGCCCGCCACGATCTTGGGGTTCTGGTAGTGGATGAATTCGCAGCGCGCGCAGACCAGGCGCTCGCGGTTGTCGCCATCGGGAACGCGCGGCTCGAAGTGCTCCGGCGGATCCCAGGGCAGGCGTGGACGGGCCGGTGGATTGGCGGGCGCGTTCATGCCCCGATTCTTAGGCCGCCCGGATGAGCGCCGCAACGCCGGGCAGGGTCTTGCCTTCCATCCATTCGAGGAAGGCGCCGCCTGCTGTCGAGACGTAGGAGAACTGCTCCTCCACGCCGGCTGCCGCCAGCGCCGCCACCGTGTCGCCGCCGCCGGCGACCGACAGCAGCCTGTGGTTGCCCGTGAGCTGGCCGACCGTCCGGGCCAGCGCCACGGTGCCGGCGTCGAATGGCGGAATCTCGAAGGCGCCGAGCGGCCCATTCCACACCAACGTAGCGCAGTCGCCGACCTCCTTCTGGTAGAGCGCGATCGATTTCGGCCCGACATCGAGGATCATCTGGTCGTCGGGGCAGGCGTTGGCATCGACCACCGTGCTGGCGGCGCCGGCCTTGAACTCGGCCGCCACCACGACGTCGACCGGCAGCAGCACCATGCATTTGGCGGCCTTGGCTTTTTCCAGGATTTCCAGTGCCGTCGGTGCCAGGTCCTTCTCGGCGAGCGACTTGCCGACCTTGACCCCCTGAGCATGCAGGAAGGTGTTGGCCATACCGCCGCCGATGATCAGCTTGTCGACCTTGCCGACAAGATTGCCCAGCAGGTCAAGCTTGGTCGAGACTTTGGCGCCGCCGACGACGGCGCAAACCGGCTTCTTCGGATTGCCCAAGGCCTTGTCGAGCGCCTCGAGCTCGGCCTGCATCAGCCGGCCCGCCGCCGCCGGCAGCCGATTGGCGATGCCCTCGGTCGAGGCGTGGGCGCGATGCGCCGTCGAGAAGGCGTCGTTCACATAGAGGTCGCCCAGCACCGAGAGCTTGTCGATGAAGGCCGCGTCGGTCTTTTCCTCCTCCTGGTGGAAGCGGAGGTTTTCCAGCAGCAGCACATCGCCGGGCTTCAGGGCCCGCACCGCGTCCTCGGCCAACGGGCCGATGCAGTCTTCGGCGAAGGCGACCGGCTTGCCCAGTGCCGCCGACAGCGGCTCGACCAGGGCCTTGAGCGACATCTCCGGCACGCGCTTGCCGTCGGGGCGGCCGAAATGGCTCAGCACCACGACGCGCGCGCCCTTGGCCGCGAGCTCTGCGATCGTGGGCGCTGCGCGCTCGATGCGCGTTGCATCGGTGACCTTGCCGTTCTTCATCGGCACGTTGAGATCGACGCGCACCAGCACGCGCTTGCCGGAAACGTCGGCGGTGTCGATCGTCTTGAAAGTAACCTGGGGCATGAACTCTCTCTGATGCTTGGCGATCTGGTCCCTAGCGTTTCCGAATAACGAAGACCAGTGCCTCGCCGTCGCGCGTGCTCGAGACCAGCTCGTGGCCCGTCTGGCGGCAATAGGCGGGGAAATCCTGCTCGGCGGCGGGATCGGTCGCGCGCACGGTGAGCAACCCGCCGCTCGGCAGCTCGCGCAACTTGCGATTGGCCCGCAGCACCGGCAGCGGACACAGCAGCCCGGAAGCGTCGTATTCGAGGGTCTCGGTCATCGGGGACGATAATACTTCATGGCTTCGTTCACCCAGCCCTTGATGTTGTTGATCCGCGTCGTGTCGGCGGGGTGGGTGCTCAACCATTCGGCCTGGCCGCCGCCCGCCTTGGCGGCGCGCATGCGCTCCCACACGGCGATCGCCTCGCGCGGGTCGTAGCCGGCCATCGCCATCAGCACCAGCCCGATGCGGTCGGCCTCCGATTCCTGCGCCCGCGACATCGGCAGGATGAAGCCCACTGTGGCGCCGGCACCTACCGCGGCCATCATCGCCGGCAGGTAGGCACGGTTGCGACCACTCACGGTGGTCGCCAGTGTCGCCGCCGCCGCCGCCACGCCGACCGACGCCACCATCTGGTCACTCATGCGTTCGGCGCCGTGACGCGCCAGCGCATGCGCCACCTCGTGGCCGATCACCACGGCCAGGCCCGCCTCGGTACGGGTGATCGGCAGCAAGCCGGTATAGACGGCGACCTTGCCACCCGGCAGGCAGAAGGCGTTGGGTTCGTTCTTGTCGATGGTCTTGAATTCCCAGCGGAAGTGCGGCGCCCGCCACATCTCCGCCGGCGGTCGCTCGGCTGCGGCGGCGATGCGTCGCCCGACCTTCTCGACCAGCGCGATGGCCTCGGCATCGTGCGACAGCGGCTCCTTGGCCAGCACCTGCTGATAGGCCTGCAGGCCCATCTGGCGCTCCTCGCTCTCGTTCACCAGCATGATCTGCGAGCGGCCGGTGACCGGCGCGGTTTCGCACGCTGCGAGCAGAGATGTGAGGCCGCACAAGGCCAGCAGCAGTCGCAAGGCTGAGCGCATGGCGCCAAGTCTACGGTCGCAGCCGGGTGCGGTCGAGAGTGCGTCTTGATTGGTCTTGCGATACGGTGTCGACCACCGAGCGAAGACGCAGTTTGACCACCATCAGATCCTCCGCAATCGGCGACGAGTTGTTCGCCGCCGGTCGCTTCGACGAGGCCATGGCCGCCTATCGGCAGGTCCTCGCCCAGTCGCCGCGCGATGCCCAGGCCCGCATGGGCCTCGATGCCATTCTCGAGCGGGCACGCACGCCCAGCCCGAACGACCATCTCCGGACCCTGCTGCTGGAGGCCTATGCCGACGACAGTGCCAACTGGGACGCGATCGGCTGGGGCGCCGCCAACCAGATCGTCGTGGGCTGGCCAGCGGACGATAGCCTCCAGACCCTGGGCAACGATCGCCTGCTGCTCGAGTTCCTCCGGAAGTCGCTCAACCGCGACGCGGGACTCGAACGCAAGCTGCTCGGGTTGCGCAGGACGGTGACGCAGGCTCTCGCGTCCGGCGGCTCGCCCGAGGTGATCGCGCTGGCGGCGGCGCTCGCCGAGCAGGCGTGGCTGAACGAATACATCTGGCCCGACGACGAGACCGTTTCCGACGGTCCGGCGGCGGCGATGTACCGGCCGCCGGCCGAGCCACGGCCGGAGGTCGTGGAGGAACGGCGCCTGGCGCTGGAGATCCCCTCCATCGCGCCCATCACCGACACGGTCTCGCAGTCGGTCGCGGCGATGTACGAGGCCAATCCCTATCCGCGCTGGACGCACCTGCCGCGCCGGCCGCCGGTCGACGTCCGCGCCGCCCTGCTGCGCGACCTGCCGCATGCGCAGGCGGTTGATTTCGGCGGCGGGCCGCTTGCCGTGCTGATGCCGGGTGCGGGAACCGGCCAGCATCCGCTCACCGTGGCGTCGTCCTACGAAAACGCGACCGTCACGGCCGTCGATCTCTCCCGCGCCAGCCTTGCCTACGGCAAGCGCATGGCCGCGCGCCACGGCGTCGGCAACATCGAGTTCCTGCAGGGTGACATCCTCGACCTGCCGAAGCTCGGCCGCACCTTCGACCATGCCGAGTGCGTGGGTGTGCTGCACCACATGGCCGACCCGAAGGCGGGCCTGCAGGCGATTTCCGCCGTGCTGCGGCCCGGCGCCTTCCTGCGTCTCGGGCTCTATGGCGAAGGTGCGCGCACGCTGGTGGTGAAGGCGCGGCGCGACATCGAGGCGGCGGGCCTGCCCGCGACGCTGCAGGGCCTGCGCGAGTTTCGCCGCAAGGTGATGAGCGGCGAATGGCGCCGGCTGCGGCCGCTCACGGCGTGGGAGGATTTCTGGAGCGCGAGCCTGTTGCGCGATCTCTGCTTTCACGTCCAGGAACATCGCTTCACCGTCTCGCGCCTGCGCGCCTTTCTCGCCGGTAGCGGGCTGCGTTTCCTCGGCTTCGAGTTCAACGTCGGCGCCGCGCAGCGTTCCGACGCGGCGGCGGGCCCGCTGGCGCTCTACGCCGCGCGTTTCCGCAACGAACGCACGATGTCGGATCTCGCCAACTGGGAGCAGCTCGAGCGCGAGAAGTCCGGCCTGTTCCCCGGCTACGCTTTCGTTTGTCAGAAGGAATAGCGTCAGGAAAAAAAGTTCGGCCCGCCGCGGCGCTTCAGTTCCAGGCCGGCATCGCGGCCCATCGCGGTGGCATCGCCGCCGCGGCCGTGGCGCTCCGTGGCGATCACTTCCGAGCCGTCGGGGCGGGCGATCAGCCCGCGCAGGTGAAGGCTGTCGCCGGTCAGGATCGCATGGCCGGCGATCGGCGTGCGGCAGGAGCCATCGAGCACCGCCAGCATCGCATGCTCGGCGCTGACACAGGTCGCGGTCATTGCGTGGTCGATCGCGGCCAGCCAGCCGCGCGTCCGCGCATCGTCTTCGCGGCATTCGATGCAGACTGCGCCCTGGCCGACGGCGGGCAGCATGTCGTCCTCCGGCACCGGCGTGCCGACATGCGCCATGCCGAGCCGCTTCAGGCCGGCCAGCGCCAGCAGGGTCGCGGCGACGGTGCCGGCCTCGCGCTTGGCCAGCCGCGTCTCGACATTGCCGCGCAAGGTCACGATCTCGAGGTCGGGCCGCAGGTGCAGCAGCAGTGCCTTGCGCCTCAGCGCCGAGGTGCCGACGATCGCGCCCTCAGGAAGGTCGGCGATGCGCGTGACCTCGCCCGCGATCAGCACGTCGCGCGCATCCTCGCGCGGCAGGAAGGCCGAGATGGCGAGTCCCGGCGGCTGCGCCGTCGGCATGTCCTTCATGCTGTGCACGGCGGCGTCGATGCGGTGCTGCAGCAGGGCTTCCTCGATCTCCTTGACGAACAAGCCCTTGCCGCCGGCCTCCGACAGCGGCCGGTCCTGGATGACGTCGCCCGTGGTCTTGATGGTCACGATCTCGATGGCCTCCGGCGCCGCCAACGCCGGCACGGCCTTCGCCAGGGCGTCGCGCACGAGGCCGGTCTGGGTGAGCGCCAGCTTGCTGCCGCGCGTGCCCAGCCGAAGGAGAGGAACCGTCATGGCGCTGCTCTAGCTTAGGCAGGCCCGCGACGCTAGAAGACACATATGCGCGTGCTGGGTATCGAAACGAGTTGCGACGAAACGGCGGTGGCCGTCGTCGAGGCGTCGGCGGACGGGGGCCCGGTGGGGCGGATCCTTGCCAATGTCGTCTACAGCCAGCTCACCGAGCATCGCCGCTTCGGCGGCGTGGTGCCGGAAATCGCCGCCCGCGCCCATCTCGAGCGCCTCGACGGGCTGGTCCGGGAGGCGCTGGGCGAGGCCGGGCTGGGGCTCACCGATCTCGACGGCATCGCCGCCACCGGCGGGCCGGGCCTGATCGGCGGCGTGCTGGTGGGCGTCATGACCGCCAAGGCGCTGGCCTTCGCCCACGACAAGCCGTTCCTCGCCGTCAATCATCTCGAAGGCCATGCGCTTTCGGTGCGCCTGACGGAGGACGTTGCCTTTCCCTACCTGCTGCTGCTGGTCTCGGGCGGCCACTGCCAGCTCCTGACGGTGCAGGGGCCCGGCGACTTCACGCGGCTGGGCACGACCATCGACGACGCCGCAGGCGAATGCTTCGACAAGACCGCCAAGCTGCTGGGCCTGGGTTTCCCCGGCGGTCCTGCGGTCGAAAAGGCGGCGAGCGGCGGCGATCCACAGCGCTTCGCCCTGCCGCGGCCGATGTGGCGCAAGCCGGGCTGCGATTTCTCCTTTTCCGGTCTCAAGACTGCCGTGCGGCAGACTGTCGAGAAGCTGCTGGCCAATGATGCGCAAGCCGTCGCCGATCTCTGCGCCTCGTTCCAGCGCACCGTGGGCGACGTGCTGGCCGATCGCTGCGCCAACGCCCTGGCCGTGGCGCCGCTCCCGACCCTGGTCGTGGCCGGCGGCGTGGCGGCGAACGTCTATCTGCGCGGCCGGCTGGAGGCACTTGCCGCGGCGCACGGTGCACGGCTCGTCGCGCCGCCGATAAAACTCTGCACCGACAACGGCGCCATGATCGCCTGGGCCGGCCTCGAGCGGCTGCGGCTCGGCCTCGTCGACGCGCTCGATTTTCGCCCGCGGCCACGCTGGCCGCTGGATCCTGCGCTCGATCCTGCAGTGGCCAATCGGGTGTAGGGTCGTTCCATGAGCAACGCGCAGCCCGCCTACGAGACCGTCGCCGCCTTCGCGACGCCAATCATCGTCGCCGACATTGCGGATGCAGCCCAGCTCAACGCCGCACTCCTGCCGGTGCTGCTGAAGCGCGAGGCGGAGCAGCCCAGCAAGTCGCACAGCACTCTGGGCGGCTGGCAATCGACCTGGGACGTCGACAAGTGGGCGGGTGCTGCCGCCATCAAGCTGCTGGCGATCGGCCGCAACATCGCCAACCGCATCACGACCGACCGCGAAGGCAAGCCCGTCGCCATCATGTGGCAGGCCAACATGTGGGCGAACATCAACCGCAGCGGCCACGGCAACGAGTTCCATTCCCATCCCGGCGCCTTCTGGTCGGGCGTTTACTACGTCGACGACGGCGGCATCGCCGCCGACCCGACGCTGGGCGGCGAGATCGAATTCATGGACCCGCGCGGGCCGGCGCCGGCGATGTATGCGCCGCATCTCGCCTTCGCCATGCCGGGCGGCCTGTCGGCCGGCGCCAACGAGACGGTGCTGCCCAAGGCCGGCCGGCTGGTGATGTTCCCGGCCTGGCTGCTGCACCAGGTGCGGCCCTACCGCGGCAGCGCGCAGCGCGTCTCGATCGCCTTCAACCTCGGCCTGTGAATACCATTCATCACATCGGCGTGGTCGGCGGCGGCGCTTGGGGCACGGCACTCGCCTGCCTGGCGCGCCGCGCCAACCGGCGCGTCACCCTGTGGTCGCGCGATCCTGCGATTTCGGCGTCGATCGTCCACAAGCGCGCCAATCCGGTCTATCTGCCGGGTCAGCTTCTCGAACCTGGCATCGAGATCGCCTTCGCGCTGGCCTCGCTCGACGCCTGCGACGTGATCCTGCTGGCCTGTCCCGCACAGGCGGTGCGCGTGGTGGCCGCCGACCTGCCGGGCAGCTCGCCGGTCGTGATCTGCGCCAAGGGCATCGAGGCCACGACCGGCCTCCTGATGCCCGAAGTGTTGGCGGAAGTGCTGCCGGGGCGGCCCTTCGCCATGCTGTCGGGGCCGAGCTTCGCCGAGGAGGCGATTCAGGGCCTGCCGACCGCCGTCAGCATCGCGACACAGGACGCGCGCCTTGGCCGTGACCTCGCGGGAGCGCTGGCTGCCGGCATGTTCCGGCCCTACTGGACCGACGACGTCATCGGCGTGTCGCTGGGTGGTGCCGTCAAGAACGTGCTGGCCATCGCTGCCGGCATCGTCGAGGGCCGTGGCCTCGGCCACAACGCCACGGCGGCGCTGATCACCCGCGGTTTCGCCGAGATGGCGCGCCTTGGCCTCGCCATGGGTGCCCGGCTGGAGACGCTCACGGGATTGAGCGGTCTCGGCGATCTGGTGCTCACCTGCAACGGTCCGCTGTCGCGCAACCGCTCGCTGGGGCTGGCGCTGGGCAAGGGCACGTCGCTCGCCCGCCACATGGAAGGACGGCGGCAGGTCGTCGAGGGCGAGGCGACCGCTGCCGCCGTGCTGGCGCGCGCCGCGAAGTTCGGCATCGAGATGCCGATCTGCGCCGCCGTCGATGCTATCCTGCACCGCGGCGCGGATCTCGATGACGCGATCCGTGCGCTGCTGGCGCGGCCGTTGCGCAAAGAGGGCGAATAGCCCGGAGAGAACAAGGGGAGTGACATGGCTCATTGGCTCATAAAATCCGAGCCGTCGGCATATTCGTGGACGCAGTTCGCGAAGGACAGGAAGACGTCGTGGACCGGCGTGCGCAACGCCCAGGCCGCGATCAACCTCAAGGCGATGAAGCCGGGCGATCGCTGCTTCTTCTATCATTCCAACGAGGGCAAGGAGATCGTGGGCATCGCCGAGGTCGCGAAGGCCGCCTATCCCGATCCCACCGACAAGGACGGCAAGGCGGTCACCGTCGACGTGAAGGCGGTGGAGCCGGTGAAGAATGCCGTGACGCTCGCCGCCATCAAGGCCGATCCGCGGCTGAAAGATTTCGGCCTCGTCCGCCAGTCGCGCCTCTCCGTCGTGCCGGTGAGCGACGAACAGTGGAAGCTCATCCTGAAAATGTCGGGCGGTTGATGCGGAAGGATCCCTCGCTTCGCTCGGGATGACACAAGGAATGTCATCCCGAGCGCAGCGAGGGATCTTTCACTGTTGCGAGAGAGATTTTCCCCATGATCGACAACACCCGCGGCATCCTCGCGATGTCGGCGGCGGTCTTCGTCTTCATCTTCAACGATGCCCTGATCAAGCTCGCCGCCGAGACCGTGCCGTCCGTCCAGGCGATCGGCGTGCGCGGCGTCTTCGCCACGCTCTGGGTCACGCTGGCCCTGGCGGTGACCGGGGCGTGGCGGCAGATGGGCGGCGTGGCCCATCCCTACGTGCTGTTGCGTGGCGCGCTCGAGGCGTCGTCGTCGATCGTCTATCTCGTCGCGCTGTTCCAGATCCAGTTCGCCATCGCCACCGCCATCAACCTCTCGACGCCGCTCATCTTCACCGCGCTCGCCGTGCTGCTGCTGAAGGAGACCGTGCGCTGGCGGCGCTGGACAGCGGTGATCGTGGGCTTCCTGGGCGTGCTGCTGGTGATCCAGCCGCGGCCGGGCGATATCGACCTCTGGGCCTGGGTGGTGCTGCTCGCCACCGTGCTCGGCGCTTTCCGCGACGTCCTCGGCCGCTACCTGCCGGCCAAGGTGCCGACCCTGGTGGTCTCCTTCGCCTCGGCGGTTGCGGTGGCGCTCGTGGGTTGCGCCTGGACCTTCGTCGAAGGCTGGCAGCCGATGACGGTGCGCGAGATCGGGCTGCTGCTCGCCTCTTCGCTGCTGCTGGCGGCCGGCTACCAGTTCCTGGTGCTGGCCTTGCGCTCCGGCGCGGAGTTCTCGGTCATCGGCTCGTTCCGCTACGCCTCGATCCTGTGGGCGCTCGGCATCGGTTACGTCGTCTGGGGCGACGTGCCCAATGCGCTGGCACTTTTCGGGATCGCCGTGATCGTGGGCTCCGGCCTCTACATCCTGCATCGCGAAAGGGTGAGGAGGTAGCGTCTCCTTAATCTTTACACCTTTCCTTTTCATGCTCCTCTCCCCCGCTAGGGGGAGAGGTTGGGTGAGGGGGCATGAGCAGGAACAGGATCCAGAGAGCCCGGGATCTCCGGCGTGATGGCAGCCGCGCAGAACGCGTCTGCTGGGAGTTGCTGCGAGATCGCCGACTGAGCGGCGTCAAGTTCCGTCGTCAGCATCCGATCGGTCGTTACGTCGCCGATTTTGCCTGCATATCGAGGGGGCTCGTCATTGAAGTCGATGGCGAGCACCATGCCTATCAAGTCGAGGCGGATGAGCGCCGCACTACTGCAATGGAACAGGAAG
Source organism: Rhodospirillales bacterium (assembly GCA_016191685.1). GTDB lineage: Bacteria > Pseudomonadota > Alphaproteobacteria > Reyranellales > Reyranellaceae > Reyranella. The sequence goes on along the minus strand of JACPVT010000037.1, from coordinate 249 downwards.
GTTGGCGCGTTCTGCGCTTCTGGGCGAGTGAGGTTGTGCAGAATCCGGAAGGCATTTGGGTCGTCATTCAAGGCGTGCTCGGCAATCTCCCGCAGCCCCCTCACCCAACCTCTCCCCCTAGCGGGTAGGGCAATCGCATATGAATCAAGGATCCTTCGCTGCGCTCAGGATGACATCCATCCTTTGCATGGGCGCAGTGCGTAAATCCCAGCAATAGTGTCATCCTGAGCGCAGCGAAGGATCTTTCTC
>JACPVT010000214.1 GCA_016191685.1 Rhodospirillales bacterium | reverse complement strand
TCTCTGGAAGATCACCTCGGCGGCGGCAAACACCACGATCATGCCGGCGATCAGGCCGGTGATCTGCGGCCAGATCAGGACCAGGCTCTGGTCGAGCGGCAGCGGCGCTCCGGGAATGACGCCGCGCATCTGCGCCGGCAGCATGCTGCCGAATGTTCTTGTCTCGGGATTGAGCAGGCCGACGACCGCTTCGCTGAACAAGGTGCCCGGGGAAAACCGGGACAGCACGAGCCCCAGCTGCTCGACCGCGAGATATTCCTCGGCGCTGCGGATCTGCGATGGCGCGAAGCCCAAGGTAATTGCCGAGGCGATCATCGGCCACAACAGGAAAAAGAACAGCCAGAGCCCCAGGGCACAGAGCGCCGAGGTGGCCGTCGATCGGAAGATCACCGAGAACAGCAGCGAAGCCGCCAGCCAGACCCCGCCATAGGCGATCGCCGCCACCAGGAAACAGGCGCCGCGGGCCACCTCGACGCCGCGCGGCGGCAGACCGAGCAGCAGCAGGCCGGCGCCGAACACGATCAACCACAGCGCCGTCAGCGCGACCGCGAGCGTGGCGAGGCCGCCCAGGAATTTCCCAAGCAGCAGTGCATCGCGGTAGATCGGCTGCGACAGCACGCGGGAGAGCGTGCGGCGGTTGAACTCGCTGTTGACGGCGTCGAAGCCGAGACCGATCGCCATGACCGGTATGATGAAGTTCAGGGCAAACACGAAGGAGATCGGCAGACTGTCCGGCGCCGACGTGAAGATGCGCAGGAACAGGTAGGAGTCCTGCTCGGTGACGGTGCGCAGCTGCTGCAGCGACGAGGCCACCGGAAAGGCGCCAAAGACGATCACGAACAGCATCAGCACCATCATGCGGGCACTGGAGAGGTGATCGGCGAATTCCTTCATGAAGACCGGGCCGAGGCCGGTGAAGGCCGAGCCCTCGCGGCGGCTCGCACTACGCGGCATGGCGCGTCTCCTGGAAGTAGCGCGTATAGACTTCCTCGAGGCTGGGCTGCAGATCGGCCAGCCGTGTGAGCGATCCACCCGAGGAGACGATGCGCTGTGCCACGGCCGCGCGCACGTCGCGGTCGGCCACGACGCGCCACCCTCCCTCACCCTCGGCAACGACTGTCTGCACGCCCTCGATGCCGCGCAACGCGGCCGCGATGTCGATGCCCGAGGCCTCGACCAGGATCGGATGGCCGGCGCCCAGCACCTGGTTGGCCAATTCGACCACCGAACCCATCAGGGCGATCTTGCCCTTGTTGAACAGAGCCACGCGGTCGCAGACGCTCTGCACGCGGTCGAGCAGGTGCGAGGAGATCAGCACAGCCACGCCCGCCTTTATGAGGCCGCGGATCATTTCCAGGAGCTCGAAGGTGGCGTGCGGATCGAGACCCGAGGTCGGCTCGTCGAGGATGGCGACCTCGGCCTTCTTCATGACGATCTCGGCGATGCCCAGGCGCTGGCGCATTCCGCGGGAAAAGGTCGAGACGCGCTTGTCGAGCACGTCGGCGAGCTGGACGCTCTCCATGGCGTCGGCGATGCGCTTCTCGGCGTCGCGGCGCGGGATGGCGAGCAGCCGCGCGGTGTAGCGCAGGTTTTCGCGCGCCGTGAGATGGTCGTAGAAACCCACGGCATCGGGCAGATAGCCGACCCGGCGCTTGACCTCGAGCGGCTGGCGCACCGGATCGAAACCCAGCACGTCGACCGTGCCGCCGCTCACCTCGGTCAGGCCGAGCAGCATCAGGATCGTCGTGGTCTTGCCGGCGCCGTTCGGCCCCAGCAGCCCGAAGATCTCGCCGCGGCCGATGTCGAGATCGATGGCATCGACCGCGCGGGTCGCGCCATAGAGCTTGAGCAGGCCGCGGACTTCTATGACGTTGTCGCTCATCGCCGGCAGTCTATCGCCGGCCGAAGCGCGCGACCGCGCCCAGCAGCACGAGCAGCGCCACGGCGATGATGCCGAGGCCGACCATGCCCCACAGCGTCGAGGTCGTGACGGTGATGCGGAAGTCCGCCGCACTCGATTCGCCGCGGGCAGTGGCGCGAAAGGAGGCGACATAGTCGCCGGCGATCGCCTTGTCGGCCGGGGTCACCAGGACCTGGACCTCCTTCTTTTCGTTGGGTGCGAGCGTCGCGATGGTCTTGGGATTGAACTCGACCTTCCAGTTGGTGGGCACGGTGCCCGACATCTCGATCCCCTCGACTGCCGCGGTGCCGTCGTTGTTCAGCACCAGCATGTAGGCCGATGCCTTGCCGATCTCGGCCTCGCCCGAAAGACGGCCGTCCTTGGTCGAGAGCGCGAGCTTGCCCTGGCCGCTGATCTGCAAGGTCACGCGCAGCTCGGCCGTGGCGCCCTCGGCCGCGACCTTCACCAGCACCGGATAGTCGCCGGCCTTGACGTCGCGTGGCGGCGTCACCTTGACCTTGATGTCCTTGGTCTGGCCGGCCTCGATGGGGATCGAACTGATCTCGTTGGAGCCGAAGCCCTCGGTGAAGGTCGTCTGGAAGTTGGCCGGTCCCTGCGCCGACAGCGCCACGGTGAGGTCCTTGCCGCTGTCGTTGCCGACCGTCACCGTGTACTCGAACGACGAGCGCGGCGTGCCGCGCAGCGAGGGCAGGCGCGACTTCAGGCTGAGCTTGGCCGGCGCTTCCGTGCCGACGATGAGCGTGAGCGGCAGCTCGGCCGACTGCAGCCGCGCTCCCTTGGCGCTCAGCACGACCTGTTGCGGACCCGGCTTGGCATCCTTGGGCACTTCGACGCGGAGCTGCAGGGCGACGCTCTCGTTCTGCCCCGGCATCGCCGAGGCCACCGGCTGGCCGCCGCCCAGAATGTCGATCTTCCATCCCGCCGGCACGGCCGACAGCGACAGAGTCATCGGTTCCGGGGCGAGACCGGAGTTCTGCATCTTCACCCGAATGGTCGTGACCTCGCCCGCCCGCACGGTCTGGGCAGGATAGTCGGTGAGCAGGAACAATCCCTGCATGACCGGAGACACCGGCGACTGGGCAGAAGCCTGCGATCCGAAAAGGGGCATGGCGAGAAGAGCAAGCAGAGCGAGCAGTCGACGCATCATTGAGTTACTCGAGTTGCAGAATTTCATCTCTTGTTTTCCTCCCTTGGCGTCCTCGCCTCAGCGCCACGGTTCGACCAGAATCTTGGTGTGTCGCTCCGGGTTGGCCAGCGCCTCGAACGCTCCCTTTACACCATCCAGCCCGACTTTGGACGTGATTAGCGCCTCGGCATCGACCTTGCCGTCCGCCAGCAGGCGAAGCGAACGGGCGAACTCCTCGGGCGTGTAGCCCAGCACGAACTGCAGGTTCAATTCCTTGAAGATGGCGAACATCGGCTCGATCGTGTCGGGCTCCATGCAAACGCCG
>JACPVT010000209.1 GCA_016191685.1 Rhodospirillales bacterium | reverse complement strand
GGCGACATCCTGTTCATCAAGGGCAAGGTCAAGCGCAAGTACGTCGAAAACGGCCGCCACCTGGTCGAGATCGAGCAGGAGGCGCGCAACCAGACCGACGAGCTGTCGATCCTGGGCACCGGCGTCGTCGAGTTGCCCAGCCGCAGCTGAGGGCGGTGCGCTCTAAAGGGAGGAATGAAAATGAAAATCAAGGCAATGGCCTGTGTGGCGGCTCTGTTCGTCGGTCTCCTGTCGGGCCCGCCGGCCTGGTCGCAGGCGTACCCTGCCAAGCCGGTGAAGATCGTCGTGCCGTACCAGGCGGGACAGGGCACCGACGTCGCGGCCCGGCTTTTCGCCGAGAAACTCGGCAAGGCGCTGGGCCAGCAGTTCATCGTCGACAACAAGCCGGGTGCCGGCGGCAACATCGGCACCGCGGATGCCGCTCGCTCGGCGCCCGATGGCTACACGCTGCTGATGGGCACGGTCGCAACGCAGACCATGAACGAGTTTCTCTATCCGTCGCTCGGCTATGAACCGGACAAGGACTTCGTGCCGATCATCCTGGTCGGCATGCTGCCGATGGTGATCTCAGCCAATCCGTCGTTTCCCGCCAACTCGATCCCCGAGCTGGTCGCGGCGGCCAAGGCACAGCCCGACAAGATCAACATCGCGCTGCCCAGCACGACGGCGCGCATCGTCTTCGAGCTCCTGAAGTCGCGTACCGGCGCGCCGTTGTTCGGCGTTCCGTACAAGGGGTCGGCGACCGCAATGACCGAGGTCATCGGCGGCCAGATCCCGCTCATCGTCGATACCGCGACGGCCAGCCGGGGCCATGTCGCAAGCGGCAAGCTGAAGGCGCTGGCCATCACCACGCTGAAGTCGAGCGAACTGCTGCCGGGCGTAAAGTCGGTCGCCGAGCAGGGCGTGCCCGGCTTCGAGGTGACGGCGTGGAACGCGATCTACGCACCGCGCGGCACGCCCAAGGCGGTCGTCGATCTGTTGAATGCCGAGGTGGCCAAGATACTGGAGCAGCCCGAGATCCGGCAACGCCTGCTGCAACTCGGCTTCGAGCCGGCCGGCGGCTCGCCCGAGGCATTGGCGGCCTACGAGAAGCAGGAGCGCGCCAAATGGGGCTCCTTGATCAAGGCGGCCGGGCTGAAAGGCGGCTGACGCTGGCGGCGCGAACCGCCCTCAGTAGGCCGCCGTGAACCGCTTGCGGATGTGCTTGGGCTTCTCGATCTCGTCGACGATGGCGATGGCGAAATCCTCGCGGCTGATGCGGCTCTCGCCCTTGGAGTCGACGAGAAACTGATCGAGGCCGAGACGGAACTTGCCGGTGCGCTGGCCGGCCGGGATCGCGGCCGCCGGCGAGATCGCCGTCCAATCCAGGTCCTTGATGGCGCGGATGGCCTCCAGCGCCAGCATCGCCGGCTTCGAGGTCGGCGGCTGGACGCCCTTTTCCATCATGTGATCGAAGTGGGTGCGCCCGTCCTTGCGGATCAGGCTGCCGGCACCGACCACGAACAGTGCGCGCTTCACGCCCGACTTGCGGATGGTGTCGATGACGCGGCTGACGTCGTTCTCGTTCCATTTGACGGAGACCACCACGACGTCGTGGCCCTTGAGGACCTGGGACAGCACGACGGGATCGGTCGTGCTCGCGGCCTTGACGGTCATCCCGGGGCGGGCCGTGAGCTTGCGCGGATCGCGCGTAATGGCGGTGACCGTGTGCGAACGGCCAAGCGCTTCGGTGAGCACGCGGCTGCCGATATTCCCGGTGGCGCCAATCAGGGCGATGTTGCTCATTCCGTGGTTCCTTTCATCAGATCGCGTAGCGCCGCAACCGTATCAGACGGCGCTTCCTGCGGTACGTTGTGGCCGACATGGGGGATCAGGCGTCGTTCATAGCCGCCGGTGAAGAATTTTGCATGGCCGTCGGTCGGCGGCGCCGGCCCGACGCCATCGTTGCCGCCATGCAAGTTGATCGTTGGCACGGCGATCGTGGGCTGTGCGGCGAGCCGCTGCTCGATGTCGAGGAGCGCCGGGTCGCCTGGAGCGTAACCGTAGCGATGGCGATAGGACTGGACAACGACGTCGACGAAGTCGGGATTGTCGAGGGACTCCGCGGACTTCTCGAAGGTCGCCTCGTCGAAGGCCCACTCCGGCGACCACAACCGCCATAGCAGCCGGCAGATGTCGCGGCGGTTCCTGGCGAGTCCCGCCCGACCGCGTTCGGTATGAAAATAGTACTGGTACCAGAAGCGATGTTCCTGCTCGGCCGAGACGGGTTCGGCCGATCGGGCGATGTTCTGGATATTGTAGCCGGTACAGCTCACGAGGCCACGGACCCGCTCGGGCCACAAGGCGGAGACAATACAGGCGGCGCGACCACCCCAATCGTAGCCGGCAAGCATCGCCCGTCCGACGCCGAGCGCATCCATGAACTGCAGAAGATCGTGGCCCAGGGCCGCCTGTTCGCCGGATCGTGGGGTGGCGGTGGAGAGGAAGCGGGTCGGCCCATAGCCTCGCAGGTAGGGCACCAGCACGCGGCAGCCGACGGCAGCCAAGGGTGGCGCTACCTCATCGAAGCAGCGGATATCATAGGGAAATCCGTGCAGCAGAATGACGACGGCGCCCCCCAAGGGGCCGTGTTCTTCGTAGGCGACGTCAAGAACGTCGGTGCGGACGGTCCGGCTCTGCTGCATGTGACTTGGAAGATAGCGGCTTGGCGCTGGCGTTGACAGTGCGGAGACGCCCGCTCAGTTTCGCCGGGAGGCCGGCATGCACGCGACCGCAATCAAATTCGGCGACTATTTGACACGCGAGCAGGTCCGGCGGCTGCGCCGCAAGTCGGACCTCATGGGCGCCTTGCTTGTCCTGGACGGCTGGGCGTTGATCGCCGGCAGCATGGCGTTGTTCGTGTGGTGGCCCAATCCCTTCACCTTCCTGATCGGCGTGATGGTGATCGGAGGTCGCCAGCGCGGGCTTGCCGTCCTGATGCATGATGCCGCGCACGGCAGACGGCCTACCGGCGGCGGGGGCGAGCAGATCCGCTATGCCTTGGGACCAGTCGATCTCGGCGTGGCGCGGCGGCTGGGCAATCTCTGGCGCAGGGAGAAGGCACAACACCCGCACGACCTACGCCGGTCCCCTGGCCCGCCTCTTCCTGGCGCCTTATCCGGTCAATTTCCATCTTGAACACCATTTGTTCATGTTCGTGCCGTGCTGGCGTCTGCCGGCCGCCACGTCGCGTCTTGGCGAAGTGCCGCACGGCACTGTCGGGCGCGGCATGTCGCAACTCATATGAATCCATAGTTGTTATGGCGACCGTCCCCTAAACGGCGCTAGTATTCATCCTGTTATAGCTTCGCAAAGGGGAGACAAAATATGATCAAGAAGCTTTTGGCCGTCGTCGCGGCGGCGTTCCTCCTGGGCGCCTGCGACGAACCCGAGCCGCCGGCCGCCGCGCCGCCGCCACCGCCGGTGAAGAACTTCCTGGTGTTCTTCGACTTCGACAAGTCGACGCTGACGCCGCGCGCCATGGATATCGTCAAGGAAGCTGCCGCAGTCGCCAAGTCGGGACAGAATGCCCGCCTGACCTGCACCGGCCACACCGACACGTCGGGACCGGCGAACTACAACATGGCGCTATCGCTGCGTCGCGCCAACACAGTCAAGGCGGCGCTGGTACGCCAGGGTGTGCCGGCAGACACGATCACTGTCGTCGGCCGGGGCGAGACTGCGCTGCTGGTCGCAACCAAGGATGGCGTGCGCGAGCCGCAGAACCGGCGCGTCGAGATCGTGATTCAGTAGAATCAACCGAGCCGGGCGAAACGGAAAAGGCGGTCCTTTCGGACCGCCTTTCTTGTGTCTGCGCAGCAGCTCGAGCCGGGTCTACTGTGCCGGGCAGGGAAAAATGTTCATCTCGGGGCCGAGGTCGAACGGCGGCGGGACCTGATTGAGCGACGACACCTTGGGATCGAGCGCCCAGTCCAACGCACGCTTGCTGCGCGAACAGAACTCGCGATCGACCGGGGCGCGTTGCGCGGTGCGATTCGAGACCTCAGTCACGAAGACGTCGACATTCAGCCGCTTGCGGCCGGCAAGCTGACGCAGAGCGGCGGAGTTGCTGCTGAGTTCCGACTGGTACTTGCCGATGAAATCGCGATAGAGCCCCTCGAAGGCACGGCTGCCGCCGGGGTTCTGGCACTGAAGCGTAGCGACCACGAGTTCCTGCTGCACCATGCGGGCGCGAACGGTCGCCAGATCAGCTGCATTGTAGCAGATCGCCCGAATGTTCGCGGCGGGCGGGCTGGGCGGAACCGGGGCCTGATAGTCTGCCGCCGCCGCCTTGACCACAGGCGCCGCGGTCTTGGGCGTGCAGGCGCCTATCGCCAGGACACCCAGTGCCAGAATTGCCGCCTGCGAAAGCTTCATGATCATCCGTACACTCCCAACGCGTTGGCCGGAAACCGCCAGCGGGTACAACAGATAGACGCACGTTTCAAACGCAATTACCGCGCATGGAGCCGGAATACCGGAAAACTCCGCTATTTCACTGTAAAGCTTTGGTGATGGCCCGGTCGAATATTTCCAATCCGAGGTCGATCTCGCCCTCACCGACGGTGAGGGGCGGCGCGATGCGGAATATCCCGAAGCCGCCGCGGACGACGCTGGTCATCATGCCGAGCTCCAGGCATTGGCGCGCCACGCGCTGGGCAAGCTCGGGGTCGGGCGCGCGCGAATGGCGATCCTTCACCAAGTCGAGGCCGAGCAGCAGTCCGCGGCCGCGGATGTCGCCGATGCACTCGTAGCGCTGCTGCAGCGCCAGCAACCCGTCTTTCAACCGTTGGCCGAGCAGGGCGGCACGCGCGGTCAGGCGGTCGCGCAGGATGACCTCGACGACCTTGAGGCCGACCGCCGCCGGCAGCGGATCGGAGGCATGGGTGGTGTAGAACAGAAATCCTCGCTCCGCGGCGATGTCTTCGATCTCGGGAGTGGTGAGCATCGCCGCCAGCGGCAAGCCAGCGCCCAGCGTCTTGGAGAGGGTAAGGTACTGCGGCACGATGCCGTCGCGTTCGCTGGCGAACAGATGGCCGGTGCGGCCGAGTCCCGTCTGGGCTTCATCGAAGATGAGTTGCATGTCGCGCGCGCGGCATTTCTCGGCCAGCGCCGCCATGTAACCTTCGGGCGGTTCGAGCACGCCGCCCGAACTCAGGATCGGCTCCACGATGCAGGCGGCCAGCGCGCCGCTCGACTGGCGGTCGATGAGCTCGAATCCGAAGTCGAGTTCCGACTGCCAATCGTAGACGCCCTGCGCGTCGATGAAGCGCGAGCGATAGGTGTCGGGTGCAGGCAGCACCAGCGCACCGGGCGCCGGTGGGCCGTAGCCCTTGCGGCTCGAGGAGTATGTGGCGGCTGCAGCACCTCCGGTGACGCCGTGCCACGACCGGCTCATGGCGACGATCTCGTGTCGGCCGGTCACCAGCTTGGCCATGCGAAGGGCGGCCTCGTTGGACTCGCCACCGGTCGAGACCAGCAGCACGCGGTCGAGCTTGCCCGGCGAGACCTCGGCGATCAGCGACGCGAGCTCGACGACCGGACGGGAGAGGATGGTGGAATAGAGGTGGTCGAGTTCGCCGATCCAGTGGCGCGCCACCTCGACGATCTCGGGATGGCTGTGGCCGAGGATCGCGCTCATCTGGCCCGAGGTGAAGTCCAGGATTTTCCGACCGTCGGCGTCGGTGAAATAGTTGCCGGCAGCGCGCTCGGCGATCAGCGGCGAGAAGGCGCCGCCGTAGCGCACGAGATGCGCGCTTGCCTTAGCCCAGAATTCCGGGTCGTCGTTGGCGCTCATACCGCTTCCAACGCCGCTCTCATCAGCGGCAGGCGGTCGTTGCCGAAGAACATGTCGTTGCCGACGAAAATCGTCGGGCTGCCGAAGCCGCCGCGGGCGATCAGCTCGTCGGTGTTGGCGCGCAGACGCGCCTTGCACGAGTCGGTCTCGATGGCGGCGAAGAAGCCTTGGCGTTCGATGCCGGCCGTGGCCGCGACGTCGGCCAGCACCTCCTCGCGCGCCAGATCTCGGTCGTCGCCCCAGTAGGCCTCGAAGGCGGCGGTCGCGTAGGGCACCAGTTTGCCCTCGTCGAGCGCCACGAAGGCGCCGCGCATGCATTTTACGCTGTTCACCGGAAAGACCTTGGGTGGGAAGACGATGCGAAGGTCATAGAGCCTCGCCCAGTCGCCGAGGTCTTTCAGCATGTACGCTTGCTTCCGCGGATTGGGCTTGGCGCGGCTGTCGTAGACCGTCTGGTTGACGGCATTGAACACGCCGCCGACCAGGATGGGCTTCCACGCAATTTCCGCGCCGAGTTCGAGGGCGATGGGCTGCACGGCGTGAAAAGCAAGATAGGTCCAGGGGCTGGAGCAATCGAAGTAGAAGTCGATCTGGCGCGCCATTTCGTCTCTCCGCCGTCGGTTCGCCTTGTCGATGCCACAAGCCAAGCGTATCTTGCAAATCTATGACGGTACCGGCTTTACAGCCTAAAAAGATTGCTCCCAAGAAAATAGCGATCGTCGTGCATCAGCAGCACTCGCGGCCCGGCCGGGTCGGGGTTTTGCTCGAGAAGCGCGGATACGAGCTTCATCGCCTCTGCCCAAATCTCGGCTGCGAGTTGCCGGAAGACATGTCCGACTATGCCGGCGTGGTCATTTTCGGCGGGCCCATGTCGGCCAACGATTGCGGCACCTTGGCCGGCATCAAGTGCGAGCTGGAATGGATTCCCAAGGTGGTTGAGGCGGGCGTCCCGTTCCTCGGTCTTTGCCTCGGCGCCCAGCTCCTGACGCGCGCCGTGGGCGGTTGCGTGGCGCCCCATCCCGAAGGGCTGGTCGAGATCGGCTATGTCGACGTGGAGCCGACCGAGGCCGGTCTCGACTGGATCAAGGCGCCGATGAAAGTCTACCAGTGGCATCGCGAGGGCATGCGGGTCCCGGACTGCTGCGAACTGCTCGCCACCAACGACCGCTATCCCGTCCAGGCCTTTCGCTACAGCGGCAACGCCTTTGGGTTCCAGTTTCACCCCGAGGTGACCCTGGAGATGAAGCAGATCTGGACACTCAAGGCCTCGGAGCGACTCAAGATGCCGGGTGCCCAGCAGCGCGGCGTGCACCTCTCCATGCACGCGCTCTACGATCCGCCGCTCAATCGCTGGATCGACGGTTTCCTCGATCGCTGGCTGGCGACGGACGCTAGATCCACGAACTGATTTGGTTGAGCGGCTTTCGCAAGCCGCCATGCACGGGGACTCGGCAACCGGTCCGGGGATAGCCGACGACCAGCAGGATCGTGGGCTTTTCCCACTTCGGCCGGGCGCAGATCTCGTTGAGGAAGCCCATCGGGCTCGGCGTATGGGTGAGCGTCGCGAGTCCTGCATCGTGCAGCGCGGCGATCAGGAAGCCCGTGGCGATGCCGACCGACTCGGGCACGTAGTAGTTCTTCACCCGGCGCCCATCGGGGCGCGTCCCTGACTTCTGGGCGAAGATCGCGATCATCAGCGGCGCGTCTTCGAGGAACGGCTTGTCGGCGTCGGTGCCGAGCGGCGCCAGCGCCTCGAGCCATTCCGCCGGGGCACGCCCACTGTAGAAGGCGCGCTCCTCGGCTTCGGCGGCGAGGCGAATGCGCTTCTTCGCTGCCGGATCCTCGATGACTGCGAAGTGCCAGGGCTGCAGATTGGCACCCGACGGCGCCGTGCCCGCTGCGAGTAGACAGGTCTCTATGACCTCGCGAGGCACCGGCCGACGATCGAAGTCGCGTACCGAACGCCGGCGTCGAAGATCGGCGTGAAAGACGCGGGCGCGCTCCGCCATTTCTTCCGGTGCGTAGCTTCGATAGTCCGGAAGGGGCTCCCAGACGGGTTCGACCACCATGAAATCTCCTCTGTCCAGCGGTGAACTCTAGCCGCGGCGATGGTCCGGCGCACCGGCTTGAGTTAGGGTCCGGCGAAAGCTTGGGAGGCGCTGCAATGTCTGGTGCTTTGATCTTCGTTCTGGCGCTGGTGCTCGTGGCACTGGTGCTGGTGTTCGCCGGCGTGAAGACCGTATCGCAAGGCTCCAACTGGACCATCGAACGGTTCGGACGCTATACGCGTACCCTGTCGCCCGGTCTGCATCTCATCGTCCCGTTCATGGACACGGTCGGGCGCAAGATGAACATGCAGGAGAATGTCCTCGACATCCCCGGTCAGAAGGTCATCACCAAGGACAACGCCAGCGTCCAGGTCGATGCCGTCGCCTTCTACCAGGTGATCGACGCGGCGCGCGCAGCCTACGAGGTCCAGAACCTGCACCTTGCCATGATCAACCTGGCGCTCACCAACATCCGCAGCGTCATGGGCAACATGGCGCTCGACGAGGCGCTGTCCAAGCGCAACGACATCAACAACACATTGCTTGCTGTGATCGACCAGGCAACCAGTCCGTGGGGCGTCAAGGTGCTGCGCATCGAGGTCAAGGACATTGCCCCGCCGGAAGACATCGTGCTCGCCATGGGCCGGCAGATGAAGGCCGAGCGCGAGAAGCGCGCCACCATCCTCGAGTCGGAGGGCGTGCGTGAGTCCTCCATCCAACGCGCCGAGGGCGAGAAGCAGTCGGCCATCCTGACCGCCGAGGGCCGGCGCGAGGCGGCGTTCCGCGATGCCGAGGCGCGCGAACGCATGGCCGAGGCCGAAGCCAAGGCGACATCGGTCGTGGCCCAGGCGATCGCCGGCAATGGCGTGCAGGCGACCAACTACTTCCTTGGCACGAAGTACGTCGAGGCGCTGTCGAAGATGGGCTCCAGCCCCAACGCCAAGGTCTTTTTCCTCCCGGTCGAGGCGGCAGGCATCATGGCGTCGATTGCCGGCATCGGCGAACTCGCCAAGGAAGCCCAGGCGCGCGGCGTCGAAGCTGCCAGCCGGCCGCGCGGTTCCGTTCCCAACGCGGGTTAGGCGGCAGCCATGGTGATGTTCAAGGTGGTCTTCTGGTACTGGTGGGCGCTCGCCGCGCTGCTGCTCGTCTTCGAGATGATGCTGCCCGGCGTGGTGTTCCTGTTCCTGGCAATCGGTGCCGCCGCCGCCGGCGCATTCCTGCTGGCGATGGCCGACCTGTCGCTCGAATGGCAGCTCGGGATATTCGCCGTCGTGGCCGTAGTCTCGGCGGTCGGGCTGCGCCCGACCCTGCGCCGGCTGCAGGCGCGCGATGCGGCGCCCAACACCATCAATGCCCGGGGCGACAGCCTGGTCGGCCGGACCATCGTGCTTGATGCGCCGATCCTGAATGGCCGCGGCCGGGTGGTGCTGGGCGACGGCAGTTGGACGGTCACCGGGCCGGACATGGCGGCGGGGGCCAGGGTGCGGGTGACGGCCGTAAACGGCACCGAACTCGCGGTCGTGCCAGCGCCCTAAAAAAGATTCCCGCCCTTGGGTTGTTAATAGTTAACCAAAAGGTTATGTATTGGTCTCTTCGGAAGGAGCGGCCATGAAGCATTCCTACGGTTGGGTCATCGTCGGCGCCGGCGCGCTGATGGGGTGCGTCGCCATCGGCGCGTTGTTTTCGCTCGCGGTCTTCCTGCAGCCGATGTCCGAGACGACCGGCTGGTCGCGCACCGGCATCTCGACCACCATGACGATCGACTTTCTGGTGATGGGCGTCGCCGCCTTCGGCTGGGGCGCACTCACCGACCGCTTCGGCCCGCGCATCGTCGTGCTCGCGGGCGCGATCCTGCTGGGCCTCGGGCTGGTGCTGGCGAGTCGCGCCGCCAGCCTGCTCGAATTCCAGATCGTCTATGGCGTGGTGGTGGGTGTCGCGGCCGGCGCCGTCTTCGCACCGATGATGGCCACGGTCACCGGCTGGTTCGACAAGCACCGGAGCCTCGCCGTCTCGCTGGTGTCGGCCGGCATGGGCATGGCGCCGATGACGGTGGCGCCGTTCGCGCAGTGGCTGATCCAGTCCCACGACTGGCGCACCGCGCAACTCATCATCGGCATTGCGGCCTGGGTGCTCCTGATCCCGGCGGCGCTGCTGGTGCGCCGCGCGCCGACGACCGCGGCAGAAGGCGCGCCGGGCCTGCCGGCCGAAGGCGGCGAGGACCTGACCGTGGGGCGTGCGCTGCGCTCGCCGCAATTCATCGTCCTGTCGCTCACGTTCTTCTTCTGCTGCGCCGCGCACTCCGGTCCGATTTTCCATGTCGTGAGCTATGCCCTGGCCTGCGGCCTGCCGGCCATGACGGCGGTCACCATCTACAGCTCCGAGGGCCTCGCAGGCCTGGGCGGCCGGCTGCTGTTCGGCTTGCTCGGCGACCGGTTCGGCGCACGCCGCATCGTCGTGCTTGGCCTGATGGTGCAGGCGGTGGGCGCCGGCGCCTACTATTTCGCGCGCAGCGCCGGCGAGTTCTACGCGGTCGCTATCGTGTTCGGCATGGCCTATGGCGGCGTGATGCCGCTCTACGCCGTGATCGCGCGCGAGTATTTTCCCATGCGCATCATGGGCACTGTCATCGGTGGTTCGTCGATGATCGCGAGCCTCGGCATGGCGCTGGGACCGGCCGCCGGCGGCTGGCTGTTCGACAAATTCGGCGGCTACGGCCTTCTTTACATCGGTTCGTTCGGCGTCGGCCTTGCCGCCGTGGCGATGGCGCTTGCCTTTCCGGCGCGGCCGGCAGGGGCAGGAAGCCGGCTGCAGGCGGCCTGACGCGGGGAACGCGCCCCGCCCAAAGGAACGTTCCAAGGAAGTGGAGAATAGAGATGAAACTGTATGGCTTCGGTCCCACACGCTCGCTTCGCGCACTCTGGGGCCTCAAGGAACTCGATGCAGATTTCGAGTTCGTGCCCGTCAATATCCTTGCCGGCGAACATCAGCGCCCCGACTTCCGTGGCCTTAACCCCGCAGGCAAGATTCCGGTGCTGGTCGACGGCGACGTTGTGGTTACCGAATCAGCGGCCATCGTCCTGTACCTGGCGGAGAAGTATCGCGAGAAGGGACTGCTGCCTGCCGATCTCAAGGAGCGTGCCCAAGTCTATCGCTGGCTGATGTTCGCCGTGACCGAGCTGGAGCAGCCGCTGTGGCGGATCACCAAGCACACGATGCTGTATCCCGAGGACAAGCGCCTGCCGCAGGACATCGCGCTTGCCAGGGATGAGTTCGCCGCCGCGGCGTCCGTACTCGACCGCCACATGGAAGGCCGCCTGTTCATCGTCGGCGACAACATTACCGCCGCCGATTGCGTGACGGCTTATCTGATCGATTGGGCCAATGAGCAGCATCTGCTCGATGGCTGCCCGCAACTGCGCGCTTATCTGGAGCGGATGTATGCGCGGCCCACGGCGCCGCAACGGATCGCCGAGGCTTTCGCTGGCATCTCGGCAGGGATGTGACGGTTGCCGTCACGAACGGGTAGCGGGCTGCAGGCGGCCTAGGTCAAACGCCGCCAGACGATGTTCTGCGTGCGGCCCGTCCTCGTCGCGAAGTCCGGGCTCGACAAGGTCAGGCGGTCGCCGTCGAGCGTGATGTGCCGGGTCGAGGTCACGCCGATCAGCGCCGGGTTCGTCGCGACCTCGATCGAATGGAACACGGTTGCATCGCGCACCTCGTAACGACCCGCGCAGGCGAAACTGTCGGCAAAGACTGCCGCGCGTTCCATTTCGGAGCTGGGCGTCTTCGCGACACGCCCTGCACGTATGAGGGTGGCGTCCACCTGCCGCCCGGCGTGTAGATGATGCCCGCCGCATCACGGCCGAGCGGGAACTCCAGGGGCCGCCTGTCATCGTAGACGAGCGACCAGCTTTCCAGACGCCAGGCGCCCAGGAGATCCCTTGCCGTAACGCTCATGCGCAGCGCAGGGTAATGACCGTGACCTCGCCGCGGCTGTTGAAGCGGACCGGTGGATCGGACACGCCGAGGCCGGCACTCGTGTAGCCGGCCATGCGTCCCTGCCGCCAAAGGCCTGCAGCGGCATGCCGGCATCGCGTCAATTGCGTGATCACGGGCCGTCCGCCCGGCAAGCAGATCTGTCCGCCGTGGGTATGGCCGGAGAGATAGAGCGCATAGCCGGCCTGATCGGCGAAATCGGCCATCTCGGCGGAGTGAACCAGGGCGATGCGGTATTCACCATCGTGATCTTCGAAGGCCGCCCGTGCCGCATCGGTGTAGAAGTTGTGGACGTCGTCGAGGCCGGTGACACGCAGACGCTCGCCGCCACGCTCGAGCACCCGCGAACGGTTGACCAGGACGTCGAAGCCCTTCTCCTCGAGCAGGGCGGCCATTTCCACCGGATCGTGGTTGCCGAGCACCGCGAGCCGCGGGCCGCGCACGTGGACGTCTTGCAGGGCCTGCATCAGCAAGTCCACGGAATACGCGATCGGGGCAGGAGGGGCGCCATGCACGTCCCCGGTCAATGCAAGCATATCGACTTCGAGACCCGCAAGCAGACGGCGGGCGGGATCCACGAGCGCGGGAAAAGCGTCGAGGTGCGTGTCGCTGACCTGGAGGATGCGATAGCCGTCGAAGGAAAGCGGAAGACCTGGCAGCGCCATCTCGATGTCGATCCGTTTCAGGTCGAGCGCATTTCGTCGCCCGCGCGCATACAGCGGCGTGAGCCGCAGACCCAGGCCGAAGGCCGCGAGAAGCCGGTTGAAGACCGCCTTGCGCCACCGCGTGCGGCGGCTGACGGGACTGATCCAGTAGCGGCTTTGCTCGATGTCGCGCCGGCTGGCCGCCCATTGCTGATTTCGACTCATCGATCGTCGGCCATTTGACTGCCCGCCTCTTGAGCGAAGGCCTATCCGCCGATCAGGCTCTTGGCGATCATGCAGTGGATGCCCTTGTTGCCGTCGACCGTCTGCGTCACGTGCAGGTCGGCCTGGAGGCTGCACAGCATATAGGCGTCGGCGGCCGAGAGGCCGGTCTTGGCCGTGATCAGCCGGATCATGTCGCGCAGCGCCTCCTTGGCGGCATCGTCAAGGTCGGGGTCGAAGCCGTGGGTGATCCAGTGGGTCGCGGTCTCGGCGCGCGGGTTGTTGAGTTTCATGTCCTTGCGCACGGTGAAGCGGAAGGTGCCGGAGAGCGAGGTTTCCAGCGCCGTCAGGTTGACCTCGCCGTCGCCCTGCACGCCGTGCCCATCGCCGGTCGAGAACAGGCCGCCCGGGGCGAACACCGGCAGGTAGACCGTGGTGCCGACGTTGAAGTGCTTGTTATCGATGTTGCCGCCGAAGGCGCGCGGCTCGACCGAGCTGCACTGGCCCCATTCCGGCGGTGGCGCCACGCCCATGATGCCGAAGAACGGCTTTAGCTGGATTTCCAGGCCCCACGGCATGGTGCAGACGCCACGGTTCGAATCGATCGGGATGTGCGTCAGGCGATAGAAGGGGAAATCCTCGGGCAAGGTGCCCATCAACGGGCGCTGCACGTTCCAGCCCCAGTTGGTGCGGAACTTGATGTCGAGCACTTCCACCGCCAGCGTGTCACCGCGTTCGGCACCTTCGACGTGCACGGGCCCTGTGAGAATGTGGCGGCCGAGATGCGGTTTAAGCGTGGAGAGGATCTCGCGATGCTCCGGCAGCACGTTCAGCGGCGGTTGTGGCAGGATCTCGGCCGCGCCGGAGACGCAATGGATGGTGGCGATGTCGCCCGACTTGATGCTGAGCTGCGGCTTCAACTGGCTGTCGAAATAGCCCCAGTGGCAGGTTTCGGGCGAGGAATGAAGTTCATGCGTGGCCATGCAGTCTCCCGATCTTACGCAATGGTTGAAGCACATACCGTGCCCTCAAATCCATTAGCGATGCTATAGCCGGAGCATGAACTACCGCCATGGCTACCATGCCGGCAATTTCGCCGACGTCCTCAAGCATTCAGCGCTGTGCGAGCTGCTGAGATTGCTGCTGGCCAAGGACAAGAAGCTGTTCGTGCTCGACACCCATGCCGGGGCGGGCGGCTATGACCTTGCCGGCAAACTGGCCGAGCGCACGGGCGAGGCTGAGGCCGGGATCGCCCGTCTCGCTGCGGCGCCGCGCACCGGCATGCCGGAGGCCGTCGCGCGCTATCTCGCCCAGGTGGAGGCCTACGACCGCAAGTTCGGTCCTTCGGGGGGAAGTCTTCGGCGCTATCCCGGCTCACCGCGCCTGATCCGGGCGGCACTGCGGCCGGGTGACCGCTTCATCGCCTGCGAACTCCACCCGGAAGATGCGTTGGCGCTGAAGCGCGAGTTCGCCGGCGACCGCGCGGTCGAGGTGCGGCAGGCCGATGGCTACAAGGCACTGAAAGCGATGCTGCCACCGCCCGAGCGGCGGGGCCTGGTGCTGATCGACCCGCCCTTCGAGGTGACGGACGAGTTCGAGCGGCTGTCGCGCGCGGTGCGCCAGGGCCTGCGCCGCTTCGCCACCGGCTGCTATGCGATCTGGTATCCGATCAAGGACGAGGCCGCGGCTGCGGCCTTCGTGGGCACGTTGGAGGCCCCCAAACGTCTGGTCATGGAACTCAGACTCGGCGGCGATGTCGGGACGGGCAAACTCGCCGCCTGCGGGCTGGCCGTGATCAATCCGCCATGGCGCTTCGACGAGGCGATGGCCGAGGCCCTGCCCTGGATCGCCCGGTGCCTGGGGCCAGGCGTCAGGGCGACGATTTCCGCGCCGCCAGCCAACGCGCCGGCTCCGGCATCGCTACCGTGATCGCGAACGACACCAGGCAGAGCGCCGCCCCGGCCAGGATCGCACCCGCGTAGGAGCCAAAGAAATCGTAGGCGTAGCCCGCCACCGGCGCGCCGAGCAGGGCGCCGAAGGCCACGCCGCTGTAGAGCGCGCCGATGATCGAGCCGAGCGCCCGGCCGCCGAAATAGTCCGCCGCGAGCGAGGGTGCGATGGCCACGAAGCCACCGTAGAAGGCGCCGAACACGAGGGCGAAGACAACGAGCGCCGGCCCGCTGGTCGAGATCGACCACATCACCAGCATGAGGCCCGCGCCGATATACATCAGGGCGAAGGAGAGGCGGCGGCCGAGCCAGTTGGTGATGCTCGCGAACAGGAACCGGCCGACCGTGCTGCCGACGCCCAGCAGCACGATCAAGAGGACGCCGAAGCCCTCGCCGAGTTCGAGATCCTTGGCATAGGGAGCGAGGTGCACGAACGGCACGAACAGGCCGAACGACATCAGCAATGCGCCGATATAGATCGTCCAGAACGGCGCCGTGCGCATTGCCCCGCCCAGCGTGAGGCCGGCGGGGATCGTCGACGCGCCGCCGGGCGAGGGCGCATCGCCGTCGGGGGCGAGGCCGTAATGCTCCGGCGCCGAACGGACCAGGAGGCCGCTCACGACGGCGCCGACCACGGTCAGCGCGGCCAGCACGAGATAGGTCTGGCGCCAGCCCAGGGCGGCGATCAGCGCATGGGCGAGCGGCGCGCCGATCAGCGTGCCGACGCCGATCCCGGCCACGGCAATGCCGCTGGCGGTGCCGCGGCGGCGGACGAACCAGCGTTGCACCGCGGCGATGCTCGGCACATAGGACAGGCCGACGCCGATGCCGACGCCGAGGCCGTAGCCGAGATAGATCTGCCATAGATCGGTCGCCTGCGAGGCGATCAACAATCCCGCCGCCACCAGCAACAAGCCACCGACCACGAGCGGTCGCGGCCCTGTGCGATCGGCGATCAGGCCGGCCGGGAAGCCGAGCTGGAAATAGAGGAACGCCGCAATCGAGAACACCAGCGCAGTTTCGCCGCGGCGGGCGCCGAACTCCGTCTCGAGGGCGCCGAAGAAGGCGGCAAAGGAATAGGCGACGGCATAGCCGGTCATCATGCACAGGAAGGCGCCTGCAACGACCCACCAACCGGCGAACGGACGCGTGGAACTCATTTCTCGCTCTCGATCATGGGGGAAAGCTAGGGCGGGGCGATACCGCGCGCCATGGTCAATCGTTCGGTCGATCCCGAAGCATTATTTCTTGTCGCCGTCCTTCTTGCTGTTCTTCTTTCTGTCATCGCCAAGCCGCCAACCCCAGGCCTTGTAGGCCGCTTCGGCGATGGCGGGATCGAGTTCGTGCTCGGTGAGCTTGATCCCGCGGCCGAGCTCGTCGGCGATGATCGCCAGTGCCTTCAGCCGGGCGTGCATCTTGTTGTCGCTGGCAACGACATGCCAGGGCGCTTGATCGGTGTCGGTCCGCTCCAGCATGTCATCGTAGGCTTCGAGATACTCCTTGCGCTTTCCGATGTTGCGGAAGTCCTCCAGGGAGATCTTGTAGCGCTTGTAGGGGCTGCTCAGCCGGTCGATCATCCGGCGTTTCTGCTCCTCTGCACTGACGTGGACGAGCAGCTTGACGACGCGGACGCCGTCGTCGGTGAGCTGGCGTTCGAACTCGTTGATCTCGCGATAGGCGCGTTTCCAGGCATCGTCGTTGCAGAAGCATTCGATGCGTTCGACGAGGACACGGCCGTACCAGGTGCGATCGAAGATCGCCCAGTCGCCCCGTGCCGGCAGGCGCTGCCAGAAGCGCCACAGGTAGTGGCGGCCCTGCTCGTCGGCCGTGGGCGCGCTGGTCCGCCAGACATGGACCGACTTTGGTTCCAGACCCGTGACCAGGCGAGAGATGAGACCGCTCTTGCCGGCGGCGTCCCAGCCCTCGATCCCGATGACGACCCGCGTCCCGGTGCGCCGATGGTGGTTCTTGAGTTCGAGCAGCTTCTTTTGCAGCCGCTTCAGCTGGTGCTCGTATTCCGCCTCGTCGATCGGACCGTCGATCATCTCGATCTTGTCCAGGACCGGCCATTTGCCCATTGATTCCTCCACTCCCGGATCGTGGCAGCGGCCGGAAGGTGGGGCAATGAGCTCCGGACGACTGCGGGGACATTGACAGCGCGAACCGCGCCCGCGACTAATCTCGCCAATGTCCGACGTCGAACCGACCATCCGATACACGATGCGCGCCGGCAAGCCGGTCGTCGAGGTCGGCGGCAATTGGACGGTGTTGCACCTGCGCGGCATTCGGCAGAAGGCTGCCCGGGCCCTTGCTGCCGCCGGCACCGGCCGCGCAGCCCGCATGGTGGATGCAAGCAGCGTCGGCCGGCTCGATACGGCCGGCGCGCTGGAAATCCTGCTGCTCGCGGGCGGCGGACCGGACGCCGAGGTGACGACCCGGGAGAAAAGCCACGCCGACCTGTTCGAGGTCGTCCGCAAGAACATGTGCGAGGCGATGCCCGAACGGCACGTGAGCTGGCTGGCCCATTGGCTGGAGGAGATCGGACGCAACGCCATCGAATTGTATCATCAGGCCATCAATCTCTGCGCCTTTTTCGGCGAGATCCTCGTGGTCTTCGTCGAGGCCTGCCTGCAGCCGCGACGGTTCCGTATCAATGCCGTGGTGCGCCAGATGTACGAAGTCTGGGTCAGGGCGCTGGTGATCGTCGGCCTCCTCTGTTTCCTGATCGGCGTGGTGATCGCCTACCAGGGAATACAGCAACTGCGCCGGTTTGGCGCCGAAACCTTCGCGGTCGAGGCCGTTGGCATCAGCATGTTACGCGAACTGGGCGTGTTGCTCACGGCGATCATCGTCGCCGGCCGCTCCGGCAGCGCCTTCACGGCCCAGATCGGCACCATGCAGGTCAACCAGGAAGTCGACGCCATGCGCACCATCGGTCTCAATCCGATCGAATGGCTGGTCATGCCGCGCATCGTGGCGCTGGCGGTGTCGAT
This sequence comes from Rhodospirillales bacterium, assembly GCA_016191685.1. Taxonomy (GTDB): domain Bacteria; phylum Pseudomonadota; class Alphaproteobacteria; order Reyranellales; family Reyranellaceae; genus Reyranella. The sequence continues at coordinate 6,307 of JACPVT010000209.1, read as the reverse complement.
GCCGTTTCTGGCGTTCTGGGGTGACATGACGGGCCTGCTCGGCGGCGCCATTGCCTGCACGTTCTACCTGGATTTCACGTTCGTGCAGTTCTTCGACAGGTTGCGCGACGAGGTTGGGGCCTGGCATTTCTACACCGGCATGATCAAGGCGCCGGTCTTCGGCATGGTGATTGCGATCATTGGATGCTTCGAGGGCCTGCAGGTGAAAGGCAGCGCCGAGAGCGTCGGCCAGCTCACGACCCGCTCGGTGGTCGAATCGATCTTTTGTGTCATCGTGCTGGACGCGGCGTTCTCGATCATCTTCCTGATGGCGGACGTTTGATGCCCGAAGGTGGCCAGCTCGTCGACCACAGCGACGGCCGGGACGTGGTGTTGCGGCTGCGCGGCGTGCGCACGCAGTTCGGTGACAACGTCATCCACGACAAGCTCGACTTCGACGTCTTCCGCGGAGAGATCGTGGGGCTCGTGGGCGGCTCGGGTACCGGCAAGTCGGTATTGTTGCGTACGATACTCGGTCTCAATCAGGTGACCAGCGGCGCCATCGAAATGCTGGGAGTCGATACCGCCACCCTTCACGGTCGGGCAGAGCGGGCCATGCAGGCCCGCACCGGGGTCCAGTTCCAGGACGGCGCCCTGTTTTCCTCGCTTACCGTGTCCGAGAACATCATCGTGCCGGTCCGCGAGCACGCCGGGCTGGACGAGGAGACGATGCGCGACATCGCCGCCCTCAAGATCGCCCTGGTCGGCCTGCCCCCGGACACCGGCCAGAAGAAGCCGTCCGAACTCTCCGGCGGCATGCGCAAACGGGCGAGCCTTGCCCGCGCGCTTGCCCTCGATGCCGAGCTGCTCTTCCTGGACGAGCCGACTGCCGGGCTCGATCCGATCGGCGCGGGTCACTATGACGAGCTGGTCAAAGGTCTGAGCCGGAGCCTCGGCCTGACGGTTCTGATGGTGACCCACGACCTGGATAGCCTCAACGCCGTGTGCGACCGCATCGCCGTCCTGCTCGACAAGCGCGTGGTGGTAGGTACGATGGAAGAGTTGCTGGTATACGATCATCCGTGGGTCAGGGAATATTTCCACGGTCCGCGCGGGCGGGCGGCCCGGCAGGAGCAGAAGTAACGTCGGATGGAAAGAAAGTCGCCCTATGTGCTGATCGGCGCGGCAATGATCGTATTCATCGTTGCCGTGGCCGGTTTTGTCGTCTGGAAGTTGCGGGCAGGCGATCGGACGGCCTACGCCTATTACGACATCTTTTTCTCCGGTGAAGTGCAGGGGCTGACCAATGATTCGCCGGTATTCTACCGTGGCCTGCGGGTAGGCAGGGTCCAGGGCATCCAGCTCACGTCGCGGATCGACACCCAGCGCAGCACGGGGCGCGAGCGCAAGATGGAAAAGATCGAAGTGACGGTCGCCGTTGACTGGAATATCGATATCCGCGAGCGCTCCTACGCCGTCTTCGAGAAGCCGTTCATTACCGGCAACGCCTACATCCAGATCGTCGGTCGCCTCGACGTCGACCAGATCAAGCCCAAGAAGAAGCTCGGCGAGAAGCCCTATCCGGAAATCCGCGAGGGAGCCTCCTTCCTTCAGGCGACGTCGACGTCGGCGCAGGAGCTGCTGTCGAAGGCGAGCACCACTGTCGACCGGCTTAACGATCTTCTCAGTCCCGACAATATCGGGGCCGTCAGCGATACCCTGCGCAATCTGTCGACGGCGACGACGGCGCTCGCCAAGCAGGACGGCGCGATTCAGGCGACGTTGGCCGAGCTGCCAGGCGCCATCACCGAATTCCGCCGCACCTTCAACACGTTGAACGGGCTCGCCGAGTCGCTCAATCAGGTGGCGCTCGAGATCGGTCCGCAGGATGAAGCGACCCGCAAGGCGTTGGCCGGCAAGGATCCCGGCGAATTGCGCAAGGCGATCACCGAAGCGCGACTGGCGCTTGCCAACATCGACGCCGCAGCCGGCCAGTTCAGCAAGCTGGTGGTCGAGAACAAGGGCCCGATCAAGAGCTTCACCGAGAGCGGCTTGACCGAATTCTCGCTGGCCCTTCGCGAGTTGCGTCAGCTCACCGCAAACTTGAATGTCATCGCCACCAAACTGGAGCGCGATCCAGGCGCCTTCGTGTTCAGCGGCAAGCAGGGATACACGCCAAAATGATGCTTCGTTGGGCCGTATGCGCAGCGGCGGCGATTGCCCTCACCGGATGCCAGGCACTCAGTGCGATCGATGCGGCAGCGGAGCCGACCGAACTCTATACGGTGTCTCCCAAGAGTACCTTCGATCGCGATCTTCCCAACGTGTACTGGCAGCTCGCCGTCGAGGTGCCGGTCTCGGCGGCCAGCCTCAATACCGGGCGCATCGCCATCCAGATGACGCCGACCTCGACCGACTACTACGCCAAGGTGGCATGGACCGACCGTGCCCCTCTGATGGTACAAACCCGCATCGTCGATTCATTCGAAAACACCCGCAAGATCGTCGCGGTGGCGCGCGAATCGATCGCGTTGCGCGCCAACTACGTGCTGCAGCCCGACTTGCGCAATTTCGAGGCGATGTATTTTTATGGCCAGCCGCCGATCGTGAAGGTCCGCATCATCGCCAAGATGGTTCGCATGCCGGATCGCCAGATCATCGGCGTCGCCTCGTTCGAGCGCTGCGTGCGTGCCCGCGCCGACAAGGTGCCGAAGGTGGTCGAGGCCTTTGACCAGGCCCTGGGCAGCGTCATCAAGCGGCTTGTCTCCTGGACCTTGCGCACGCCGCCACCGCGGCCGCCGAGCGACTCCGCACCCTATGATATCGGCAAGTATCGCAATCCTGAAAACGCGCTGGTCGACAGTGAAAACTGCCCCAAGGGCAACGACACGTCGATGGTGCCCTACACCGAGGAGTAGCCGGCAGCGACGGCTCAGGCGCCGTTCTTGACCAGCGACCAGGCGAGATCGGCCAGCACCCGGGCGCGATTGCCATATTGCTTCGCGGTCTCGGAGGAGGCGTTGCCGTCGAGGCCGCGCTTGTAGACGCCCTGCACGATGGCGGCGAGGCGGAACAGCGAAAACGCCAGGAAAAAATTCCAGTTCGGGATTTCCTTGCGACCGGTGCGGCGCGCATAGGCGGCGAGGTAGTCTCGTTCGGTCGGGATCCCGAAAGCCTCGAGGTCCACGCCGGCATAGCCTGCCGATGCACCGAAGCCCTCGCCGAAATGATACATCATGCAGTTGTAGCCGAGGTCGGCCAACGGATGGCCGAGCGTCGACAGTTCCCAGTCGAGCACGGCGATGACCCGCGGCTCGGTCGGATGGACGATCGTATTGCCCAGGCGGTAGTCGCCGTGGTTGATGCGCGTCTCGTCGCCTGGCGGCAGATTGGCCGGCAGCCACTGCTTCAGCAGCTCCATGGATTCGACGTCGTCGGTTCTGGCGAGGTCGTACTGGCTGGTCCAGCGTGCGATCTGGCGCTGGATGTACTGGCCCTCGCGGCCAAAGTCGCCGAGGCCGACGGCGCGGTAATCGACATTGTGCAGGCGCGCCAGCACGTCGTTCATCGAATCGAAGATCCTGCCACGGTCGGCCGGCGAGATGCCGGGCATCTTGGGATCGGACAGGATGCGGCCGGGCAGGAACTCCATGAGGTAGAATGCCGTGCCGATCACCGAATCGTCCTGGCAAAGCGCGTAGGGCCTGGGTACCGGCACGTCGGTATGATCCGACAGCGCTTTGATCACGCGGTATTCGCGGTCGACCTGGTGCGCAGAGGGCAGCAGCTTGCCCGGCGGCTTCTTGCGCAACACGTACATGCGGCCGCCGCCGTCAGTGACGTGGTAGGTCGGATTGCTCTGACCGCCCTCGAACTGCAGAACCCTGATGGGACCGCGATAGCCCTCGACGTTCGCCGTCAAATAGTCGGCGAGTTTCGCCTCGTCGAAGAGGTGGGCCTGACGGACGGGGGTGAGGTTGTCGGGCAGGTCGGACATGGGATGTTTCTAGAACCGTGGCGCTGGATTTTCGAGGTGTGTTTGCGAAAGAAGCCGCAGGGCGGTCAGTTGACCTGCCGCTGCCTGTCTCCCCAGTAGGGCAGGCGCAACTCTCGCTTCAGGATCTTGCCGGTCGGATTGCGCGGCAGAGCCTCGATGAAATCGACCGACTTCGGCAACTTGTATCCAGCGATGCGTTCGCGCGCCCAGTCGATCAATTCGCCGGCGGTGACCCCAGCGTCCGGTTTCCTCACCACGACGGCCTTTACCGCTTCGCCCCAGCGCTCGTCGGGCACGCCGATCACGGCCACGTCGGCCACGTCGGGATGGCCAAACAAGGCGCTTTCGACCTCAGCCGGATAGATGTTCTCGCCACCCGAGACGATCATGTCCTTCACCCGGTCATAGATGTAGAGATACCCCTTGTCGTCGAGGTAACCGGCATCGCCGGTCATGAACCAGTCACCGTCGATGGCGCGCCTGGTGGCCTCGGGCAGCTTCCAATAGCCATGCATGATCTGAGGCGAGCGCACGGCGATTTCTCCGACCTGGCCCGGCGCCAGATCGGCGCCGTCATCGCCGACAATCCGAAGGTCGACTCCGGTCTGAGCGTAGCCGCAGGACAGCAGCTTGCGGGCGTCGGCCGGATCGTGGTCTTCCGGCGGCAGGAGCGTGATCGCGCCGGTCGTCTCGGTGAGGCCGTAGACCTGCTGGAAGCCGCACTTGAAGATAGCCATCGCCTGTTTCAGCAGATCGGCGGGAATGGGCGCGGCGCCGTAGACGATCAGGCGCAGGCTCGAGAGATCGGTCTCGCGGATCTGTGGCGTCTGCACCAGGAACAGGATCATTGCGGGGACCAGCAGCATCACCTGCAGTCGCTCGCGCTGGATGGTCTCGAGAATGACCGCCGGCACGAATTCGCGCACTACATGATTGGTGGCGCCGGCGAAAAGCCCCGAGATACCCCAGCCGGCGCCACCGATGTGGAACATCGGGAGGCAAACGAGATTGGGCACGCCTGGCGCCAGCAACCAGCTCTTGGTCCACAGCGGAAACATCCAGGCGAAGTTGGCGTTGGTGAGTTCCGCGCCCTTGGGCAGGCCCGTGGTGCCGCTGGTGTAGAATTGGACTGCTGTGTCCTGCGACCTGGCAGGCAATAGCGGATCGGTCGCGGCCTGCTGGTCGCGCCACGCGGTGAAGGAGTCCCAGGTGCCGTGGCGCCGGCCCAACGTCACGATCTCGCGGACCGTCTTCAAGCCGTCGCGGATTTTCTCAATGACCGGGAAGTACTCCTCGCCCACGAACAGGATCTCGGCTTCGGCGTCGTTGATGATGTGCAGTACTTCCGGCGGGGCAAGCCGCCAGTTGACCGAAACCATCACGGCGTTTGCCTTGGCCACCCCGAACAGCAGTTCGAAGAAAAGGTCGCTGCTCTTGTCGAGATGGGCGACGCGAGCCTGCGGCTTGAGCCCCTTGGCGATCAGGCCGTTGGCCACCTGGCTCGCCGCCCGATCGAGGCCGGCATAGCTCGTCGTGCGCCCTTCGTAGACGATGGCGGCGTCGTCGGGCCGCTCCACGGCGTGCTTGCGGACGATGTCGGCGAGGCCCGCGATCTCGATGGCCATTCGGCGTTTCCCTGCTGTCCTGGTCGCACCGAAGCGTGCGAAGTGGCGGCATCCTTCGGCTGTTTGAGAGTGATTTCAAGGGCTTGATCGCCTATCGTCGGGCGCGAAAACGACGCGAGATCTCAGGAGCATCATGAGCAAGCGCATCTTGGTTACCGGCGGCGCAGGATTCCTGGGGTCGCACCTGTGCGAACGGTTGCTGGACGCAGGCAACGACGTGCTCTGCGTCGACAACTACTTCACCGGCTCCAAACACAACATCATGGGCTGCCTCGGCAATCCGCGCTTCGAGCTGATGCGTCACGATGTGACGTTCCCGCTCTATGTCGAGGTCGACGAGATCTACAATCTGGCCTGCCCGGCGTCGCCCGTGCATTACCAGCACGACCCGGTGCAGACGACCAAGACCAGTGTGCATGGTGCCATCAACATGCTGGGCCTCGCAAAGCGGGTGCGGGCCAAGATCTTCCAGGCCTCGACCAGCGAGGTCTACGGCGACCCCACCGTCCATCCGCAGGTCGAGGACTATCGCGGCAGCGTCAATCCGATCGGGCCGCGCGCCTGCTACGACGAGGGCAAGCGCTGCGCCGAGACCCTTTTCTTCGACTACCACCGCCAGCACAATCTGCGCATCAAGGTGGCGCGTATCTTCAACACTTACGGCCCGCGCATGCATCCCAACGACGGGCGCGTGGTGTCGAACTTC
>JACPVT010000036.1 GCA_016191685.1 Rhodospirillales bacterium | reverse complement strand
GGATGCGCGCGGTCCGGAAGAGTCATGAGTCTTCCGGACCGCGCGCATCCTGCGCGCCTCATGCGCATGAGCGGACTGTCGGATTTCAGTCATCAGTTGATCAGGCCGGCGTGGATCATCGCCTCGCGCACGGCCTTCTTGCTGCTCTCGGCGATGGGCGCCAGCGGCAGGCGCATCTCGGCGCTCGCCTGGCCGAGCAGCTCGGCGCCGAACTTCACCGGGCCGGGGCTGGTCTCGCAGAACATCGCCTTGTGCAGCGGCATCAGCCGGTCCTGCAGCTCGAACACCTTGTCGAGGTCGCGCTTCTTCCAGGCGTCGTGCATGTCGCCGCAGAGGCGCGGCGCCACGTTGGCCGTCACCGAGATGCAGCCGTCGCCGCCCTGGGCCAGGAAGCCCACGGCGCTCGCGTCCTCGCCCGAGAGCTGGAGGAAGCCCTTCTTGGCCTTGAGCTTGGTGAGCGTGGGCCGCGCCATGTCGTAGCTCGCGTCCTTGATGCCGACGATGTTCCTGACCTGAGAGAGGCGGATCACGGTTTCGACCTGCATGTCGCCGCCGGTGCGGGGCGGCACGTTGTAGAGCAGGATCGGGATGTCGACGGCGTCGGCCACCGCCTTGAAATGCTGGAACAGGCCTTCCTGGGTCGGCTTGTTGTAGTAGGGCACGACCAGCATGGCGGCGTCGGCGCCGGCCTTCTTGGCGTGCTGGGTGAGCTCGATCGCTTCGGCGGTCGAGTTCGAGCCGGTGCCGGCGATTACCGGCACGCCCGAGCCCTTGGCGGCGGCGATGCAGATGTCGATCACCCGCTTGTGCTCTTCCATGGTGAGGGTCGGCGACTCGCCGGTGGTGCCGCAGGGCACCAGGCCGTCGGTGCCTTCCTTGATCTGCCAAGCGACGAACTTCTCGAATCCCTTTTCGTCGACCGAACCGTTCTTGAACGGGGTGATCAGCGCCACGAGCGATCCGGTGAACATGGGTTTCCTCCGATTTTTATTCGAAAATCAGTCTAGGCCCCACCCCCTGCTCCGGCAAGGTGAGCAACTTGCCCCCCTCAATTGCCCCCAGGCAGCCATTGAGATGCCGCAAGGACCTGCCTACGATTCCTAGCGTGAAGAAACCGTTTACCCCCCTGATGCTGATCCTCGCCGTGAGCGCCGGCGTGTCCGCGCATGCCCAGCAGGGCGGCGTCACCATTTTGCGCGGCCAAAGCGCGGATCAGCCGGCGCCGGCCACACCCGATACCGGCGTCCGGCGTGTGCCGACCGAGCGCAACGCCGCCCCGCGTCCGGCGACGGCGCCATCTCCCGGAGCGAAAGGCGCGACCCTGCCGCTTGGTAACGACGGAACGGCCGGCGGCGTGCTGCCGGCGTCGCCGCCCAGCGACATGGCCCAGGCGATCGCCTCGCCCAAGCCGCTCGGCGCCGCCGAAGCCTCGGCCCTGGCCGCGGCGCTGAAGGCGGTCGACGAGGGCCGCTACGCCGATGCCCGGGCGATGGTGGCGAACTTCCGCAATCCGCTGCTCACCCCGCATCGTCGACTGGAGCATCCTGCGCGTGGCCGCCAAGGCTGAGGCCGACTTCGCCACGACCTGGCGATTCCTGCGCGAAAGCCCGGACTGGCCGGAGCCCGAGGTGCTGCGGCGCCAGGCCGAGGAGCGCATCGGCCCCGAGACGCCGGCCAGCGACGTGTTCCGCTATTTCACCGCCTTCCCGCCACTCACCAGCACCGGCCACATGCGCCGCCTCGAGGCCGCGCACACCGCGAGCCCGAACGACGTCGCCAAGTTCGCGCGCGACAGCTGGCAGAACGCGACCTTCCGCTCGTCGGACGAGAACGATTTCTTGAACCGCTACGGCCACCTGCTCACCGGCCCCGACCACATCGCCCGTTTCGACCGCATCCTGCAGGGTGGCCGCCCGCAGGTGGCGCGCGAACTGGTGTCGAAGCTGCCGCCCGACTACCAGCCGCTGGCCAATGCGCGCCTGGCGATGGCGACGCGTGCCGCCGACGCGCCCACGGTGCTGCGCGGCGTGGCCGCCGCCCGCCTCAACGAGCCCGTGGTGCGGCTGGAGCGCGCCCAGTGGCTCAGGCGCACCGGCAAGCTCGACGAGGCCAAGACGGTCATGGCCGGACCAGTCGCCAAGCAGGGCGACGCCTGGTGGAACGAGCGCAACCAGCTCGCGCGCGATCTGCTCGCGGCAGGCCGCGCCGCCGACGCCTATGGCGTGGCCGCGGCGCACGGCCTCAGCAAGGGCGTGGCCTTCGCCGAAGCCGAGTTCCTCGCCGGCTGGATTGCGCTGCGCCATCTCAAGAAGCCGGCCGACGCCCAAAAACATTTCCAGACGCTCTACGACGGCGTCTCTACCGCCATTTCGAAGAGCCGTGCCGCCTACTGGCTGGCGCGCACGCATGAAACCGCGGGCCGCGCCAAGGACGCCAACGAGTGGTACGCCAAGGCCGCGGGCTTCGGGCAGACCTTCTACGGCCAGCTCGCAGCGCGCAAACTGCCGGGCGGGGCCGCGCGCCTGCCGAGCGACCCGGTGGCGAACGACTCCGACCGCCAGGCGCTGGGCGGACGCGAACTGGTGACGGTCGCGCGCTATCTCGGCCAGGCCGGCGACTTCGACCGCGCCCGCCCCTTCCTGCTGCGGCTCGCCCGCATGATCACGGCGCCGGGCGAAACCGCGCTGCTGGCCCAGCTCGCCGTCGAACTCAGGCGGCCCGACGTGGCGCTCACCATCGCGCGGCGCGGCGTCGAGAACGGCGTCACCCTGTTCGACGCCGCCTTCCCGGTCGTCGATCTCGGCACAACCGGCTCGATCGAGCGCGCGCTGGCGCTCGCGGTCACGCGCCAGGAGAGCGCATTCAACGCCGCCGCCGTCTCATCATCGGGTGCCTTGGGCCTGATGCAGTTGCTGCCCGGCACGGCGCGCGACGTCGCCGGCCGCGTCGGCGTGCCCTTCATCCAGGACAAGCTCACGCGCGATCCCGCCTACAACGTCCAGCTCGGCAGCCAGTATCTCGCCGAGATGCTGCAGAAGTTCGGCGGCTCCTATGAACTCGCACTCGCCGGCTACAACGCCGGGCCCAACCGCGTCGCGCGCTGGCTGGAGACGATCGGCGACCCGCGCGCCGGCAAGATCGACATGGTCGACTGGATCGAGATGATCCCGTTCCGCGAGACCCGGAACTACGTGCAGCGCATCATGGAAGGCGTCGGCGTCTACCGCGACCGCCTGAACGGCCCGTTCCGCACGGTGCCGCCGGCGACAGGACGGTCCTGAGGGGCCGGTCCTAGGCCATCCGCTTCAACACCGCCTCCGGCAGCGGCCCCTTGTTCACCGCCGCGATCGCCTCGTCGAGATGTTGCAGCGTCGAGTAGCCGATCAGCATCGTCGAGACGGCAGGATGGGAGATCACGAAGCGCTCGCCCAATTCGGTGAGGCTTGCCGCCGCGCCCTCGCGCACCAGCGGCTCCAGGAGTTTGGCGCGCGCCACATCGGTGGCGAAGTCGAGCGCCGAGCCGATCGGCGGCACGTCCTGCATGGCGAGCGGATGGCGGTCGGTGGTGCCGGAGAGCGCGCCGCCCGCCAGCGCGCGGATGATGATGGTGCCCATGTCGGCCGCCTTCGCCTTGTCGAGCAGGCGGCCGTAGTCGAGGCCGGGCGCACCCTTGGGCATCGGCCCGCCGGCGCTGGGATTGAGCGCGTTGTAGACGACCTGGACGGTATCGAAGAGCTTCGACTCGACGGCCTGGTGCAGCGCCGGCGGCTCGCCGACGCCGCTGAAGCCGATGAAGCGCGTCTTGCCGGCCTTGCGGAGTTTCTCCAGCGCCGGCGCCACCTCGTTCAATGCGATCTCGATGGCGAGCCGGTCGCCGGAATCGGTGGCGACCAGCGGATTGTGGAGCTGCAGGAGATCGACATGATCGCGGCCCATGCGCTTGAGACTCTCTTCCAGCGACTTTGCGACGAAGCCTGCGACGCCGGCGCGGTGCGGGGCGGCCAGCCGGAACTTGGTGCCGACGATCACGTCGGCCTTCAGGCTGTTGAGCGCGCGGCCGAGGTTGCGCTCGGATTCGCCATTGCCGTAGAGCGCCGCGGTGTCGAAATAGTTGATGCCGGCTTCTATGGCGCGCGCTGCGGCACGCTCCTGCTCGGCCGCGGTGCCCTTGGTGAACAGCCCGCCGACCGCGCCGGCGCCATAGCCGAGCACCGATACGTCGAGGCCGGTCCGGCCCAGTCTACGCTTTTGCATTTCAGCTTTCTCCTTCGACGCGGACATTGCCGGCCTCGTTGTCGACGACGACGTGATTGTCGTAGTAGGTCACGGTGGGCCTGGCGCCGAACGCCGCTTCCATGCGCGCCTCCCACTCCGGCGTGTACCAGGCGCGGGCGGCTTCTTCCGATTCCCAGAGATAGACTCCACCGCCGCCCGCCGTGCCGTTGAGGTAGTACTTGCGCACCAGACCCTTGGCCCGGAGCGCTGTGTAGGTCGGCGCCGACTTGCGCGCCGCCTCGACGGCGGAGTCACGCGGGCGCTTGGCCATGGGGATTTGAACGATGGCGATGAACATGCTTGTTAGCCTAGGGTCTTCGATCGTTTCGAGCAATTCGTGAGGGGGCAAATCATGAGCGGAGACTTCGCCGGCACCGAGATCTGCGTGTTCGACGCCTACGGCACGCTGTTCGACTTCAATTCAGCGGTCGCCCGACATCGCGCCGCGATCGGACCGAAAGCCGACCAGCTTGCCGACCTGTGGCGCCTGAAGCAGATCCAGTACACCTGGCTGCGCAATGGCATGGGCTCCTATGCCCCGTTCTGGCAGGTGACCGGCGAGGCGCTCGACCATTGCCTGGCCGCCCACGGCATCACCTCGCCGGTGGCGCGTGACAAACTGATGAACGCCTATCTCGCCCTCGATCCCTTCCCCGAGGTGCCGGCCATGCTCGAGCGGCTGCAGCGCGCCGGGCTTCGCCTGGCGATCCTGTCCAACGGCAACTCCGAGATGCTCGATCCGATGGTCGCGGCCTCGGGCCTCGCGGCGCGCTTCGAGGCGGTGCTGAGCGTCGATCCGGTCGGCGTCTTCAAGCCCGACGCCCGGGTCTACCGGCTGGTCGAGGCGCGCTGCGGCGTGAAGCCCGACAAGGTCTGCTTCCTGTCATCGAACTGCTGGGATGCACACGGCGCGGCGCATTTCGGCTTCCGCACCGTCTGGGTCAACCGTGCCGGCGCCCCCGACGACAATCTTCCCGGCAAGCCGGCCGCCCAGCTCCGGGACCTGTCGCAACTGCCGTCGCTGCTTGGCGTTTCCTGATGACGTCACTTCCAACTTTTGCCGACGTCCAGGCCGCCGCCCGCCGCCTCGAGGGAGTGACGCTGCACAGCCCGCTGCTCGAGAACGCGCGGGTCAATGCGATGCTGGGCGGCCGGCTGTTCATCAAGGCCGAGTGCCTGCAGCGCACCGGCTCGTTCAAGCTGCGCGGCGCCTACAATTTCCTGGCGTCGATGAGCGAGGCCGACCGCAGAAAGGGTGTCGTCGGCTGGTCGTCGGGCAACCATGCGCAGGGGCTGGCCGAAGCAGCCCGCCTGCTCGGCGTCAAGGCCACCATCGTCATGCCGGCCGACGCGCCGGCGCTGAAGGTCGCCAACACGCGGGCATCGGGCGCCGAGATCGTGCTCTACGATCGCGTCAAGGACAGTCGTGAGGCGATCGGCCTCGGTATCGCTCAGAAGACCGGCGCCACGGTGGTGCCGCCCTACGACCACGCCTGGATCCTGACCGGCCAGGGCACGGCCGGGCTGGAGATCGTCGAACAGGCCAAGGCATTGGGCGCCACGCTCGACGCGGTGGCCGCCCCCTGCTCCGGCGGCGGCCTGTCGACCGGCATTGCGCTTGCCATAAAGGGCCTCAGCCCGGCCACCAGCGTGCATGCCGGCGAGCCCGCCGGCTTCGACGACCTCGCCCGCTCATTGAAGAGCGGCAAGAAGGAAAAGAACGACAAGCTCACGGGCTCGATCTGCGATGCCCTGCTGGCACCGACGCCGGGCGACGTCACCTTCGCATTGGCCAGAACGCTCCTGGGTCCCGGACTCGTCGTCACCGACGACGAAGTACTCGACGCCATGGAAACGGCCTTCCGCGAGTTCAAGATCGTGGTCGAACCGGGCGGTGCGGTGGCGCTGGCGGCGGCGCTCACCGGCAAGCTGCCAGTCAGGGGCCGGACCGTTGCCGTCGTCTGCTCCGGCGGCAACGTCGACCACGCGACCTTCGTTCGCGCGCTGGCGCGCCGCGCATGAGAATTACGCGCCGCGACCGCCGCGACGTGCGGCTGTTCCTCTGGTTCAGCCTGGCCGCCGCCGTGATCAGCGCCTACTTCGGCTACGCGGTGGCGCCTGCCAGCGAGCCGCCGCGGGCACCGCTGCAGAGCGCGTTCCACGGCGCCCTCACGTCGCTGATGATCGCCACACCGATCATCCTCTTCGAGCTCGGGAGCCGGCGCCCCGGGCTCCTGCGACGGCTGCGCCGATTGCCGCTGGTCGCCTATTTCAGTCTGAAGGTGCTGTTCTACTCCGTCGTGATCATTGCCGGCCTGCTGGTGATGCGGCCGTCGATTGACGCCGTCTTTCGCACCTCGCTCGTCTTCTCGATTGCCATGGCAATCTTCGCCAACGTGATCATCGAGATCGGCGGCCTGCTGGGCTACGGCACCCTGAAGGGCCTGCTGACCGGCCGCTACGTGCAGCCCAGGCGCGAGCAGCGGGCATTCCTGCTGATCGACATGAAGGATTCGACCCGCCTCGCCGAGCGGCTGGGGCCGATCCGCTTCCACGAGCTCCTGAACGACTTCTTCCGCGACGTGTCAGACGCCGCGTTCGAAACCCAGGCGGAAATCCACAAATATGTGGGCGACGAGGCGATCCTGACCTGGACTGCCGGGAAAGCCTTGGCCGATGGCGACTTCCTCGCCTGCCCCTTCATCGTCCGCGACCTCATCGCCGGCAACGGCGACCGCTATCGCAGGCGATTCGGCGTAGTCCCCGCGTTCCGTGCCTCGCTTCATTGCGGCGAGATCGTCGCCGGCGAGATCGGCGACGCGCGGCGCGAGATTGCCTATGTCGGCGACACGCTGAACGTGGCGGCGCGCTTGCTCGAGGCGGCAAAAGCGCGGGGTCGCGATATTCTCGTCTCCGCCGACCTACTCGAGGCGGTGGCATTGCCGGCCGACCTTGTCGCCGAACCGCTGCCGACGCTGGCAATCCGCGGCCGCAATGCGCCGCTCGAGATCTTCGCCCTAGCGCGCGTCGGCCAGAAGTAGGTCCGCGGCCTTTTCGCCGATCATCATGCAGGCGGCGTTGGTGTTGCCGGAGATCAGGGTCGGCATGATCGAGGCATCGGCGACGCGAAGTCCGGCGATGCCGTGCACGCGCAGGCGGGCGTCGACCACGGCGGCGGAGCCGTTTCCCATGCTGCAGGTCCCGACAGGATCGTAGGACGATTGGCCTTCACGGCGGGCATGGTTGAGGAAGTCCTCGTTGCTCCAGGCTTCGACGCCAGGCTCGAGTTCTTCCGTGATGGTCCGGGCCAGCGCGGTCGTTCGGGCAAGGAGACGCACGAACTTGATGGCCGCCACCGTCGACTTTCGGTCGAGATCCGCGGACATGTAATTGGCGACGATCGCAGGCCTTGCCGCGGGATCCTGCGACGCAATGCGCACATGGCCACGGCTTTCGGGCCGCAGCTGGTTGGCGAGAATCGTGAATCCCGAGAACCGGTGCGGGCCCCGATCGATCCGGTCGGTCGACCACGGAAGGAAATAGAGCTGAGTGTCCGGCCCAGCTGACTCCGGCAACAGTCGCACGAAGGCGCCGGCGAAAGCCGGACTGGCGGTCAGAGGTCCGGTGCGCAGCAGCTTGTATTCGATAATCGCGCTCAGCCGGCGGTGGAACATGTTGATGTCGTCGTTCAGCGTCAGACGCCACCAGGTCTTGTAGGTCGACCTCACGCCCCAATGATCCTGCAGGTTCTCGCCGACTCCCGGCAGATCGCGGACGACCGGGATGCCGAGACCACCCAGCAGTGCCGCCGGCCCGATGCCCGAGCGCTGCAGCAGCACCGGCGAACCGACGGTGCCCGCGGAGATCACGACTTCACGACGCGCCCGCGCGGTCACGTTCTGGCCGTCCTTGCGGTAGGTGACGCCGGTCGCCCGCCCGTCGGCGACCTCGATGCGTTCGACCAGGGCACCCGTCACAACGCGGCAATTGGCGCGACGACGGGCGGGGACAAGGTACGCCCTGCCGGTCGAAACCCGGCGGCCCTCGCTGGTCGTCGCATGATACAGGCCCGCTCCCTCGCTTTCGCCACCATTGAAATCAGGAACCGCCGGCAGGCCGACCTCGGCACAGGCCGCCAGGAAAGCCTCGCTGATTTCGTTGCGATACTCGTCCTGGGTGATCTTCACCGGACCGTCGCCGCCGTGATGCTCCGACGCGCCGCCCGGATAGGCTTCAAGGCGCTTGAAATAGGGCAGGCAATCGTCGAACGACCAGCCCGGATTGCCCAGTCGATGCCAACGGTCGTAATCGGAGGGAAAGCCACGGGCATAGATCATGCCGTTGATGGCGCTCGATCCACCGATCACCTTGCCGCGTGGCCAATAGATATGCCGCCCGTTGAGTTCGGGTTCGGGCTCGGTGACGAACTTCCAATTCACCGCGGGATCGAGAAAGGTCTTGGCGAAGCCCAGCGGAATGGAGAGCCACTTGTTCGTGTCGTCGTCCGGCCCGGCTTCGAGCAGCAGGACATTATACCGGCCGGACGCCGTCAGGCGGTCGACGATAGGCGCGCCGGACGAGCCCGCCCCGACGACGACAAAATCGAATTCGTCCATTCCTATCGCTTGCTTGACGACTTCATACGCTCCAGCAAGCTACCAAGAATGCCCTTGGGAAGGAAGATGATGAAAACGACGAGCAGGACGCCGTAGACGAGGTTGTCCCAGCCCACCGCCTTGGTGCCGAAGCCGATCCGCAGCATTTCGGCCAGCAGGATGGTGATGATGGCACCAACGGTCGGGCCCAGTGCGACATAAATCCCGCCGACCACGGCGGCGAACACCATCTGCAGGGAGACCGCGATGCCGCTTACCGTGTCGGGCGAGATGAACATCTGGTATTGGCAGTAGAGGGCGCCGGCCAGCGCGGTCATCACCGCGCTCAACACGGTGATCTTGAGCTTCTCGGCCGTGACATTGATGCCGGCCGCCGCCGCCGCATCCTCGTCCTCCGAGATTGCCTCCATGGCGTAGCGGATCATGCTGCGATCGATCCAGAACCAGATCGCGATCCCGCCAGCCCACACTGCAAGTGCGATCAGGTACCACGTCTCCTTCTCGACGAACTGCAGGGCGGTGAACACGCTGCCCTTGGTGCGCTCGGGCGTATAGCCGAGCGATCCGCCGGTGTAGTCGCGCGTCGCCGTGATGATCTGCAGCACGATGCCCGACAGCGCCAGCGTCACCAGCGCGAAATAGTGTCCGGTGATGCGGAAGCGAAAGCACGGATAGGCGACGACCAGCGCCAGCGCGCCGGCGCAGACCAGGGCGATCGGGATGCCGATCCACGGCGACAGGCCGAGATGGTTCCACAGCAGCGCCGTGACGTAGGCGCCGACACCCATGAAGCCGCCGTGGCCGAGCGACACCAGTCCGAAACGGCCCATCACCGACCACGAGGTGTAGGCGAACGACCAGATCAGGATCAGCACCAATACGTGCAGGTGGTAGGGCTGGCTGTAAACAGCCGGCAGCCCGATCAATGCCGCGGCAACGGCCCAATAGACCAGGTGGCGCGGGTTCACGAGCGTCTCGCCAGCAGTCCGGCGGGCCGGATGAACATCATGACGATGAAGAAGGCGAAGGCCAGCACGTAGCCCCACTCGAGGTCGGAGTAGAGGCCGCCCAGCGAGATGATCTGCGCGAACAGGAAGGCGGCGACGAAGCCGCCGATGAAGTTGCCGAGCCCACCCAGTACGCAGATCAAAAAGGTGATCGGTCCGAACGACAGGCCGACGAAGGGATGGACGGCGTACTGCAGCACCAGCAGGCAGGCGGCGAGGCCGGCCAGCGCGCCGCCGATCGCCGAGGTAACGAGATAGAGCCGCTTGGTATCGACGCCCATCAGCGCCATGATCTGGCGGTCCTGCGAAATCGCGCGGATCGCCGTGCCGATATAGGTCCGGGTCATGAACAGGTAGACCACCACCATGCCGGCCAGCGCCGCGCCGAAGGCGAGCAGGCGGGCGTAGCTGAAGTGCATTTCGCCCAACGCCAGCACCGGCAGGCGGATGCCGAGATTGCGGAAGTCAATGCCGAAGGCAACGGTGGCGAAGCTCTGCAGGAAGAAAAGCACGCCGCCGGTCGCCAGCAGCTGGTTGATTGGCGCCGCGTCGAGCAGTGGCGCGATGACGATGTAGTGCAGGAGCAGGCCCAGCACCGCCACGACCAGGATGCAGGCGGGTGCGGCAACCCACATCGGCAGGCCGTAGACGGAATAGAAATAGTAGAGCGCGTACATGCCGAGCATGATCAGCTCGGCGTAGCAGATCCAGGTCACTTCGATGACACCGAAGATCAGGTTGAGACCGAGCGCCAGGAGCGCCAGAACGCCGCCCAGCAGGATCCCGCTGATGACCGCTTCGGCAAGGTAAACGTCGAATATGTCTGCCATCGTGAACCCGCCCTAGACGCCGAGATACGCCTGTTTGATGGTGTCGCTTTCCAGCAGTTCGGCCGACGTGCCCGAGATGCGGATGGTGCCGGCCTCAAGAAGATAGGCGCGGTCGACGACCCGCAGCACCTGCTTCACGTTCTGCTCGACGATCAGCACGGTGAGCCCGCTGGCACGGATCCGCTTCACCAGCTCGAACACCTGCTGGACGACGACCGGCGCCAGGCCGGCCGACGGCTCGTCGAGCAACAGCAGCTTGGGGTCCGACATCAGCGCCCGTCCGATGGCGCACATCTGCTGTTCGCCACCCGACATCGTGCCGGCGAACTGGTTGCGCCGTTCCTTCAGGCGCGGGAACAGGTCGAAGACGAACTCCAGGCGCTGCGCGAATTTCGGGCGCGCGGCGCGCATGAAGGCGCCCATCTTGAGGTTGTCCTCGACCGTCAGCCGCGGAAACAACCGGCGGTTCTCCGGCACGTGCGCGATCCCGAGTTCGATGATGCGATGCGGTGGCGTCTCGAGCACATCGGTGCCCTCCATCGCGATCGAACCTTTGGTCGGGCGGATCAGCCCGGAGATCACCCGCATCAGCGTCGTCTTGCCGGCGCCGTTGGGGCCGATCACGCCTACCGCCTCGCCAGCCTCGACGTTGAGGCTGACGCCGAACAGGGCCTGGAAGCTCGCGTAGCCGGCATCGACCGATTTGAGTTCAAGCATG
>JACPVT010000208.1 GCA_016191685.1 Rhodospirillales bacterium | reverse complement strand
GGTGAGCAGGAGATCGACGACACGAAACGGCACGCCCGGCGTGATGAAAATGTCGGGTTCGCCCGTCCAGGCGCGCACCTTGCCACTTGGAAATGGGCCGCTGCGGGCGACCGTTTCGAGCAGCCGGAGCGAGGTCGTGCCGATCGCGACCACGCGCTTGGCCCGGGCGATGGCGTCTGCCGTGGCCTGCGGGACCTCGCCCCATTCGGCGTGCATGACATGCCGGTCGGTATCGAGGGTGCGCACCGGCTGGAAGGTGCCGGCGCCGACGTGCAACGTGACGCCGGCGGTGGCGACGCCTGCGTCGGCCAGGGCGGCCATGAGAGCCGGCGTGAAGTGAAGCCCGGCGGTGGGAGCGGCGACGGAGCCATCATGCTTGGCGAACAGGGTCTGGTAATCGGTGCGGTCCCGCGCGTCAGCGGTGCCGCCGCGGATGTAAGGCGGCAGCGGTACCGCACCGCCCCGCTCGAGGGCTGTGACAAATTCGGGGCCGCTCCGGTCGAAAGTGAGCACGACCGAACCGTCGTCGTTCTTGGCCTCGATCGTGCTGGCGAGTCCGCCCGCAAAGGCCAGCGCATCGCCGATCCGGAGCCGCTTGGTCGGCCGCGCGAAGGCAAGCCAGCGGCCCTGGCCCAAGTCGCGGATCAGCAGCGCCTCGACTTTGCCGCCCGCCGGCCGCGTGCCGAGCAGGCGGGCGGGGATCACCCGGGTGTCGTTGAAGACCAGCAGGTCGCCCTTGCGCAGCAGGCTCGGCAGATCGCGCACGCCGCGGTCATGAAGTCCGTCAGGCGCCACGTCGAGCAGCCTGGCTGCGTCCCTCGGCGAGACGGGCCGTTGGGCGATGAGGTCCTGCGGCAGCTCGAAATCGAAGAGGTCGACGCGCATCAGCCCTCAGGTCTGGCCGATGTCCATGACCTCGGCGTCCGAATCGTCGGACGGCGGCTGGGCATGCACGTCGACCAGGGCCACGAAGCGGTGGACACCGTCGACCACCGTGCGCTTCACACGGGCGCGGGTTTCCAGGCAGTGGATGTGGGCGAGCGTCTCGCCGAAGGCGAAGACGATCTGGTTGTTGTCGAGATGGCGCGGAAACAGCACCGGCACCATGTCCCAGCCGGTGGCGCCGTGGCTGCCGCGCTGGGCGATGGCGTGGGTGATATCGTTCAGCCGTGCGTCGTGATGGGCCACGAGCTGGTCGAGCCTTGTGTGCATGCCGATGAACGGGAAGCCGTGGCTGGGCAGCACCAGCGCGTCGGCCGGCAGGCGACGGAAGCGCGAGAAGCCGTCGAGGAACCATGTGAGCGCATCGGCCAGCGGCTCGTTCGGCCAGACGCCGACATTGGTGCTGATCTTGGGCAGCACCTGGTCGCCCGCGATCAGCACGTTGAGCTCGGGGCACCACAGCGAGGCGTGCTCGGGCGCGTGGCCGCGGCCCACGATCACGTCCCAGCGGTGGCCGCCCAGCGTGATCGGGTGGGCGTGGATCATGCGCTGGAAGGCGGTCGGCAGCGGCGCCACGCCCATGGCGTAGCCGCCCTTGTGGCGGTGGAACAACGCGACGCTCTCGGCCGGCACGCCGTTCCTCGCCAGATGGGCCGCGCGCAGGTCCTCGTTCTCGATGAAGTCGTTGCGCGCCGCGACGGCGCTCATGTATTCGCCCAAGGTCATCAGGAGCGGCGCCTTCCAGCGCTCGCACAGCCAGCCGGCGAGGCCGACATGGTCGGGATGCAGGTGCGTGGCGATCACGCGCGTCACCGGCTTTCCGTTCAGCTTCTCGGCGAAGATCTTCTCCCACAAGTCGCGCGTTGCCTGCGTATTGATGCCGGTGTCGACGATGGTCCAGCCGTCCTTCTCTTCGACCAGCCACAGGTTGATGTGGTTGAGCTGGAAGGGCAGCGGCATGCGCAGCCAGTAGATGCCGGGGGCGACGTTCTTGATGTCGCCGGGTTCCGGCACGTCGCCGCAGGGAAAGCGCAATTGCGCCAGAAGGCGTTGGGACTCGGTGATCATGTCGGGCATGGCAGGAACGTAGCCTAAATTTCCTCCCCATTCATATGGGGAGCAGGGTCTATTTGACTGCCCGCCATGCGATATCGCGCCGGCAGAAGCCCTCCGGCCAGTCGATCAGGTCGACGGCGCGATAGGCGCGATTGCGGGCCTCCTCGACGGTGGGCGCCATGGCGGTGACGTTCAGCACCCGTCCGCCATTGGCCAGGAGGCGAGGACCATCCGTCTTGGTGCCGGCATGAAAGATCTTGACGCCCTCGACCTTGGCGGCTTCGGCAAGGCCGCGGATCTCGCTGCCGTTTTTGTAGGCATCGGGATACCCCTTGGTCGCCAGGATGACGGTGAGCGCGGCCTGGTCGGACCAGCGCAGGTCGAGATGTCGGAGGCCGCCGTCGGCGCAGGCGATCAGCGCCGGCACGATATCGGATTTGAGCCGCATCATCATCACCTGGCATTCGGGATCGCCGAAGCGGCAATTATATTCGACCAGGCGCGGCTTGCCCTGGTCGACCATCAGGCCGGCATAGAAAACGCCTTTGAACGGCGCGCCGAGTTCCTTCATGCCGCGCACGGTCGGCAGTATGATCTCGTCCATCGTGCGCTTCTGCAGCGCGGCGTCGAAGATCGGCACCGGCGAGTAGGCGCCCATGCCGCCGGTGTTGGGCCCCTTGTCGTCGTCGAAGGCACGCTTGTGGTCCTGCGCCGCGACCAGCGGCAGCACGTCGTCGCCGTCGCACAGGACGAAGAAGCTCACTTCCTCGCCCTGCATGAATTCTTCGATCACGACCGACGATCCCGAGGCGCCGAACCTGTTGCCCGACAGCATGTCGCGCGTGGCGGCGATTGCTTGGTCGGTCGTCTCGGCGATGATCACGCCCTTGCCGGCGGCGAGCCCGTCGGCCTTGATCACGATCGGCGTCTTCTGGGTCTTGAGATAGGCCTCCGCCTTGGCGATCTCGTCGAAGCGCTCATAGGCGGCGGTCGGGATGCCGTAGCGCTTGCACAGGTCCTTG
>JACPVT010000207.1 GCA_016191685.1 Rhodospirillales bacterium | reverse complement strand
CTAGGTCATAGACCCATAAAAGAGATTCCGCATTTGAAGGCGATCTGATTCAATCTCTCGAACTGGGGAGGTTGCGATGGCGCGCTTCGATCTGACGGACTTCGAGTGGTCAGTGATCCAGCCGTTGCTGCCGAACAAGCCTCGCGGGGTTGCCCGTGTCGACGATCGCCGGGTGCTGAACGGCATCTTCTGGCGTCTGCGGACGGGAGCGCCGTGGGCCGACATTCCCGATCGCTACGGTCCGCACACGACCTGCGTGAACCGCTTCAACCGGTGGCGGCGGGCGGGCGTGTGGGATCGCCTTCTGACGGCCGTTTCAAAGGCTTATAATGGCGACATCCAGATGATCGACTCGTCGTCGATCCGGGTCCATCAACACGCCGCGAACGGCAAAAAAAAGCCACCCGATCCCGTTGCATGGGTCGCTCGCGCGGCGGGTTGACCACCAAAATCCACGCCCTGGTCGACGCCTGCGGCCTGCCGATCCTGCTCAAGCTCACCGAAGGCCAGGCTAACGACGGGCGCAGCGCTCAGGACATGCTCGACACGGTCGGGCGCGGCGATGTGCTGCTGGCTGACGCCGCCTACGATTCCAACGCCCTGCACGAAACGCTCGCCGCGCGTGGCGCGCGGGCCAACGTCAAGCCCATGCCCAACAGGCTCAAACCGCCGCCCTTCGACAAGCCACTCTATCGCCGACGCAATCTGGTCGAGCGGTTCTTCAATAAACTCAAGCACTTCCGCGCCGTCGCCACCCGCTATGACAAGCGCGACGACAACTACATCGCCAGCGTCAAACTCGCTTCCATACGAATATGGATGCGCTTTAATGAGTCGGTGACCTAGATCACGTCGCCTTCAGACGACGTCGTACGTGATCTCGACCTCGGGGCCGAAGCAATGGCCCTGGCAGGTGAGGATCCAATTGTTGGCAAGGTCGTCGGCCGTATAGATGTCGTTGTTGGCGAGAACGACCTTGCCCTTGATGCGCTTGGCCGCGCATGAGGCACAGAAGCCCTCCTCGCAGGACGACAGCGGATTGAGCCCGGCGGCGCGCGCCGCCACCAGGATGGTCTGGCCCTTCTGGTACGGGACCTTGTGCGTCTTGCCCTCGAAGTGAATGGTGATCTCGCTCGGGATCACTTCGCCTTCCGCCGGTTCGACTGGCACGGAGTCATTGCCCGACGCCTCGAAGCGCTCGATGTGAATCCGCTGAGGCGCAACGCCGGCCGCCAGTAGCGTGCTTTCGACCAGGCTCATGAACGGACCCGGCCCGCAAAGATAGGCCTCGGCATCCTCGAAGCCCTTCAGCACCGCCTGGATCTCCTCGGGCTTGGTGAGGCCTTGCGCGGCATCGAGATGGTTGATCACCTCGAGGCGGCCGGGGTTGGCCTTGCAGAGCGCCTCGAACTCGGCATCGAAGATGATCGAGGCTTTGTCGCGGTTGGCGTAGAACAGGCGCATGCGGCGCGTGCCGCCTTTGAGGGCGCTCTTGATCAGAGACATCATGGGCGTGATGCCGCTGCCGCCGCCGAACAGGAGCAGGGGCGCGGCGCCCTCGCCTAGGACGAAGCGACCGGCCGGCGGCAGCACGTCCAGGCTGCCGCCCTCCTTCAGTGCGTCGTGGAACCAGTTGGAACCCTTGCCGCCGGCCACCCGTTTCACGGTGACCTTGGGCAGGCCGTCGATCCCCGGTGCGCTGGACAGCGAATAGCAGCGGTTGAAGGCGCCGTCGGCGTGGGGCACCCGGAAGGTCAGGAACTGGCCTGCCCGGTATTGGAACTTCGCCGCCAGATCGGCTGGAATCTCGAAAACGAAGGAGCGCGCATCGGGCGTTTCCTGGATGATTTTAGCGATGCGCAACTGATGATAGGCCATGGGAAAATCCGTGCTCACGTACCCTGAAAACCGCGGGACTCGTCTAACAGCTTGTGATAGTTTCCGGCTAGAAAAATGAACGGAGCGTCATAATTGCCGCTCCGGCTCCCCGGGATGGGACCGCTTTCAGCGTCAGGAGGCAAGAGACACATGAGCACACAGAAGATCTACGCGCTGCCGGTCGAAACGACAGGCTGGAAATTCGATGGCGCCACCGAGATTGCCTTCAACTGGGAATACGACGAGGGCTCGTCCGATCTGCTGAACCTCTACGAGAAGGGCAAGCAGCAGCAGTGGGATACCTCCACGCGCATCGACTGGAGCCAGGAGCTGTTCGAAGGCAACCCGATGGGCATGGCCGACGAGTCGATCCCGATCTACGGCTCGCCCTTCTGGGAAAAGATGACGGACAAGGAGAAGGACTGGCTGCGCTTCAATCTCCAGTGCCATTCGATCTGCCAGTTCATGCACGGCGAGCAGGGCGCGCTGATCGCCACCGCCAAGATCGTCAACACCGTGCCGGACATGAACGCCAAGTTCTATGCCGCCACCCAGGTGATGGACGAGGCCCGCCACGTCGAGAGCTACAAGCGGCTGATCCACGAGAAGTTCAAGTGCGCCTACCCGATCACGCCATCGCTGAAGCAGCTCCTCGAACAGACGCTGACCGACCGCCGCTGGGACATGACCTATCTCGGCATGCAGGTCCTGATCGAAGGCCTGGCGCTCGCCGCCTTCCAGCGCATCCGCGACAGCGCCAAGAACAACCTGGCGGCTTCGGTCAATGCCTATGTCATGCAGGACGAGGCGCGCCACGTCACCTTCGGCCGCATGGCGCTGCGCGAATACTATCCGCACCTCTCCGATGCCGAGCGCGCCGAGCGCGAGGAGTTCACCGTCGAGGCGCTTTACTTCATGCGCGATCGCTTCAACCAGGCCGAGGTCTGGATGCGCTCGGGCCTGCCGGTCGATAAGCTCATGGAATACGCCTACAACTCGGGCGCCATGCAGTCGTTCCGCTCCAGGCTCTTCACCCGCATCGTGCCGATCCTGAAGGAGATCGGCCTGTTCGGGCCCAAGGTGCAGAAGGCGCTGGGCGACATGGGCGTGATGGAATACGCCAAGATCGACATCAACCAGCTGATCGGCAACGACCTCCAGGTCGCCGACGACTTCGACAAGAAGAAGTTCGTGCAGGACGCGATCGCGGCCGAGTAGCGGCTGCATCTCAAAATCGGAAAGGGGGCGCCGGGCGCCCCCTTTTTATTTGCCTCTTCTTACTTGCAGGCGTCGATCCGCGGCGGCGCGTCGAGCACTGTCGCCACTTTCGAGATGTCGAGGCAGCGCGTGCCGAGCCAGGCCTTGCCCTGCACGACGATCGCAAACCGCGCGAAGGCGTCGGCCTGTTCGGCTTGTGTCGGCCGGTTGCGGGCCAGCAGCCAGGCCAGCGCGTAGATGTTGCTGGTGGCGAAGTCGGCCGCCGCCAGGTCGAGGTCCTTCGCCCAGAGCGCGGCGTTCTTCTGCGCCGCAGCGCTGGGATCGGGCAGGCCGGCGAGCCAGGCATGCGCATTGGAGGCCATCGCATAGGCCCCGCCGTTCTGGTTGCGCAGTGCCTTCGCCTGTTCGGCTACGCCGACGTAGCCCTGTCCTTCGATCGTGCTGTTGGCGCAGCCGCGGCGGCAGAGGGCGACGAACATCAGGTATTCGGCGAGGATGATCTCGACGTTGCCGTTGTTGTGCTTGCGCCAGGCGCGCGCGAGGTTCCAGCCCTGCGTGAGCTCCGCGCCCGTCCACGGTTTGGCAGCCTGGGGCGTGTCGCGTTCGAGTTCGCCGATCACTGCCTGTGCCGCGGATTGCCATTCGGCGGGGATCTGTGCGGCCGCTGGTGCTCCGCCGAGCAGGACCAGCAGCAGGATCGAGATCGCTCGTCTCATCGCGGTGCTCCCCAGTATTTGCGATTAGTATTTGCGGGCCGTCTTGCGATCGCGGCTTTCGTATTGAAGCAGGTTGTCGGCACGCATCACCGTGGCATCGGGCGGCATGAGCCAGCGCATTTGACCCGGTGCGATCAGCCGGTAGTGGCGAGAATCATCGACGGCGGCGCCGACATCCCAGCAATTCTCCTCGCTGGTGATCCACATGCCGGGCGGAAAGCGGCGCAGGTCGACCGACGCCGAATAGGTGCGAAGCGTCTTGCGGCCGTTGTTGAAATATTCGTGGAAGTACGACATCGCGAGCTCGCGCAGGCTGCGATAGACGGGGTCGCGCCAGCGCAGCCACGCGTGGTTGCTCTTGGAGATCGCGCCCCAGCAGCCGTTGCGGCGGAACAGGGCGACGACATGGTCGGAATCGTCGTGGGTTGCCGTCAGATCCATGAGCAGCGGCGGATCGCCATGCAGCCACAGCGCACAGGCGGCGACGAAGGCCGCTTCGATGCAGTGTGCCTTGCGGTGATGCAACACGCCGCGGACCGAGCGCAAGGTGTCGCCTTCCTGCTCGAAGTTGGCGCGCAGGCCTGCGACGAACTCCTGCACGCGCTGCGGCGTGCGCAGCGCGCTGAGGACGCGGCCCTCTTCGGTCGAGAGGCCGAGTTCGGCAGGCGTCGGTCGTTTGCGTCTGCGCATCGACGGCGATAGTGCCGCGACGGGGCGCAGCAAGCCAGTGAATGCGGCCGAGGAGGCGGGTCGG
The DNA here is from genome assembly GCA_016191685.1 of Rhodospirillales bacterium. GTDB lineage: Bacteria > Pseudomonadota > Alphaproteobacteria > Reyranellales > Reyranellaceae > Reyranella. Next base: position 9,609 of record JACPVT010000207.1, on the reverse strand, counting down.
GGGTGGTTGGTGGAGCTGAGGGGGATCGAACCCCTGACCTCCTCATTGCGAACGAGGCGCTCTCCCAGCTGAGCTACAGCCCCCCCAACAAACCGAGATATGGCCCGGAGAACCGCGCGGATAATGGTTGCCGGGGCACCTGTCAAGCAAACCGGTCTATGTTAGCGTCCAGCCGACGTTCTCGACGGAGAGGTAAAGCAGTGGCAAACGGCAAGACGGCGGTTCAGACGGAGGCGGCGCCCAAAGCGCTCGGCCCCTATTCGCAGGCGATCGTGGCCAACGGGATGGTCTTCTGCGCCGGGCAGATTCCCCTCGATCCGGCGACCGGCAACCTCGTCGCGGGCGGCATCGCCGAACAGACCCACCAGGTCCTCAAGAATTTGCGCGCCGTCCTGAAAGCCGCCGGCAGCGACCTCGACCGGTCGGTCAAGACCACCGTGTTCCTGAAGAGCATGGACAGCTTCACCGCCATGAACGAGGTCTACGGCCGTCCGGAATATTTCGGCGCCAATCCGCCGGCCCGCTCGACGGTGGAGGTGGCGCGCCTGCCGCGCGACGTCATGGTCGAGATCGAAGTCGTGGCACTCGTCTAGCACGTGGGGGACCCCGTGGCCTGGATCCTCGGTCTCGGCACGCTTTTTCTGTTCTCGATCCTGATCGGGCATCTGCTGCTGGCGCTCGTGCTGATCATCCCGACCTGGCGCATCTGCACGCGGGCGGGATTTTCCGGCGCGCTGTCGCTGTTCCATCTCGTGCCGTTGATCGGCTCTTTCATCGTCATGGCGGTGCTGGCCTTTAGCACATGGCCCAACGGCGAAGCCTCGCCGGGGCGGCGCTTATGATGGGCGCCGAGATCGCGGCCCTGATGGGCTTCTTCGGTCTCACCGGCGCCTTTGCCCTGGTCGGCACGGTGCTGGCGGCCTGGATGGCCTGGCGCATCGTCGAGAAGGCGGGCCTGCCGGGCTGGACGGGCCTCGGCGCCATCCTGCTGACGCTGACCGGCGTGGGCTCGGTCGTGCCGCTGATCCTGCTGTGGGTGTTCGCCTTCATGCGCTGGCCGCGCGACGAGCCCGCCGCGGCCGCGGTGCCTGGATTCGCGTCACCGACGACCGGCGGCCCGGCCCCGTCCTCGCCGCCCCGCGCGCTGGCGGCCCCTCCGATGAAGCTCGCCGATCGGCGCGGCTGGCAGCTTGCCGGCGGTGCCGTCTCGCTCACCGTCGACGGATCGTTGCCGGCCTATGTCGTCACGGGTGCGGCTGCGGCCCAGGCCGGCGATCTTTCCGTCCCGGACCCGTCGGTGGGCCAGCCCCATGCCCGCCTCCTCGTCGCGGGCAGCCGGCTCGGCCTCGAAGACCTGGGCAGCCCCGGGGGAACCTTCATCGACGGCGCCCGCCTGCTGCCCGAGCATGGACCGCGCGACATCAGCGCTGCGCGCGCCATCCGGATTGGAAGCGTCGAACTTGCCCTCTCCCGGATCTGATCCCAAAACTGAAATCGGGCGCGCCTGAAATGGGCTTGTTCTTGTCAATCGCCGCCGAGTAGGGTGCCCGGCCGGCGGTCGGCCGGTATTTCCAGGCGGGGACGCGATGCTGTCGCTAGCGGTGCTGATCGACAAGGTGATCGACATCTATACGTGGATCGTGATCGCGGGCGCGATCATGAGCTGGTTGGTGGCGTTCGGCGTGGTCAATATCAGCAACAAATTCATCCGGATGGTGGTCGATGTCCTCTATCGGCTGACCGAACCGGTGTTGCGCCCGATTCGCCGGATCCTGCCCAACCTGGGCGGTGTCGACGTCTCGCCCGTCATCCTGCTGCTCGGCCTGTTCTTCGTCCGCAGCCTGCTGTGGGAATACGTCTGGCCGGCTTTCTTGCGTTAGTCCGCTGCCTTGGCCGATCCGGCCTTCCTGCGCCGCACCGAGCGGGGCGTGACGGTCGAACTGCGTGCCCAGCCGCGGGCGCGTCGCACGGCGCTCCAATGCTCGGCCCAGGGCGGGCTGAAAGCCGAGGTGACGGCGCCGGCGGAGGACGGCAAGGCCAACGCCGCCGTGATCGCACTGCTCGCGGCGGAGTGGCACCTGCCCAGATCGGCCTTCGATGTCATGCGAGGTGCTGCCGGGCGCGACAAGGTTGTGAGCATTTCCGGCGAGCCTGCGGTGCTCGCTGGCCGGATCGTCGAATGGTTGCGTTAGCATGGCTGAAGCGAAACTGATCGATGGAAAAGCTTTCGCCGCCGGCCTGCGCCATCGCGTGGCCAAGGGCGTGGCTGAATTGGTGGCCACCCAAGGACTCAAAGGGGGAGTGCCCAAGCCCGGCCTGGCGACAGTCCTCGTGGGCGCCGATCCGGCGAGCCAGGTCTATGTCCGCAGCAAGGGCAGGCTCGCGGCCGAACTCGGCATGGCGAGCTTCGACTATCGGCTCGGCCCCGAGACCACCGAGGCCGAACTCCTGGCGCTGATCGCCGAGCTCAACGGCGATCCCGCGGTCAATGGCATCCTGGTGCAGCTGCCGCTGCCCAAGCACATCGATACCTCGCATGTGCTGCTGGCGGTCGATCCGGCCAAGGACGTCGACGGCTTTCATCCCGTCAACGTCGGGCGGTTGGGTTCGATCGCATCGGGTGCGCCGCTCGACTTTCCCGTGCCCTGCACGCCGCTCGGCATCGCGATGCTGCTGCAGGACACCCTGGGCTCGCTGGCCGGTCGTCATGCCGTGGTCATCGGGCGCTCGAACCTGGTCGGCCGTCCGGTGGCGCAGCTTCTGCTGCGCGCCGATTGCACCGTCACCATCACGCACTCGCGCACGCGTGACCTCCCGGGTCTTTGTCGTCAGGCCGACATCGTCGTGGTCGCGATCGGCAAGCGGGAATTCGTGCGCGGCGATTGGATCAAGCCCGGTGCGACGGTGATCGATGTCGGCATCAACCGCATCGTGGCGGAGGCGGGCAAGACGAGGCTGGTGGGCGACGCGGCCTTCGATGAGATTTTGCCGGTGGCGGGCTACCTGACGCCGGTCCCGGGCGGCGTCGGCCCGATGACGGTCGCCTGCCTGATGTTCAACACCCTCCAGGCCGCCCGCCGCGCCGCCGGGTTGAAGGTCGATTCGGCTTAGAGGCCCTCAAGTTTTCCGGACCGCGAGCCTCCGGCTCGCTCATGAGTCCGAGCGAGCCGGAGGCTCGCGGTCCGGAAGACTCAGTTCTTCAGCATCCCCTGGACCAGCGCCGTCACGTTGTGGCGCATCATCGCCTCGTAGGTCGCGGCCGGGCCGTCGGATTTCGACAGGGCGTCGCTGTAGAGACGAGGGCCGACCGCGGCGCCAGACTCGCGGGCGATCTGCTCGACCATGCCCGGGTTGGTCATGTTCTCGACGAACAATGCCTTGATCTTCTGCTCGCGCACCTGGCGGATCAGGGCCGCCACGTCCTTGGCCGACGGTTCGCTCTCGGTGTTGTAGCCGCGCGGCGCCATGAACTGCACGCCGTAGGCCTTCGAGAAGTAGCCGAACGAGTCGTGTCCGGTAATCGCCTTGCGTTGCGCCGCCGGCACTTTGGCGATCTCCGCCTTGACCCATTGGTCGAGGTCGGCCAGCCGCCGGTCGTAGGCTGTGGCGCGCTCCTTGTAGAAGGCGGCATTCGCCGGATCGGCTTCGGCCAGGCCCTGCGCGATATTGGCGACGTAGCGGCGTACGCGGGCGACGTCCTGCCAGCAGTGAGGATCGGGGCCATGGGCGTGGCCATGGCCGTGAGCGGGCCCGGCCGCGATCGTCGGCACGCCCTTCGACGCCACGATGGCGCGGCCCTTGAAGGGGGCGGCCTTGGCGAGACGATCGATCCAGCCCTCGAACCCCAAACCGTTGCTCACCATCGCCTGGGCGGCGGCGAGCGTACGCGCATCCGTCGGCCGCGGCTGGTAGGTGTGGGCGTCGGTGTCGGGACCGACGAGGGCCGACAGCTCGATCCTTTCGCCGCCGACCTCGCCCACGAGATCGGCCAGGATCGAAAAGGTCGCCACGACCTTGATCCGGGCCCCAGTTGGGGTGGATTGCGCGAAGGCGGGACCGACGGCCAACAGAGGTGTTGCCGCGAGCAGGAAACGACGAAACATACCGTTATAATATAACGTCAATCCGGAACTTCAAACCGGAAAGTCGAGCCAGACCGGGGTGTGGCCGGTGGCCTCGAACAGCCGCAACAGATCGGCCGAAGCGATCGCCGTCGTCATGGTGTTGACCAGCGGATGGGCGTTGATCGGGCCGCCCCCATTCAAGCCATCGTCTGCGAGGCCCCGGTCGAGCGCCAGCCTCACCACCCGCGCCTCGTCGTTGACCAGGGCGAAGGGCGTCACCGATCCGGGCTCGACCCCGAGGTGGCGTCGCAGCCGGTCGGGGCTGCCGAACGACAGCCGGCCCGCGCCCAGTGCCTCTCCGAGGCGCTTGAGATCGACCGCGCGATCCTCGAGCGCCACCACGAGCCACATCTCCTCCTTCTTGTTGCGCAGGAAGAGGTTCTTGATGTGATGGCCCGGGAGGTTGCCGCGCAGCGACTTGGCTTCCTCGACGGTGAAGACCGGCGGATGTTCGACGGTGCGGTGCGCGATGCCCAGCGCCTCGAGCTTGGCGAATAGTTGTTGCGGGTCGTACATGGGGCCTGTCTACAGTAGCGGGATGAAAGGTATCGTTCTGTCCGGGGGCAGCGGCACGCGGCTTTACCCGATGACACGGGCCGCCAACAAGCAGCTCCTGCCGGTCTACAACAAGCCGATGGTCTACTATCCGCTGACGACCATGATGCTGGCGGGGTGCCGCGAGATCCTGTTGGTGGTCAATCCGCAGGACCTCGAGACCTACCGCCGCCTGTTCGGCGACGGCCGTCAGTGGGGCCTCGAAGTGAGCTACGCCACCCAGCCCAAGCCGGGCGGCATTGCCGAAGTCTTTCTGATCGGCCGTGAGTTCATCGGCAATTCGCGCGTCGGCCTGATCCTGGGCGACAACCTCTTCTACGGCGATTCGCTGCCCATGGTGGCCGACCGCGGCGCCACCGGCAGCGGTGCCTTCATCTATGCCTACTGGGTGTCCGATCCGCAGGCCTACGGCGTGGTCGAGTTCGATCCAGATGGCCGGCCGACCAGCATCGTCGAGAAGCCGAAGAACCCGCGCTCGAACTGGGCGGTGACCGGCCTCTATTTCTACGACTCCGATGTTTGCGACGTCGCCACGCAGATTCCGCGTTCGGCGCGCGGCGAACTGGAGATCAGCGATATCAACGCGCACTACCTGAAGGAGGGACGGCTGACCGTCGAGAAGCTCGGCCGCGGCTATGCCTGGCTCGACACCGGCACGCCCTCCAGCCTGCTGAAGGCGGCCCAGTTCGTCGAGACGGTCGAGGATCGCCAGGGTCTGCAGATCGGTTGCCCCGAGGAAGTCGCGTGGCGCATGGGCTACATCGATGACGGCGCCCTCGAAAGACTGATCGAGCCGATCCGCGAGAGCGAATACGGCAAATATCTGCAGCGCCTGCTGGCGATGCGCTGAGTTTTGGCCCCCTTGTCCAACCCCTTGCCAAGGCGGGGAAAACCCCCTATCACCACCGCCTTCCGGCACCTACCCGGCCGGATCGGAGCGCGGGCGTAGCTCAGGGGTAGAGCACGACCTTGCCAAGGTCGGGGTCGAGGGTTCGAATCCCTTCGCCCGCTCCAATTTTCTTCCCGTCCTGATCGTGGTTCAAGCGGCTGCGGTATGCCCGCCGATCGGGCCGGCACGCGGCCAGTTGCGTGCGAGCTGCGCGCGCCGCCTTTGACGCTCAGCTGCCCCATCATCCGAATCCAGACGCCCTGACCACGGCCGACATCCGCCGGTAGTGTCTCAGTTCGAAATCTCAATGCGATCTCGCTTCAAAAACGGAGGTTTTCCAATGGCTGATGCCCGATGCAGTTGCGGCGCTCTCACACTAACGCTTCCAGAACCATCAAAATTGGTTGTCGCCTGTCATTGTCTTGACTGCCAACGGCGAACTGGCGCGCCATTTGGTGTAGGCGCCTTTTATCCGGTCGACGCCGTCGCCATTTCTGGAACTCCGAAAGAGTTCGCCCGGGATGCAGCAAGCGGCGGGAAGGTCCGCAGCTACTTTTGTCCAAACTGCGGCTCAACGGTCTATTGGAAGGCCGACATCCTGCCGTCGATGATCGGCGTTGCAGTCGGCGCGCTGGCAAACCCCAAATACCCAGCCCCCATCAGATCGGTTTTTGAGCAGTCGAAGCATAATTGGGTTCAAATTAGTAGTGCCGTCGAACACTTCCAGCAAAGCAGTGCGGTAAGAGTTTCGAACTGAGACTCCACTCATCCGCCTGCCCGTGCGCCGCTGGGTCCGGCTGATTCCAGCCATCATGCTCCAGGCATTCCGCTCTCCAGCCTCATTACCAAAATCTCGAGGGATGCGGGCCGGTCGCCAGCGTCAATCCTTCGCCGCCGCCCCCCTGCAGAACACGCTGACCAGCAGCGCCACGTTCTGCTCGGCGGCCGACTTGGTCTCAGCCTTTTCGAGGATGCCGTTCACGGCTTCGATCAGGATCCGCGCTAGCGCGGCGCCTTTCTTGGGCTCGCCTAAGGCCTCGGCGAGCATCTTGGCAACGAGCGATTCGAAGCGGTCATTTGCGGCGAGAACGTCGCCGCCGCAGATCCTGTTCTTCTCGTTGATCAATTCGCGTCCGTATTCAGACGCATGCAGCAACTCGTACACCCAGCTCACGCGGGCGTTGATGATGCGGAGCAGCCGTTCATCCCAAGGGCCAAGCCTGCCGTAGGCCTCGACGACCGCAGCATAGACCCGTTCGTTTATCCGGCCGCTCAAGGCCCGGAACACGTCATCTTTGGTCGGGAAGGTGTTGTACAGGGACGTCCGCGAAACGCCGGACGCCTTGGCGATGTCCGACATGGACGTCTTGGCGAACCCGTGCTGCGCGAACTGCTTCATCGCGCCATCAAGCAGGGCCTGGCTCGTGGACGCCGAACTGCTCATGGATTGAGGTTTACAAAACGTACCATAACTGTCAACATTGTTCAATGAAAACGAAGCCGCACATCCCATTGGTCGACGAAACCATATCGATCAACTGCTCGATCTCGAAGGTGTTCGAATTCATTTCCGATCACGAGAACTATATCCGCTGGTATCCGGGTGTGATGGCGGTGACCTCGACCGATGACCTCCCGCCAGGCACGGTTGGTAAGGTCTACAACGAGATCCTTAGATTGCCATCGGGACGGAGGCGCTCCTTTGACATTCAGGTCGTGGAAAGCCGAGAGCCTGGCCTTTTCGCGACCGAAGGGACGCTCGCTCCGATCCACCCGCGCATGGAAGTGCGGCTGACGGCGAAGTCGGGGAATGAAACCGCGTTGAACCTGAGGTTCTTCAGCCGAAATCAGTCCGCAATCGGGCGACTGCTGATCGGAACGCTCGGTCCGCGTACCATCCGGCCGCAGACTCAGTCCGCCCTTCTGAAGCTCAAGTCGATCCTCGAGTGAGACGGTGACGGAGAACCGGGGCCCGGAAAGGGATTTCCCGGGCATCAGCATTCCGTGCTGATTGCTTCTCTTTGGGTTGGGGACCAAGGAGGATTGCCGTGGACAGAGAAGATCGTCGCCTGGAGGGTGATTGAAGGGGCAGCGCTCTCGCTATGGAGAAACATGCGTGAAACGTTCTCCCAAATGGCCTCGGGTCAGCGTCGGTCCTGCCTCGAGATTCGTCGAAGGCTCGGCAGCGGCACGCCGGAAGCCGCCGGCGTTTCCGATCCGAAAGCCGCGCCCGGCCGTCACGCTGAGAGGCGATGCGGCCGCCGAGGCGATTTGCGCCGTGGTTCGCCGCATTCCTCGCGGTTGGGTGGCAACCTATGGCCAGGTCGCCACGATGGCCGGGATGCCGAGACGGGCCCGCCTTGTCGGCCGGGTCCTTCAGCGCCTCGACCCGAAAACGAATGTCCCGTGGCATCGCGTCGTCAACGCCAAGGGCGAAGTGTCGTTCAGCCTTTCTCGCAATGGCGGGGACATTCTCCAGCGACGCTTGCTGGAAAAGGAAGGCATCAAGTTTGACGCCAGGAACCGTATGGATCTGGAACGAAATCGCTGGCTGGACTGAATTCGAAGCTGCGATCGGGCGCACGCAGGTTGTGTGTCATCCGTGTCGTCTTCCTGCGCCGCCCATCACGGCCGGGGATTGATCGCAGTCTCGCGGTCGTAGAGGAACAGCCGGCGGCAGCCATCGGGCGCCGCATGATAGGCGCGCGCCATGCCCCTGGGTCCCTTGACGACGACATCGAACTTGTCTGGGTTGTCGGGCGAGAGGCTGACGACGCATTTCAAGCTGTAGATGCCGATCCGGTATCCCTCGACCTCGAAGACCGGGCCGACGATTTCCGGCAGAGGCACATTGGCCGCGCGCAGATCGGCGTACAGGTTTTCAACTCCCCGTTCGACCCGCATGACCGAGTAGGAGGCAAGCTGGTCAGCCAACGCCCCTTTCACGTTGAATGATTGCATATTCGACTGGATGTACTCGAGGAGATTCAATCTCGCTTGCCGCGCGGGCATCGAACTGGTCTGCAATGACGTTACCGGCGAGAGCCAGCCCATCGAATGGTTGCAGATGTTGGTTGCCTGGTCGGCGAGGCTGATCCTTGGCCGGCCGAGGCCGATCGGGCAGACGCGAAGGGCCAGGAACCCGCGGACGGTCGTGAGATAGTCGAACGACTCCGTCGCCCTGCCCAGCAATTGGGCGGCGAAAGCCTGGTCGATGCCCATGTCGGCTGCGTATTGCATGAGCAGCGCCGCGCCGGCCCTGGCCATGTGGAAGCCCTGCCGCTCGCTGGTGTGCCCATCGTCGCTTCCGAGTTTCCGGCGGAGCGCGTTGGTGCTTGCGGCGAAGTTGTGGAAGCCCAGGGTGCCGCCGATTTCCAGGTTGCAGCTCGGCGATCTGAGGGGAGGCAGATGAGAGGATGTGCCGCCCAGGAACGCCAGCGCGCAGGCAGACAGACAAAGGTCTCCCTTGCGGACGACGGTCGCCACGTCGAATTCCGAGAAAAGATAGCCGGTCTTCAGTCCTTCAATGAGGTCACCGCCCGAACTGCTCAATTCGATCGTGGCCATTGGGCCGTCGGGTCGCGCGCGCGGATGGCGATCGAGCGAGGCCAGAGTTCGACGCAGTACCTCCGAGTCGCCCGGCTCGAACATGCCTGTGAGGCGGAGCGTGTGAGCGGCCATTGAGGCGCTCGGCGCGGCTCCAGGCACGGCCTCGGTGCTGACGGAGATCGTGACGGCATGAGCCGCAAGGGCACACAGCCAGACCGGCGCCGCCAGCAAGAGCTTGACCCAGGACGTCATCATCACGATTGCCTGCAAAGCCTGAGAGCTCCGAGATCGATCCAGACGCGTTCCGACACGAGGAGGCATTCAACGCCAGGTTGATCTGGTTTGCAAATCAACTACTGTCAGGGTGCTGCCACTGCCAGCACTCGATCACGCAAATGTGATGAGCAGGTTCAGCAGGTTCGTGCTAGCAAATGTGTCAGGCTGACGCTTAAACCGCGTCGGCCTTTTCTTTGGCCATGCCCCGCCCGGCGT
>JACPVT010000206.1 GCA_016191685.1 Rhodospirillales bacterium | reverse complement strand
TCTTGAGATCGAGGGCGATGCTTTCCTTGCCGCGGTTGACCGAGGCGAAGTAGGTCGACTTGCCGTTGACGAACGGTCCGTAGGCGCGGGCATCGTCGCCGCCCTTGGGCGGTTCGACCTTGATCACCCGGGCCCCCATCTCGGCCATCAGCAGGGTGCAGTAGGGTCCGGCAAGGATGCGGGAGAGATCGACGACGACGATGCCCGACAGCGGGCCCTTGGTGGCGTTCTGGGTCATGTCCGGTTCTTAGCCAGTGGATCGCCGCGAATCCAGCCAGTCGTGACGGCGATTCACCGCACCGGGAGCGTGAAGACCGCGCGCAGAAATGTGGCGACATCGCGCTCGGCACGGGCAAGCGCTGCCGAATCGCCGCCCATCGTCGCACCGCGCTGCATGCAGGAGCGGAAGTAAGCGGAAATCGTCGTTTGGTCGCTGAGTACCTCGCCGGTGTCCAGCCGCCGCACGGTGCCGCTGTCGACCTCGACTTCCGCCCTGCAGCCGCGGGCGCTTTGCAGGGCAGACAGGAAACGGGGCGGGTCGGGGATGTCGAAGTCGTGGTGCGCGCCCTCATAGGCGACCACTTCGACCGGCACGCCCTTGGCCGCGAACCACGCGGCGTAGTCGCGACAGGCGGTGGCCGGCGTGTAGTCGTCGGCCTGGCCGAGCAGCATCAGGATCGGTGCGTGGCTTACCCGTTCGGCACGGTAGGGAATGCTGCAGGAAGGATAGAGCGCGACGTGGGCGGCGAAGCGGAGATCGTCGTCGACGATGCCGCGCCGTAGCGGCTCCAGTGCGCTGTAGAGGGCAACCTGCCCGCCGCGCGAAAAGCCCATGACGCCGATGCGCGCCGGATCGATGCGCGGGTGCGTGGCGAGCAGGCGCAACGCGGCAAGGGCGTCGGCCAGATTGGCCATCGTGGAGAGCCGGCTCTGGTCGCGCGACGTCGACTGCAGGCCGCGTGGCGTGAAGCTGTCGACCACGAAGGTAGCGATGCCGAGCGCGTTCAGGCGTGCCGCCCAGGCGTCCTCGCGACCTCTCAGGATGCCGCCGCTGCCATGGGCGATCACCATTGCCGGCATCCTGGCGTCGGCCGTCTGCGGCACGACGAGCGTGCCGGCGACGACCGTTCCCGTTGCCGGATAGGTCCTTCGCACCAGTTCGGTTGGCCCGCTGGGCGTGGCAGAAAGAAATTCGAGTCGCCCAGCACGGCCGTCGGCGAGAGAGGCGACCGGCTCGGCAGATGCCGGAAGGGACAGAAGCAGGAGCAAGGTCGCGGCGACGGCCGATGCGGCACGTTTCATGCCCGGGTCCTAGCCAACGGGCCGCCGCGAATCCAGCCATACGTTGGCCGCCGCGGCGGCGATGACCATGGTGCCGCCGATCAGGGTCAGATCGTCGGGCTTCTCGCCATCGAACAGCCACACCCAGATCGGGCCCAGCACCAGCTCGAGCAGGCCGAGCAATGCGGCACGGCCGGCGGGAATGCGCTTGAGGCTCGCCATATAAAGCAGGAGCCCGCCCACGAGCTGGCCGGGGCTCAGCGCGAACAGCCAGGGGACCTGTACCCACGTGACGTTCTCGGGATGGGCGAAGGGCAGGGCGACCAGACCGGAAATGACGCCTGCCAGCCAGATCGCCGGCGCCATGCCGACGTCGCGGCGATGGCGGACGACGACGTAGTTGCCGCTCATGCAGAGCACGACGATGAAGGCCACGGCCATGCCGGCCAGCGCGCCCGCCTGCAACGAGCCCGCGACCGAGAGGGCCAGACCCGCGACTGCGGCGGCCATCGCCAGGACCGTATGGCGATGCAGCGGCTCGCCCAGGAAGAGCCGCGCGGCAAGGGCGGTGATGAAAGGCGTGGCGCCGAACATGATCAGCACGTTGGCGACCGGCGCCAGGCCGAGGGCCAGAATGAACGCCACGAAGCTGCCGGAAAGCAGCAGCGCGCTCAGCAGCAGCGCGGGTCCCGCATTGCGGACGTCGATCCCGATACGGCGACGCTGCCACAGCAGCAGCGGCAGCATCGTGACGACGAGGAACGCCGAGCGCCAGAACGAGATGTCCCAGGCAGGCAGGTCGATGCGCCGCACGATGACGCCGGCGGTGCTGAAAACCGCGGCGGCGGCGACGGCGCAGAAGACGCCGAGCGCCGCCGAGCCGGGGGTGGGGGTGGGGGAGGGGGAGGGCGTTGCCATCTGGGTGCCGGCCGTGAATAAGGACTAGTCGTGCAGACGTCCATCGCTTCCCTCGACTTGCCGCCGTTCCGTCCGCGCTTTCCCTGGTGGGGCGGGGACCTGCAGACCGTGGCGAACCGCCTGCGCCGTGCCGCTACGGTGCTGTTGCCACACGGCGGCGAGCGGCTCCGCTTTCCGCTGGCCGATGGCACCGGCGATACGCTGCTCGCCATATTGCACCGGCCGGCGACACCGAAACCCGAAGCGCCGCTCGTGCTGCTGATCCATGGCCTGACCGGAAGCGAGGACAGCCAGTACATGCTGAGCCAGGCGCGGTTGCTGCTCGATCGCGGCCATCGTGTGCTGCGGCTCAACCTGCGCGGCGCCGGCCCATCGCGAGCGGTGTGCGGCGGCCATTACTATGCCGGCCGCAGCCAGGACTTCCGGGCGCTGCTGGCGTTGCTGCCGGCCGACCTCACGCGAGATGGACTAGTCGCGGTGGGCTATTCGCTGGGTGGCGCGATGCTGCTGAAGTATCTCGGCGAGGAAGGCGCGTCCTCGCCGCTCGTCGCTGCCGCCACGGTGTGCGCGCCGATCGACCTGTCGGTCACCTGTGGCCACATGATGCGGCGGCGCAACGGTATCTATCATCGCTACATCATCGAGCAGATGAAGCGCGAGGCGACGGGCGAGGGGGCCTCGCTGTCCGGCGCCGAGCGCGCGGCGATTCTGGGCTCGGGGTCGATCTGGGACTACGATGAAGTCTTCATCGCGCCACGTCACGGGTTCGTCGGCGCCGAGGATTACTACGAGCGCTGCAAGCCGGTGCGCTTCATGGCGGGTATCCGCGTGCCGACGCTGGTGCTAGCGGCAGGCGACGATCCGTGGATCCCGGCCGCGCTCTATCATCGCTACGACTGGGCGGGGAACAAGGCGCTGGTGCCGTTGCTACCGGAGTCGGGCGGGCATGTCGGCTTCCACGGTGCGGGCAGCGATCAGCCCTGGAGCGACGGCGTGATCGCGAGGTTCTTCGATCATGGGTGAGGTCGAACCAATTGCGCTGATCGTGGGCGTCGCCTGCTCCCTCGTCGTCCTCGTCCTGGCGTGGCGTGCCTACCGTGGCGCGTCGGCCGAGCACGAGAGGCGCAAACGGGAAGACGAGGAACGCCGCCGCCGCTAGTTGGCGGTCAGCAGCGCCAGCAACGCCTTGGCGGCCGGGCTGAGATAGCCGGCGCGGCGATGGATGGCGGTGATCGGGATGGTGGTCCGCATGGCGGGGATGTCCAGCACCACCAAGGCGCCCTCGCGCAGTTCGTCGCGCACGCTGCTTTCCGGCACCAGCGCCAGGCCGAAGCCGGCCTGGGCCAGGCGCTTCTGGGCCGTCAGGCTGTCGATCAGGGTAACGTCGGCACCATCCAGCCCGGCCCGGATCAATTGGCGTGCGAGGACGTGGCCGGAGGAATCGCGTTCGTCGGGCACGGGTGGAAAGCCGATCCAGCGTTCTCCTTCCAGCATGCGTGCGTGGCGCACGCGGCGTCCGGCAAGACGGTGGCCGGGGGCGGCGACCACCAGCATCGTTTCGCCGCCGGCCGCCAGCGAGACGAGTTCCGGACGGTCGCTGGCGAAATAGCGCAAACCAAGGGTGGCTTCGCCGCGCCGGACCAAGTCGGTCACTTCGGCGCTCGAGGCGGTGCGGAGTTCGAGACGGACGTCTTTCGAACGCCGCGCGAAGCGGCGCAGGACGTCGACGATATGCGTGTCGGCAAGGGTGCCGACCAGGGCGAGCGAGATCGCGCCCCGCAAGCCGGTCTTCAGGCCGCGCACAGCCTCCCGTCCATCCTTGAGGGCCGCGAGCGCGGCCTCGGCATGAGGCAGGAAGGCCCGGCCCGCCTCGGTCAGCCGGGCGCGGCCGCGGATGCGTTCGAACATCGGTGCGCCGAGTTCGTCCTCGAGGAGGCCGAGGCGCCGGCTGATGGCGGGCTGCGAGCGGTGCAACTGGCGTCCGGCCTGGGTGAAGCCGCCGAGGTCGGCGATGGCGACGAAAGTCTGAATCTCATCGATGTTCATGGATCAGGAATCCAAATGCTGATGCAAGAAACTATGCATTTTACAATTGATAGCGCGGCGGCGACGTTCGGGCGACCCGAATTCGCGCCAACAACGGAGAGAGACAATGCGTAGCCAAGCAGAGAAAGCCGCGGCCTTCCGCGCCCTGCACGAGCGGCCCGGCGCCTTCATCATCCCCAATCCGTGGGACGCCGGCACGGCGAAGCTGCTGGCGGCCCTCGGTTTCGAGGCGCTGGCCACCACCAGCCTCGGCCTCGCCAACATGCTCGGCCGCGCCGACAGCGCCGTCAGCCGGGCCGAAGTGATCGCCAACTGCCGGGCGATCGCCGAGGCGACGGACCTGCCGGTCAATGTCGATCTGGAGAACTGCTTTGCCCACGAGCCCGCCGACGCGGCCGAGGCGATCGGTCTTGCCGCCGAGGCCGGAGCGGTCGGCGGCTCGATCGAGGATTCCACCGGCGATCCGAAGAATCCAATCTACGCGTTCGATCTGGCAGTGGCGCGCGTGCGCACCGCGGCCGAGCTTGCTCATTCCCTCCCGGTGCCGTTCCTGCTCACGGCCCGGGCGGAGAACCTGCTGCATGGGCGCAACGACATGGCCGACACCATCCGCCGGCTGCAGGCCTACGAGGCGGCAGGGGCGGATGTCCTCTATGCGCCGGGCCTGCGCAATCTCGAAGAGGTACGCCACGTCACGGGTGCCCTGAAGCGGCCGTTCAACGTCGTCACTGGCTGGCTCGACCCGGTGACCACGGCGGCGCAACTGGCGGACGCCGGCGCCAAGCGGATCAGCGTCGGCGGCGCACTCTCCCGCCTCGCCCTCGCGGCTTTCGTCAAGGCCGGGCGGGCCATGAAAGACGACGGTTCATTCGCCTGGATGGGGGAGATGTTGGCCTTCGCTGACGTGCGGCAGATGCTGAGGGCCGGCGAATCTTGACGTTAGAAAGATTTCCTGGACGACGGCGAGATCAACGGAGAACGATTGGCTCGCCCGGCGGCCCGTCACGCAGCAGGGTCTTCAGCCTGACGCCGAGGTCGAGCGGCTCGAAGCGTTCGCCCGACTCGACGATTTCGTCGGCCGTCCACCAGCGGTGACCGCGGGTCCAGCTCCGCTCCTTTTCATCGAGGCCGGAGGTGTCGGCCTCGGTCCGGTCGGTGCGGGCGAGGAAAAAGCGTTCCCTGTGCATCACGTCCGTGCCGCGCCAGCTCATGCGGCGCTCGCGCGTCCAGACCCAGCGTGGCTCGCCGACCACGGGCAGCTTGGTCTCCTCGCCGGCCTCGCGGACGGCGGCCTCGGCGAAATCCTCGCCGGGGTCGACCATGCCGCCGATCATCACCCAGAAGGGATCGAAGAACGGGTTCGCCGGATCGAACACCGTGGGGTCGTGGACGTTGAACAGGAAGAGGCGGTCCTGCGGATCGAGCAGGATCAGCCGGGCCGACGGACGCTCAATCATCCCTGGCGATCATTTCGACTTGAGCAGC
>JACPVT010000150.1 GCA_016191685.1 Rhodospirillales bacterium | reverse complement strand
TTGTAGTCCTCTTCGGACAAGCCCATTTCTGCGCGTGTCTTGATTGCGAAAAGGCGTAATCCTCGCATCGTGGCTCTCGCTTACGGGAAGACACTACGCAATGCGGCCTTCGGCGGTATGGATGTCGTCGATGCGGCTGGCACTGACTTCGAGAATGATCTCGATACCGCGCACGATGTCGTCGAGTGCCATCGAGGGCGCGCCGCCCAGCCGAGCGGCCTGCTCCGGCACGTAGGGAATATGCAGGAAGCCGCGCATCGGGATCGGGTGGCCTGCGGCGATTTCCATCAGGGCATAGAAGATATGGTTGCAGACGAAGGTGCCGGCGGTGTTCGACACGGCGGCCGGCAGGCCCGCCTTGCGCATCTCCGCCACGCAGGCCTTGATCGGAAGCGTCGCGAAATGCGCGGCCGGCCCGTCCTTTACCACCGGCCTGTCAATCGGCTGCTTGCCGTCATTGTCGCGGATGCGGGCGTCCTGGACGTTGATGGCGACTCGCTCGAGGCAGAGTTCGGTGCGCCCGCCCGCCTGTCCCACGCACAGCACGATGTCCGGCCTCGCCTTCTCGATTGCCGCGCGCAACACATTGGCCGAGTGTGCATAGGAGGTCGGCAGTTCGGCGGTATGGACGACGATGCCACCGACCCGCTTTCTGAGCCGGCCGACCGCGAGCGACGACGGATTGACCGCCTCACCCCCGAATGCATCGAATCCCGTGACCAGCGCCTTCATGTACCTCCCCAAAACGAAAGGGCGCCCCAAAAGGACGCCCCAACGTTAGTCTGTACGGAAGCCTGAGGCTACTTGTTGGCGGCGTCCACCGCGCGGCGCGCCATGACGCCCACGAGATGGGCGCGGTATTCGGCGCTGCCGTGGATGTCGCTGTTCAGGCCGTCGGCCGGGATCTTGATGTCCTTGATCGCCGCCGAGGTGAAGTTCTTGGCCAGTGCATCCTCCATCGCCTTGACGCGGAAGACGCAGGCGCCGGCGCCGGTCACGGCGACCCGCACGCCCGACGCCGTCTTGGCCACGAACACGCCCACCATGGCGTAGCGCGAGGCCGGGTTCGGGAATTTCATGTAGGCCGCCTTCTCCGCCTTGGGGAAGCTGATCGAGGTGATCAGTTCGCCGTCGGCGAGCGCCGTCTCGAACAGGCCCTTGAAGAAGCTGTCGGCCGCATGCTTGCCGGTGTTGGTGGTCACCGTGGCATTGAGCGCCACAACCGCACCCGGATAGTCGGCTGCCGGATCGTTGTTGGCGACCGAGCCGCCCATGGTGCCGCGGTTGCGCACCTGCGGATCGCCGATGTGGCCCGCAAGATAGGCAAGCGCCGGGATCGACGCCTTGACCTCGGCCGAAGAAGCAACGTCGGCGTGCCGGGTCATGCCGCCGATCACGACGTTGTTGCCCTCGACCTTGATGCCGGCCAGTTCCTTGACGCCGCCGAGATCAACCACGTCGCTCGGCCGCGCCAGGCGCTGTTTCAGCGTCGGGATCAGGGTCATGCCACCCGACATGGCGCGGGCTTCAGGCTTGCTCTTCAGCAGTCCGACCGCATCGGCGACCGACTTCGGACGATGGTAAGAAAAATCGTACATCTGGATTTCCTCCGGTTACTCGGCCGCCCTATTCCGCAGCTTGGCGCTGGGCGCCTTGGATCGATTGCCACACATTGAGAGGCGTGGCGGGCATCTCAACATGCTTGACGCCGATCGGCGACAGCGCGTTATGAATCGCGTTCATCACGGCGGCCGGCGAGGCAATCGCGCCCGCCTCGCCGCAACCCTTTACGCCCAGCGGATTGTGCGGACAGGGCGTATGCTTGTAGCCGAGCTTGAACGACGGGAAGTTGTCTGCGCGCGGCATGGTGTAGTCCATGAACGAGCCGCTGATCAGTTGGCCCGTGCTCTTGTCGTAGACGGCGCCTTCCATCAGTGCCTGGCCAACGCCCTGCACGATGCCGCCATGAACCTGACCCTCGACAATCATCGGATTGATGATGTTGCCGAAATCATCGATCGCCGTGAAGTTGACGATCTCGGTTGTGCCCGTCTCCGGGTCGATCTCGAGTTCGCAGATCTGTGTGCCGGCCGGATAGACGAAGTTTGCCGGATCGTAGAAGGCGTTCTCGTCCATTCCCGGCTCGACTTCGGTGATCGGATAGTTGTGCGGCACGTAGGCCGCGAAGATCACCTGGCCCAGCGGCACGTTCTTGTCGGTGCCGGCCACCTTGAACACGCCGTTCTCGAATTCGACGTCGGCAACCGACGCCTCCATGAGATGAGCGGCGATCTTCTTGCCTTTGGCAATGACCTTGTCAGCGGCCTTCATGATCGCCGAGCCGCCGACGGCCAGAGATCGCGAGCCGTAGCTCCCCATGCCGAACGGCGTCGTCGAGGTATCGCCATGCACGACCTCGATCTGTTCCATCGGCACGCCAAGCTTGTCGTGGATGAGCTGAGCAAACGTCGTCTCGTGACCCTGGCCGTGGCTGTGCGCGCCGGTCAGGATCTGGACGTTGCCGGTCGGGTTGAACTTGATCTGCGCCGACTCCCACTGGCCCACGCCGCCGCCCAGCTGGCCAATGACCTGCGAGGGGGCGAGACCACAGGCCTCGATGTAGGACGAGAAGCCAATGCCGCGCAGCTTGCCGCGCGACTTGGCCTCGGCACGGCGGGCCTCGAAGCCCTTGTAGTCGGCGATCTTCATCGCCTCGTCGATGATCGGCGGGTAATTGCCCGAATCGTACTGCAGGGCAACCGGCGTCTGGTACGGGAAAGCCGTCGACGGAATGAAGTTTTTGCGACGCAGCTCCGCCGCATCGATCTTCATTTCGGCCGCCGCCTTGCTGACGATGCTCTCGATGACGAAGGTTGCTTCCGGCCGGCCGGCGCCGCGGTAGGCGTCGACCGGAGCGGTGTGCGTGAGCGCCGCCTTCACATTGGCGTAGATGAGCGGCGTCGTGTACTGCCCGGCCAGCAAGGTGGCGTAGAGATAAGTCGGCACCGCCGTCGAGAAGGTCGAGAGATAAGCGCCCATGTTGGCGATCGTCTCGACTTTCAGCGCCAGGAATTTGCCGTCCTTGTCCAACGCCAGCTCGGCGTGGGTGACATGGTCGCGGCCGTGGCAATCGGTCTGGAACGACTCGCTGCGCTCGGCGGTCCACTTGATGGGTCGGCCGACACGCGACGCCGCCCAGCACACCATCGTCTCGTCGGCGTAGCAGAAGATCTTGCTGCCGAAGCCGCCGCCGACATCGGGCGCGATGACGCGCAGCTTGTGTTCGGGAATGCCCAGCACGAAAGCCGACAGGATGAGGCGGAGCACGTGCGGGTTCTGCGACGTCGACCACAGAGTGTAGTTGCCGGTGCCTTTGTCGTAGTCCGCCGCCGCGGCGCGCGGCTCCATGGCGTTGGGGATCAAGCGGTTGTTGACGAGATCAAGCTTGGTGACATGGGCTGCCTTGGCGAACGCCGCATCGACATCGGCCTTCACGCCGATTTCCCAGTCGTAGACGAGATTGCCTGGCGCTTCGGGATGGACCTCGGCCGCGCCCTTGTCGAGCGCCTTGGCGAGATCGACGTTCGCCGGCTTTACATCATAGTCCACTTTGATCGCCTCGGCGGCGTCCTTCGCTTCGTCGTGGCTGTTGGCCACGATCATGGCGACGGTGTCGCCGACATAGCGCACCGTGTCGACCGCCATCACCGGATGGGCTGGCGACTTGTGCGGTTGGCCGTGCTTGTCCTTGACCACCCAGCCGCAGATCAGGCCGCCGACCTTGGCGTCGACCAGGTCCTTGCCGGTGAAGATGTTGACCACGCCCGGCATCTTGGCCGCCGCGGAAATGTCGATGCTCTTGATCTTCGCGTGGGCGTGCGGCGAACGCAGAAAGTAGGCGTAGGTCGCGCGCGAGAGAGGCAGATCGTCGACGTAGCGGCCGGTCCCGGTCAGGAAGCGCTTGTCTTCCGTACGAAGAACCCGGGCACCGATTCCAGTGGCGGAGGTCATCGGGCTACACTCCTGCTGACTTCATGGCCGGAGCTGCGGCCAGAATTGCCTTCACGATGTTGTGGTAGCCGGTGCAGCGGCAGAGGTTGCCCTCGAGTTCGCGGCGGACGGTGGCCTCGTCGAGCTGGTAGTTGTGGCGCTTCACCATGTCGATGGCGCTCATCACCATGCCCGGGGTGCAGAAGCCGCACTGCAGGGCATGGTTTTCGCGGAAGGCCTCCTGCATCGGATGCAGCTTGTCCGGGCTCGCGGCCAGGCCTTCGATGGTCGTCACCTTCGAGCCCTCAGCCTGGACTGCCAGGATCGTGCACGACTTAACCGACTTGCCATCGACGTGGACGACGCAGGCGCCGCACTGGCTGGTGTCACAGCCGACGTGGGTGCCTGTCATGCCGAGATGCTCGCGCAGGAATTGAACCAACAGCGTACGCGCCTCGACCTTGCCCGAGACGGCCTTGCCGTTGACGGTCATGGCGACGGAAATGGTCATTACTCTGTCTCCCTCGGAGGTTTGTTGGTTCGGTACGGCCGCGCTCAGACGGACCCGCCGGGCATTAACTCAACTCTCGCAAGCCGCTCCTGCGGCGGTCAAGCGAATTGCAGATGACGGACGGCAGGGGCCCGGCGCTAACGACTCGCAAGGAACACCAGGACCAGCACCACCGCGCCAACGCCGATGACGATCCAGTGTTTATAGCCTCGCTGCGCTGCAGCGGACGGCGCCGAAGCCGCGGCTGGCGCGGCGACTGCGGCGGCGGCCTCACCAGGGGGTGCGGCGCCGACCATAGCGGCGAACTTGCTGAAGAATTCGTCGGCCAGCTTCCGGGCCGTCCCGTCGATCAGGCGCGCACCCACCTGGGCGATCTTGCCGCCGACCTGGGCATCGACATTGTAGGTCAGCACCGTTTCAGCACCGTCCTCACGTAGCGCCACGACCGCGCCGCCCTTGGCGAAGCCTGCCGCGCCCCCCTGCCCCTCGCCCGAGATCCTGTAGCCGTTGGGCGGATCGAGGTCGGAAAGCGTGACCTTGCCGGTGAAGCTGGCGCTGACCGGCCCGATGCGCATGCGCACCTTGGCCTTCATCTCCATGTCGGAGGATTTTTCCAACGATTCGCAACCCGGGATGCATGCCTGCAATACGGCCGGATCGTTGAGCGCTGCAAAGACTTTCTCGCGCGATGCAGCGATCCTGTATTCGCCCTTGATTTCCATGTCGTAACTCCCGGCTGAACGCCTACCACTTGCTGGTATAGGAGTCCGGCGGTGGTTCTGCCAGTGGTTCGCGAATGGAGACGTAGATCGTCGCCAGGTAGGGCACCGCCATGAGCGCGGCAACAAAGGCGAACCAGTTCGCCTGGGTGTTCCAGAACAGCGTCCTGATCACCCAGCGACCGCCGTCCGCCGCCACGAAGCCGCCGGCACCGCCGTCATGCAGCTTGATGGCGCCTTCCGTCACCAGCATGACCGCGGCCCAGAAAATCAGCAGCCCTGCCAACACGATCTCGGGCAGAACCGGCCGGACGCGGCTGAAGGAGCGGTCCATGCGGACGAAGCCGCGGCTTCCATCGTAACCCAGCAGGCGCCCGAAAGAGAGCGCCTTGGAGATCCGGTGAGATCGCGATGCCGGCTCCGAGCGCAGGATCGTGATCGTCTTCCAGGCCATCAGGACGATGCTGGGAATGGTGAAGGTCCAGATCGGGAAATCGCGATAGCGCCCATCGATGGCAATCTGGCGGAACCAGTCGCCGATCCGGATGACGCCGTCATACCAGTCGATGCTGATGACCACGAGATAGAAAATGCAAAGGACCGTAAGCGCCAGGTAAAGCATCTGGGCCATCAAATCGGCCCGCTGCACGATGCGGTAGCGCGGCAGCTCGCGCCACGCCCGCCATGCCTCGAGTACGCGGGCGCCATAGAGCGATGGGTCGGCCATCTTGCCGGTCAGGCTGTCGGCGATGCCGCGCAGCAGGGCATAGCTGAACAAGCCTAGCAGCAGCGCCCAGAACACCACGCCAACCATGCGCTCGAAGTAGAAGCTGCGCGATACATCGATCCAAGTTGCTTGCACGTAACAGGTCGCCACCACCTGGGCGAAGAAAGAGAAGATCAGGATCGCCTTCCAACCGGTCGGCCGGCGCTGGCTGACGAAGCCGAGCAGGATCAGGCCGGACACCATCGTCGTGAGTGCAAACAGGATTCGCCAATGCGGTTCGGCCACCACCGGCCGGCCGAGTTCGAACTTGTCGCGCCGCTGGGCATCGAGCAGACCCCACGCCGCACCGACCGTACCTTCCTGGCGTGCCTTCCAGTACTGGTCGAAGGCCTCGATGACGTTGTAGTCGAATTTTTCCCGCTCGGCGGCGGAGCGGAAGAGCGAGAAGTACCGAACCTGCTCGACCCGTCCCGGTCGTGCATCCGAGCGCATGCGCCCATCACTCGGCCAGCCGGTCTCGCCAATCACGATCTTCTTGCCGGGGAAGCGTGCCTGGACCTTCTTATAAATGTCGATCAGGTGCTTCTCGATGCTCGGTGTGCCGTCGGCCTCCCGGCGGTCGATGCCGATCGGCTCGTCCTCCCAGTATGGCAGGATGTGGATGGTGATGAAGTCGACCTCGTCGGCGAGCGACGGGTTGCGCATCCAGAACTCCCAGACGTCGGCGTAGGTGACCGGTTGCGACACGCGCTGCTTGACCTGGCGGATGTAACGCCGCAGCTCGTTCGCCGTCAGATCCTTGCGCAGCAACACCTCGTTGCCGACGATCACCCGCTCGATCGTGTCCTTGTACTTGTTGGCGTGGTCGATCAGCAGGTTGATCTGCTCGAGGTTTTCCTTCTCGTTGTCGTTCAGCCAGGCGCCGTGCCAGACCTTGAGACCATACTTGCCGGCGCGTTGCGGCACGGTCTCGAGGTTCTCGCCCGCCGAATAGGTCCGCACCGCCCGCACCTTGCCTTGCAGGCGCTTCAGATCCTCCTCGATCTGGTCCGGCGTCGGAAAGACCCGGGTGAGCGGGCTCTGCCCCGGACGATAGGGCGCGAACGACACACTTTGCAGCGGCTCTGCCGTCCAGCCGGCGATCTCTACCGGCCTGTTCGGATACCACCACCACAGAAGATTGAGCGCGGCCACACAGGCAAACGCGACCAACGCTATCAAAGCTCGCATGCCTGGGTTTTAGCAGGATCGGTCGCGACGCGAATGGCTTTTCAGCGGCGATTGTCCCCAATCGCTTCAATTGGCCTTGCGTTGCATGCCGGCAATGGCCTGTCTGACGATCTGGTGCCCGCGGAACAGGACCGCTTCCTTCCAGTCGTCGGTGTCGGGGTAGAACTGCCGGCGCATGGCGGCCCGCACCGGGCCTGCTTCCTTGCCCAGCGGATCGCCGTACTTGTGAAGCCAATGGTCGGCCCGGAAAGCTCTCTGGCCGCTTTC
>JACPVT010000149.1 GCA_016191685.1 Rhodospirillales bacterium | reverse complement strand
GAACGAGGGCGAGGCCAGCGTCTTCTCTTGCAGCGACGGCATGCTGCGGGTCGCCACGCGCACCCTGGTCGGCAGCAGGCGCTCGGCCGACAGCAGCCCCTGGCCGTCGGCCGCGAAGCGCCCGGGCACCGAGGCCCGATCGACCGGCAGCCCGTCGGCGTCGGCCACCCGCAGCAGCCGCGCGTGGCCGCTTGAGTGGCTGCCAGACGCCGCGCGGGATCTGCTGCAGCGCGCCCAGGAACTGCGCCGCGCAGCGTTCCCAGGCGAAACTCTCGGCGTGTCGCCGGCAGGCCTCGGGATCGCCGGTCACGGCAGCGAGGCAGGCGGCGCGCAGATCGTCGCCGATGGCGCCGACGCCCGGCACGGTCACGATGTCGAGCGGGCCGGGCACGGGATAGCCCGCGACCGGCACGCCCGACGCCAGCGCCTCGACCATGACCAGGCCAAAGGTGTCGGTGCGGCTGGGGAACACGAAGCAGTCGGCCTGGGCGTAGCGCCACGACAGTTCCTCGGTGTCGACCGAGCCGAAGAATTCTATGTCCTTGTAGCGGCGCTTGAGTTCGGCGAGCTGCGGGCCGCCGCCCACGACCCATTTGGTTCCCGGCAGGTCGAGATCGAGGAAGGCTTTTATGTTCTTCTCGATGGCGACACGGCCGGCATAGAGCCAGATCGGCCGCTCGCCCTCGTGGGTGTCGCGCGGGCGGGGCCGGAAGGCCGCGATATCGACGCCGCGCGACCACGGGACAAGATTGCGGAAGCCCCGCGCGGCAAGCTCGTCGCGGATCGACTGCGCCACCACCAGCACGCCGGCGGAGCGGGCATGGAAGCGCCGCACGAAGGCGTAGCTCCACGATACCGGCAGGCGGATGCGGGCATGGACGTATTCGGGAAAGCGCGTGTGATAGGCCGAGGTGAAGGGGATGCGACGCTTCAGGCAGAAGGCGCGGGCGGCCCAGCCGAGGGGGCCTTCGGTCACGAGATGGATGGCGTCGGGCGCGAACAGCGTGAGCATGTGGGCGAGACGCGCCGAGGGGAACAGCGAGAGCCGGATCTCGGGATAGGTCGGGCAGGGCAGCGTGTGGAAACGGTCGGGACCGAAGACTTCGACGTCGTGGCCCTCGGCTCTCAGGATCTGCGCAACTGTCTCGATGGTGCGAACGACGCCGTTGATCTGCGGGCGCCAGGCGTCGGAGACGATGGCGATGCGCAACCGGTCTACTCCGCCGCCAACCGAACCGACGCAAGCCGCGTCGGCAGCCGGGAAGACTGGCGCGCACTTTCCTCGGCCCAGTGCACGATGCGCAGCCGGCCCTGGAAATCCTCGACCAGCGCGGTGCAGCTTTCGACCCAGTCGCCGTCGTTGCAGTAGAGGATGCCGTCGATGTCGCGGATCTCGGCGTGATGGATGTGACCGCACACCACGCCGTCGACGCCACGCCGGCGGGCCTCGTTGGCGACCGCGTGCTCGTAGTTGGCGATGAATTGCACCGCGTTCTTGACCTTGTGCTTCAGGAACGCCGACAGCGACCAGTAGGGCAGCCCGAGCCTGCGCCGTCCCCAGTTGAACCAGGTGTTGAGACGCAGCGCCGCGGAATAGGCCCAGTCGCCCAGGATGGCGAGCCAGCGGGCATAGCGGACGATGCCGTCGAACTGGTCGCCGTGAATGATCAGCAGCTTGCGGCCTTCCGGCGTTTCGTAGACCACTTCATCCTCGACCCGCACGTCGCCGAAGGTGAGCTGGCAATACTGCCGGGCCGCCTCGTCGTGATTGCCCGGGACGTAGACCACGTTGGTGCCCTTGCGCGCCTTGCGCAGGATCTTCTGCACCACGTCGTTGTGGCTTTGCGGCCAGTACCACCACCGCTTCAGGCGCCAGCCGTCGACGATGTCGCCGACGAGGAACAGATGCTCGCTCTCGTTCTTCTTGAGGAAGTCGAGCAGGAGTTCGGCCTGGCATCCGCGCGTTCCGAGATGGATGTCGGACAGGAAGATGGCGCGATGTCGGGCAGGAGGATGACGCTCGATGATCGTCATGTGGGCGCGGTCATGTGGATAAAGCTCGACCGGTACTAAATCTGTCGGGCGCGATTGCACGACACGCAGCGGATTGTGTATGGAAGCCGTTGCGTGGCCGTGAATCGGTTGTGACAGTTAGATGACATTCTCCTCAGAGCGAGCCGTCCTGCTCATTCTCAATCCAACCGCTGGCCGCCGCCGCCGCGGGCTGGTCAATGCCGTGGTGTGCCGCGTGCGGGCGCTCGGCTGGACGGTCGATGTGCAGGAGACTGCCGCCGCCGGCGATGCCAGGCGGATCGCCGAGACCTGCGATGCCGCGCGCTATGCCGTGATCGCCGTGGCCGGCGGCGACGGCACCATCAACGAGGTGGTGAACGGGCTTGTCCGACGCACCGTCGCGGGACCGGCGCTGGGTCCCGCCCTGGGCATCGTGCCGCTCGGCACCGCCAATGTGCTGGCCCATGAGCTGGGGTTGGGCTTTTCGGCCGCCGAAGTGGCGCAAACCCTGACGGCCGGCCGCGAAATCCTGCTGCAGCCGGGCGAAGCCAGTGGCCAGGGGCGGACGCGCCAGTTCTCGCTGATGGCGGGGGCCGGCTTCGACGCCAAGGTGGTGGCCGGCGTCAGCGCGCCGCTCAAACGCCGCCTCGGGCGGGCCGCTTACGTCTGGCGCTCGCTGGTCGAGGCCCAGCGCTACCGTCCGGTGCGCTATGCCGTGGAGATCGACGGCGTGCGCCATGAGGCGGCATCGGTGATCGTGACCCACGGCCGCCTCTATGCCGGGCCCTATCTCGTGGCGCCCGATGCGGCGCTCGGCAAGCCGTTGCTTCATGTCTGCCTGTTCGAACGCTGGGGGCGCTCGCAAACGCTACGTTTCGGCCTGGCCCTGCTGCTCGGGCGGCTGCCGCGCACGGCGGGCTACCGCGTGATCGCCGGCCACGACATCCGGGTGTCGGTGCTGAGCGACGCCGGCGAACACCGCCGCCAGCCGGTCCAGATCGACGGCGACGACGCGCTCACCCTGCCGGTGTCGATCGCGCTTGCCGCGGGCGCCGTACGCCTGCTGCGGCCGGTGTGAAGCGGGAAGTGCTAGCACCGCCAGCGCTAGCGCACGAAGATGTGATGAGCAGGTTCAGCAGGTTCGTGCTATGAATTCTGTCAGGCTGACGCTTGAACCGCGTCGGCCATTTTTTTGGCCATGCCCCGCCCGGCGAGAGGACGTTTTCCGACACGGCTTGCATTCTTCGACACGCGGGTGTCGGAAAACGGCCGGCGAAAAGCCTTGCCGATCAATGCCCTGAATTTTCCGACAGGATTTTCCCGACACCGGGGCGTCGCCAAAAAGCCTCGGCCGCGATGTCAAAGGTGGGCGCCGCGCTAGCGCGACTGCAGCCGCCGCACCGTCTCGGCCGAGGGATGGCCGTCGGCCGGCAGGCTGGTCTGCTGCTGGAACAGGCGCAGCGCCGAGCGGGTCTTGGGACCGAGCAGGCCGTCGGTGTCGTCCTTGTAGAGGCCGGAAGCCCGCCGGCAGGAGGATCGACGCGGGCTCGTCGGATGCGGGCAGGGCGGCGCCGCCCGCCTTCTTCACGCCCATCGCGGTCCAGGCCTTCACCGGCTTCTCGACGGTGCTGTCGGCCTGGTCGAGCGGGAAGCCCTTGGGCAGGAACACCTCCTCGCTCGACGGCAGGCCCGGTTTGAAACCAATGCCGCGCAAGAAATTGGCCGCCGAGGCGAAGGCGTCGGGCAGGCTATTCCAGATGTCGATTTTGCCGTTGCCGTCGCGGTCGACCGCCCATTTGGTGAAGGTGGACGGCATGAACTGCATGTTGCCCATGGCGCCGGCCCACGAGCCGCGCATCTGCTCGCTGGTCATGTGGTTCATGTTGAGGATACGCAGCGCCTGCACGGTCTCGTTGCTGAAGAACGCTGTGCGCTTGGTCATGCAGCCAAGCGTCGCCACCGAGCGCACGACGCGGAAGTCGCCCATGTAGGTGCCGTAGTTGGTCTCGATGCCCCAGAAGGCCATGATGTATTGCGGCGGCACGCCGTACTCGGCCTGCAGCGCATCGAGCAGGGCGCGGTGCTGCGCCATCTTCTGCTGGCCCTTGGCGATGCGGTCGGCCGACACCGTGCCGCCGACATACTTGGCGTAGGTCAGCGAGAATTCCGGCTGCCGTCCGTCGAGGTCGATCACCTTCTGGTCGGGCGTCAGTCCCTGGAAGGCCTTGTCGGCGATGGCGGCCGGCACGCCCTGGCGAGTCGCTTCGGTCTTGATGCCCTGCAGGCAATCGCGGAAGCCGCCGTCCTGGGCGAAGGCGGAAGTGGAAAGGAGCGCCGTCGTTGCGGCGACGAGGGAGAGTTTTGTGAAGGGGGTCATGGGCGCGAGAATATCACGAGCCGGCGACGGTCAACCCTTCAATTCTCACTGTGGGAGCGTTGGTCGAACTCTTGAACTGCAGGTCGCTGGCCGGGGTCATGTTGAGAAACATGTCCTTGAGGTTGCCGGCCACGGTGATGCCGCTCACCGGCCAGGCAAGCTTGCCGTTCTCGATCCAGAAGCCCGAGGCGCCGCGGCTGTAGTCGCCGGTGACGCCGTTGATGCCGAAACCGATCAGGTCGGTGATGAAGAGGCCGCTCTTGATGTCGCCGATCAGTTCGTCGACCGCGAGCTTGCCCTTCTCGAGGTAGAAATTCGAGGTGCTGGGCGAGGGCGGGCCGGAGACGCCGCGCGAGGCGTGACCCGTGGGCTTGAGGTTGAGCTGGCGCGCGGCCGCGAGATCGAGCAGCCAGGTGGTGAGCATGCCGTCGTCGATCACGGCGAGACGTTTGGTTGCCAGGCCCTCGGCGTCGAACGGCCGGCTGCCCAGGCCGCGCTTGCGCAACGGATTGTCGAGGATGCGGATGCCGTCGGCGAAGATCTTGGCGCCCATCTTGTCCTTCAGGAACGACGTGCCGCGCGCCACGGCGCGGCCGTTGATGGCGCTCGCGAGATGGCCGATCAGCCCGCCCGAGACGCGGCGGTCGTAGACCACCGGCACGCGGGCGCTGGCGGCCTTGCGCGGATTAAGGCGGCGGACCGCGAACTTGCCGGCATTGCGGCCGACCCGGGCCGGCGCCATCAGATCCTCGAAGTGCACGGCGCTGGTCCATTCGTAATCGCGCTCCATGCCGGTGCCTTCGCCACCCACCACCGCGCAGGAGAGCGACCAGCCACCGCGGCTGTAACCGCCGGCAAAACCGTTGCTGGCGGCCAGCATGACGGAGGAGCGCCCCCAGCCTGCTTCGGCACCTTCGGAATTGGTGACGCCCTTGACCGCGCGGGCGGCGTCCTCGGCTTCGGCGACCAGCGCCAGCAGCTTCTTGGCCGAAGGCCGGTGCTTGTCGTCGAGATCGAGGTCGGGCCAGCTTTGAGCCAGCAGCTCTTCCGGCGCGATGCCGCAGACCGGGTCCTCGGGCACGGCGCGCGCCATGTCGACTGCGCGCTGGGCCACCGTCCGGAGTACCTTGGGGGCGAAATCGGTGGAGGAGACGAAGGCCTGGCGCCGGCCCACGAACACGCGCAGGCCAAGGTCGCGGCCCTCGCTGCTCTCGAGCTTCTCGCGCCGGCCCAGCCGTTGGGCGACCGAGATCGACTCTCCGTTGACGTAGAGCGCATCCGCCGAATCGGCGCCGGCGGCCTTCGCCCATTTCAGGAGGTCGGTGAGGAGATTGGCGTCGGGGAGCTTTGCGGAGGACGCGGACTTCTTTGCTTTGGCCATGACGCCGGTTCTACGCGCTAACGGGCGGTGTCGTCGAGATAGTAAGAGAAGAACAGCACGCCGGTGGCGCCGAGCCCGAGCAGCCAGAACAAGGCCCGCGCCGCATCGGCCACGAAAGCGGTCTCGGGCCACAGGCGGGCGATGGCATCGGCTGCGAATTGATGGCCAATGAGGCCGATCATCGTTCCCAGCAGGAGCGAGATCGCCACGTTCCAGACGTTCCGCGCCGCGCGCATGACCGGCCCCTCCCGCCGCCTGAGCGGCGAGCTGGGATCGGGCGGGACCGCCAGATTGGGACTGGCGGCCGGCCGCGGGACGGGGAGCGGCTTCGCCAAGGACCTACCGTGCCGCGCGAAGCGCGCGGTTGGCAGCGCAGCTCACGGCCTTGAGCGAGGCCGTCACGATGTTGGCGTCCATGCCGACGCCCCACAGCACGCGGCCGTCGGCGGTCTCGGCCTCGATATAGCTCACGGCCGTCGCGTCCGAGCCCGCGCCGGCGGCGTGCTGATGATAGTCGCGCACCTTGATGCGGACGCCGCAGTTGCCGGCGAGAGCGTCGACGTATCCCGCGATCGGACCGTTGCCGCGGCCGCTCACCGTCCGTTCCTTGCCGTTGAACATCACCTTGGCGTCGAGAAGACGCACGTCGGGATGGCCGGGTTCGGGCACCGTGGTGTGGCTGATGAAGTCGACCGGCATCTTGTTCTCGAGATACTCCCTGCGGAAGGTGTCCCAGATCAGCGCCGGCTGGATCTCCTTGCCGGTCTCGTCGGCGATCTGCTGGATCACCTTGGAGAACTCGACCTGGAGAAGGCGCGGCATGTCGATGCCGTAGTCGCTCTTCAGGATGTAGGCGATGCCGCCTTTGCCCGACTGGCTGTTGATGCGGATGATCGCCTCGTAGGAACGGCCGAGATCGGCCGGGTCGATCGGCAGGTAGGGCACTTCCCATATCTTGCTGTTCGAGGCCTCGAGCGCCTTGAAGCCCTTGTTGATGGCGTCCTGGTGCGAGCCCGAGAAGGCGGTGAACACCAGGTCGCCGCCGTAGGGATGGCGCGGATGGACCGGCAGCTGGTTGCAGTATTCGACTGTCTGGCGGATCTCGTTGATGTTGGAGAAATCGATCTCGGGATCGACGCCCTGGGTGAACATGTTGAGGCCCAGCGTCACGAGATCGACGTTGCCGGTGCGCTCGCCGTTGCCGAACAGGCAGCCCTCGATGCGGTCGGCGCCGGCCATGTAGCCCAGCTCGGCCGCCGCCACGCCGGTACCGCGGTCATTGTGCGGATGGAGGCTCAGGATCATCGAGTCGCGGTACTTGAAGTTGCGATGGCACCATTCGATCTGGTCGGCGTAGATGTTGGCCGAAGCCATTTCGACGGTCGCCGGCAGGTTGATGATCATCTTCTTCCCAGGCGTCGGCTTGTAGACGTCGCCGACAGCGGCGCAGATGTCGCGCGCGAATTCGAGTTCCGTGCCGGTGAAGCTCTCCGGCGAGTATTCGAACACCCACTCTGTTTTGGGGTCGGCGTCGGCCAGCTTCTTGACGAGCTTGGCGCCCGACACGGCGATGTCGATGATGCCGCTATAGTCCATCCCGAAGACCACGCGTCGCTGCAGGGTCGAGGTCGAGTTGTAGAGATGGACGATGGCGCGCTTGGCGCCGCGGCAGGCCTCAAAGGTGCGCTCGATCAGCTCCGGACGGCTCTGCGTCAGCACCTGGATGGTGACGTCGTCCGGGATCATCTTCTTTTCGATCAACTCGCGCACGAAGTCGAAGTCCGTCTCGGACGCCGCCGGGAAGCCGACCTCGATCTCCTTGAAGCCCATCTGGACGAGGAGCTTGAACATCCGCGTCTTGCGGTCGGAATCCATCGGCTCGATCAGTGCCTGATTGCCGTCGCGCAGGTCGACAGCGCACCAGATCGGCGGCTTGGTGATGACCGCGTTGGGCCACTTGCGGTCCTTGATCGCGATCGGCTTGAACGGGACGTACTTCTCGGCCGCGGTTGGCATCATCGGCTTCTGGGGTGACATGACGAACTCCTCGCGCCGCGCACGGCCATATGGCTCTAAGCGAACACTGCGATGGAAGGAAAGGATGGCGGCGACTTGGGGGTGGGTGTGACGAACGACAAGCGATCCGCAGGGCCCCTCCCAAGTCACCCTGGGTGGGGCGGCGGATCAGCCAATAAGTCGAAGCGTCGTCAGTCGCAGCATGATGGGGGCGAATTTCCCCGATTTGGGTGCGCCCGTCAACCCAAAGCATGGCAACACGCCGCGCCCGGCGATATCCCGGGCGCGGCGGCCGTTCGAAACCTCTCGCTTAGCGCAGCGGCAGATTGAGACCGATGCTCAGGCTACCGCCCGGATAGCCATAGGCCGGATAGGCCGGCACATAGGCGACAGGCGCCGGGTAGACCATGACCGGCTGCGGGACGGCATAAACCATCGGCGCCGGCGCGTAGTAACGCACGTGCCCGGGCGGGACCTTCACATAGGCCGGTCCATAGTAACCGGGGGCGTAGTATCCTCGGCCCTTCTTCCAGCCGCCTTCACCGGCTTCGGCGCCGCCTGCGAAGCCCAGGACGGCTACGGCGGCCACGCAGGCCGCCAGAATGCCTCGGCCGTTCAGTCCTCTCGGGAGCTTGTTCAGGTCGCGCATCGCAGCCTCCTTCCAGTACACGAGTAAAAACGCCGGCACGCCTCCAAACGTTGCGTCTGGATTATGGCGGCTATGAGCACGAACCCGTCTCTATACCTTCAAGATTCGCAACGACCCGTGACCAAGCTGTGGTAGTCGGGAAGAAAGCAGGAGGAAGCAGCGATGGCGGGTCCGTTGGCCGGCGTCAGGATTCTCGATTGCACGACGGTGGTGCTGGGACCGTGGGCCGCGCAGCAGCTGGGCGACCTCGGCGCCGACGTGATCAAGATCGAGCCGCCCGAGGGCGACACGACGCGGCAACTCGGGCCGGCGCGCAATGCCGGCATGGCCGCCTTCTATCTCGGCTGCAACCGCTCCAAGCGTTCGATCGTGCTCGACCTGAAACAGGACTCCGGCCGCAAGGCGCTGTTCAAGCTGGCCGAGACCGCCGACGTGCTGATGCACAACTACCGGCCCGAGCCGGCCAAGCGACTCGGCGTGGAATACGAAGCCTTCGAGAAGATCAACCCGCGCCTGGTCTATCTCGCCACCTACGGCTACCGCGCTGCCGGGCCGATGGGACCGAAGGCGGCCTATGACGACATCATCCAGGCAGGCTCCGGTCTTGCGTCGCTTCAGAGCGTGGTCGCCGGCCAGCCGCGCTTCCTGCCGACCATCGTGGCCGACAAGACGAGTTCCAACGGCGTCGTCTCGGCCTTGCTCGCGGCTCTTTATGCGCGGGAAAAGACGGGGCAGGGCCAGTCGGTCGAGGTGCCGATGTTCGAGACCCTGGTTTCCTTCGTGATGGTCGAGCATCTCTATGGCGAGACCTTCCGGCCGGCGCTCGAGACCGCGGGCTACAAGCGTGTGCTCAACAAGGAGCGGCGCCCCTATCCGTCGAAGGACGGCTATTTCGCACTGCTGCCCTACACCGACGGTCACTGGAAGGAGTTCTGCGGCCTGATCGGCCGGCCCGAGCTCGCTGCCGATCCGCGCTTCACCTCGCTCGCCAATCGCCTCAAGAACGTCGAGCACTACTATGCGACCCTGGCCGAGATCTGCGCGACGCGCACCAACGCCGAATGGGTGGCGCTGCTTGGCAAGTCCAACGTGCCGCACGGCCCGGTCAACACGCTCGACGACCTGTTCGTCGATCCGCAACTCGAGGCCACGGGCTTCTGGAGAGAGGTTGATCATCCGACCGAAGGCCGGCTCCGCATGCCCGACATCCCGCCGCGTTTCAGCAAGACCAAGCCAGAGGTGACGCGACTGCAACCGCGACTGGGCGAGCACAGCGTCGAGGTCCTGCGCGAAGCGGGGTTTACCGCGGGCGAGATCGACGCCATGCTGCAGACTGGCGCGACAAAGACGGCATAGACCGTCGCAACAAACCCACCGCGCCGCAGGGAGGAAAGAATGGTCGTTCGCTCGTCGCGGCGTGAAGTGCTGCGTTTTGGTTCCATTGCCGCCGCCGCGGCGGTCCTGCCGGCTCCAGCGATTGCCCAGGCACCCTGGCCGAGCAAGCCTATCCGCATCATCGTCGGCTATCCGGCCGGCGGCCTCACCGACACCTTCGCCCGTGCCTACGGCGACTTCATCTCGCAGAAGACCGGCCAGCCGGTCTCGGTCGAAAACAAGGCCGGCGCCAGCGGCGCCATCGCCGCCGAGCAGGTGAAGAACGCGGCGCCCGACGGTTACACGCTGATGTGGACGATCTCGACCACGATGATCATGAACAAGGTGCTGTTCAAGAAGCTGCCCTACGACCCGGACAAGGACTTCGCCCTGATCTCGTGGATGGATGCGGGCCACCTGCCGTTCGTCGTCAGCAAGAACGTGCCGGCGAAGAACCTGGCCGAGTTTGCGGCTTACGCGCGCAACAACAAGGTCAGCGTCGGCACCTACGGCGCCGGATCGTACAGCCATGTCGCCGTCGAGGCGCTGAACCGCCACTACGGGCTGAAGATGGAGGCCGTTCACTATCGCGGCGAGGCGCCGATGTGGACCGACGTGATGTCGGGCGCCATCCAGGCCGGCAGCGGCAGCTATGCCGCCGCTTCCAGCGTTCTGAAGAGCGGCAACGGCCGCGCGATCGCGGTGCCGACCAAGGAGCGGATGAAGAAGCTGCCGGACGTCGGCACCTTCTACGAACAGGGCGTCACCGACGTCGCCTTCCAGGTCCAGGGCTTCATCTGCCTGGTCGGGCCTGCCGGCATGCCCAAGGAGATCGTGAAGAAGCTTTCCGACATGATGGTCGAGGCTGGCAAGAGCGAGCGCATCCAGAAGATCCTCGACACGTTCGGCATCGACCGGGCGGCTCAGGACCAGGCCTTCTTCGAGAAGTTCATGGCCGAGCAGGGCCCGGTCTGGATCAAGCTGGTCAAGGATCTGAACCTCGAGCCGCAGTAGGGCCCTGCTTGTGCCGCAATATTTCCACGGTAGCATATCACAATGAAATACTACCCTAGGGGGTATTTCATTCGGAGGTGCTCATGGCGTTGGACGTCTATGCCGGGCCGCTGACGCTCTACTACGCTGGCCAGTGGGAAAATATCGCGCAAGAGGCGGCGCGTTTGCAGGGCGCGATCTATCACACGATCCGGCTCAACGATCCCGAGGACAAGGTAAAGGATCCTGAGCGAATTCGTGACGCTATCATCGCGTGGCGTGGCCAATTGAGCGACGGATTGGGCCAGAGCATCGACCGTCCTTTGGATTGGGATGAGCAAAGCGGGGACTACGTCACCGCACGGCCCGATTGGGACGGCTTCGGTTCGCTCGTATTGTGGGCAGCCTATGACGACCACAAGGACCTGCAGCTACCAGCGCGTTTCGTCGACCTGCCGGGCGATCCCGCCTATGAGCGGGCGACCGCGAAGGACGCAGAGTCGCTCTACCCTCATCTCATTCGGGACATCGAGTTCTGGCTGCCGAGTCGCTTCGACTTCACATTCAAGGCTGAAGGACCCGATGGCGACGTCGTGGCGTTCGGTTCGACGATGACTCTGCTGCGGCACCTGCGGGATCTGAACGACAGGACCTGGAAAGCCGATCGCGCCACGATCGAAGCCTGGGGTGAAACGACGCCAAAACCCGGTGGTCCGCTCGAGGAGGCGGCCAAGTATGGCTTTTCCGACATGTTCATCTTGGCCGAAGCAGCTTGCGAGAGAGGCATGCCGATCAAGCTCGACTATTGATGCCGCCTGTGCGTTTTGGGCATCTAGATATTTGCATTCGGATCTTTTCGCGGGATAAAACATGTTGTAGAGCAACTTCAGGTGGTGATGACGCTCATACGTCGCATCGAATGAAAATGGAGCCCCTCGTCCATGGCCCTCGACGTTTATGTCGGGTCGCTCGCGCACTATTACGCCGGCGCGGGCTACCGGATCGCACACGCTGACGCGGCGAAGGATCACGTAAAGGATCCCGAGCGTATCCACGCGGCCGTCCTGGCGTGGCGCACGGCCTTGAGCGGTTTTCTGGGTGACAATATTCCTGTCCCTCTCGACTGGGACGAAACGCCCGGGGCGCCGCACTTCACGGGCCAGCCGGGATGGGACGGGTTGGCCGCGCTGGTGCTGTGGGCAGCCTACGCCGAGCATCCGTCGCTCCGCCGGCCCGATACCCTGTCCGATGAGTGGGAGAACGACTTGGCGCTTGCGCGCAGCAACGCTGATGGCTTCCGTTCGCGCTACTCCCATCTCGTGCGCCATGTCGAGCTGTGGCTGCCCAACTCTTTCCCGTTCACTTTCGATGGCGTGGATGTCGACGGGCACCGGGTCGTCATCGGTTCTTCGCCGACGTTGCGGCGCCAGCTCGCGGACCTCAACGGTGCGACCTGGAAGGCCGGCGACGGCACGGTGGCGGGATGGCGGCGCAAGCCGCCGTCCGATGATGCCTCGCTTGAGGCGCGCGCCCGCTATGGCTTCGCGGCGATGGTGGAGGCAGCCCAACGGGCGGTCGATCTCCGCCTGCCCATGAAGCTCACCTACTGACGCGAAACCGCCCGCAACGCGGGGGCGTTGCGGGCGGTGCCGGACCGGGCGAGGGAGCCGGTATCAGGCCGTGGGGGGCGCGGCCGGCGGCGGTTCGGTGACCGGGCGATTGCGCCGCTCGGCCATGAAGTCGTCGAACTCGGCGCGGTCCTTGGCGGCGCGCAGCCGGTCGAGGAAATCGCGGAACTCGCGCTGCTCCTCATCGAGCTTGCGCAGCGTCTCCTCGCGATACTCGTCGAAGGCGACATTGCCGCTCGGGCCGGCGTCGCGGCCCCAGCGATGACGGCGTCGCCAGGCGCGGAACTCTTCGCGGGCGTCGCGGCCGTCCGGCGTATGCCAGTGGCCATAGCGCTTCGAGCAAAACATGCGTCCACTCCATTTGAGGTAAACGAGAAGGGCGACGCCGATCGGCCAGAACAGGATGAAGCTCAGGACCATCAGGGCGATCCAGGCCGGCTTGCCGATGTCGTCGATTTTTTCGATCAGGCCCATGCGGAGCCCCCCTTTGCTGGTGTTAACGATGTAAATGTTAACGACATTTACATTGGGCATTCCCGCCCGGAGAGTCAAGGCCCCCCCTCAGGCGTTTTGGGAAAACCCGAGCCCCTGCAGGTAAATAAGCATCTCAGACTCGAGCAGCTCCTCGGCCGTCATGGGCAGCGTCCGGCGCCCGGCGTCGCCGCGCCCGAACAGTGAGGCGATGCCGTGGGCCATCGACCAGATGTGCAGGCTCATCATCAGGGCGGGCGGGCGTTTGCCGGCCGGCAGCTGCGTCACCAGCGCATCCGCCGCGGTGCGCAACACAGCGAAGGCGCGGTCGGCGGCGGCGCGCAGGTCGGGACTGAGGTCGGGCGGCAGGCCCGATTCGAACATCGCGGCATAGTAGGCGGGCTCGGCACGGGCGAAGGCGAGGTAGGCCTTACCGACATTGCTGAAGGCGGTCCGCGAGTCGGGCTTGCCGCCGTTCCAGCCGGTGGCGAGCATCGCCTCGAAGCGCTGGAAGCCCTCGCGCGCCACGTCGGCCAGCAGCGCCTCGCGGTCGCGGAAGTGGCGGTAGGGTGCCGCCGGGCTGACGCCGGCCGACCGCGCCGCATCGGCGAAGGTGAAGCCGCCGGGGCCCTTTTCCTTGATCAACTCGCGCGCCGCCTGGATCAGCGCCTCGCGCAGGTTGCCGTGGTGGTAGGCGCGTTCGGCGCGGCGTTTCCAGCTCATGTTAAGGGAGTTTACATCAAAGGGCGGGGCAACAATAGAGAGCAGCTGTGCGTTGCGCCGCGCCCGGCCTTGTGGCCGGATGCGGACCATGCCTCTCGCTTTCGAACTGCGCCCCTCAAGCCCGTCCGATCTGGCCTTCTGCTGGCCAATCTATCGCGAGGCGATGCAACCGCTGACCGAGGCGCTGACGCAATGGAACGAGGTGGCACAGTGGCAGCTGGTCGAACGGGCCGTCGGGCACGCCGGGGCGTCGATCCTGCGGGTCGAAAACGCCGATGCCGGCTGGTTGCAGGTCGAGGAAACGCGTAACGCCGTGCAGCTCCGCCATCTTTATCTGGCGGCTCCGATGCGCAATCGCGGCCTGGGCAGCGCCTTCCTCGTCTGGATGAAGGAGCGGGCCGACCGCAAGCGCAAGGATCTCGTCCTGGAAGTGATGACCAACAATCCGGCGCAGCGGCTTTATGAGCGCCTGGGCTTCAAGCCGCTGACGACCGCGGGCAACAAGGTCACCATGCGGTACTGACCGCCAGTCGGCCGGAGAAGCAAAAATGGAACTCTGGACGACGACCGTCGCCTCGGCGCGCGGCGCGGCGCGCACTGCGCAGGAGATCGAGGCGGCCGGTTGGGACGGCATGCTGGTGGTCGATTCGCAGAATCTCTCCGGCGATCCCTATGTCTCGCTCGGCCTGGCGGCGACCGCCACCACGCGGATCGGCCTCGGCACCGGCGTCACCAACTCGGTCACCCGCCACGCGGCGGCGACCGCGACGTCGATCGCCAGCGTCGATCGCATCTCGAACGGCCGCGCCGTGCTCGGCATCGGCCGGGGCGACTCGGCGCTCGCCCATCTCGGCCGGGCGCCGGCGCGCCTCGCCCAGTTCGAGCGTTACTTGCGGCAGCTTCAGACCTACCTTCGCGGCGAGGCGGTGAGCTTCGAGGAGATCGATATCCCACACGAGGTGGCGCCGCTTTTGTCGGGACTGCATCTGCACGACGCGCCGCCGTCGAGCCGCATCGGCTGGATCGCCGATGGCCTCAGGGGCGGCGCCAAAGTCCCGGTCGAGGTTGCGGCCAGCGGCCCCAAGGTGATCGCCTTGTCGGCGCTGCACGCCGAGCGGGTGATGTTCACCCTCGGTGCCGACGTCGAGCGTCTGGCCTGGGGCATTGCGTTGGCGAAGAAGACTCGCCGGGACGCCGGCCTCGATCCCGACGGCATCGCCTTCGGCGCCTATGTGAACCTGGGCTGCCACAGCGACGTGGGCGCGGCGCGCGGCCTGGTGCGCGGCGGCCTCACGACCTTCGCGCGCTTCTCGGTGATGCACGGCAAGGCCAGCGGGCCGGTCTCGTCCGGCGATCGCGACGTGCTGGAGAAACTGCGCAGCAACTACGACATGAAAGCCCACACGCGCGGCGACTCCCGCCAGGCCGGCACGCTCACCGACGATTTCGTCGACCGCTTCGCCATCGTCGGTTCGCCCGAGCGCTGCATCGAACGCCTGCGCGCGCTCAAGGCGCTCGGCCTCGACAAGGTAGCGATCAGCGGCGGCACGCGCGGCGCCTCGGCCGAGGATGCGGCGGTGAGCAAGCGGCTTGTCGCGGAGCAGGTATTGCCGGGGATGCGGAGCTAACCAGCAGACTACCACTTATTGAAATGGATCCCTCGCTGCGCTCGGGATGACAACGTGCGCTTCAGCGCCAGATCTTCTTGCCCGTCCCCGGCAGCCCCAGCTCGCCCCACATCGCGTCGACCTTGTCGACGACGGCCTGATCCATCTTGATCTGCCGGCCCCATTCGCGATTTGTTTCGCCGTGGAATTTGTCGGTGGCGTCGAGGCCGACCTTCGAGCCGAGGCCCGACACCGGGCTCGCGAAGTCGAGATAGTCGATCGGCGTGTTCTCGATCACGGTGATGTCGCGCGCCGGGTCCATGCGCGTGCTGAGCGCCCACATCACCTGCTTCCAATCGCGCGCATCGATGTCGGCGTCCACCACGATCACCCATTTGGTGTACATGAACTGCCGCAGATAGCTCCACACGCCCATCATCACGCGCTTGGCGTGGCCGGCGTAGGCCTTCTTCATCGAGACCACGGCGATGCGATAGCTGCAGCCCTCGGGCGGTAGCCAGAAATCCACGATCTCGGGGAACTGCTGCTGGAAGAGGGGGATGAACACCTCGTTCAGCGCTTCGCCGAGAACAGAAGGTTCATCGGGCGGCCGGCCCGTAAATGTCGAGAGATAGATCGGCTTTTTGCGCATGGTGATCGCGCTGATGGTGAACACCGGGAACTTCTCGACGCTGTTGTAGTAGCCGGTGTGGTCGCCGTAGGGACCCTCGTCGCCGTAGTCGTCGAGGCTGACATGGCCCTCGAGCACGATCTCGGCCTCGGCCGGCACTTTCAGTGGCACGGTCTTGCAGTCGACCAGCTCGACCTTCTTGCCCCTGAGGAGCCCGGCGAACTGATATTCCGACAGCGTGTCGGGCACCGGCGTGACGGCGGCCAGGATGGTGCCGGGATCGGCGCCGATGACGGCCGCCACCGGCAGCGGCTCGCGCTTGCCGGCACCCTTCCAGCGCTGGTGATGCTGCGCGCCGCCGCGATGCTTCAGCCAGCGCATCAGGGTGGTGTTCTTGCCGATCACCTGCAGGCGATAGATGCCGAGGTTGTAGCTGTCCTGCTTGTCGCCTTTGGGGTTTGGGCCTTGCGTCACGATCAGCGGCCAGGTGATCAGCGGCGCGGGCTCGCCGGGCCAGCAGGTCTGGATGGGCAGCTTGCCGAGGTCGATGTCGTCGCCCTGAAGCACCACTTCCTGGCAGGGCGCCGAACTCACCGTCTTGGGCTTCATCGCCATGACGGTGCGCACCATCGGCAGCATGTCGAGCGCCTCGCGCCAGCCACCGGGCGGTTCCGGCTGGCGCAGGAAAGCCAGCGTCTCGCCCACGGCGCGGAGCTGGCCGGGCTCGCGGTCCATGCCCCAGGCTACGCGCTCGACCGTGCCGAAGAGATTGACCAGCACCGGGATGTCCATCGGCTGCCCATCTGGCCCGACGACATTCTCGAACAGAACGGCCGGGCCCTGCTCGGCCAGCAGCCGCGTCTGGATTTCCGTCATTTCAAGGACGGGCGAGACGGGCGCCTTCACGCGCACGAGGCGGCCGGTCTTTTCCAGCCGGTCGATGAAATCGCGAAGCGAGGCGTATGGCATCCTGGGGTTGTCGTTTAGAGTGCCGGGGGCATGAGATCAAACGCCATACCTTCGGCGATTCCGGCCGAATTCGAAGACCTGCTGAGCCGGGCCGGCCGGCGGGTGCTGGCGGGCACGCATCCCTTGTGCGGGGCGCTCGCCCAGCCGCGCACGCGCTTCATCGCTGCGGACGATCTCCTCGACAAGACCAAGGCCACGCGGCTGCGTCGCGCGCTCGAGGAGAGTCTTGCCGACAAGCTCGAGGTGATCGAGAAGCCGATCCCGCCGGAAAGCATCTGGAGCATGCGCCACGACTATGGCGAGCGCCTGC
The DNA here is from genome assembly GCA_016191685.1 of Rhodospirillales bacterium. GTDB lineage: Bacteria > Pseudomonadota > Alphaproteobacteria > Reyranellales > Reyranellaceae > Reyranella. The sequence goes on along the minus strand of JACPVT010000149.1, from coordinate 10,146 downwards.
CCAAGACCAGCCGCGCCCGCACCATCTATTTCGAAAGCCGGCGCGAGCCCGGCGTGAAGCCGGCCGAAAAGCTCGGGCTGGTGCGGATGATGCGGTCCCAGAGTTTCCGCGCCTTCGCCGAGGCCCTGGCCGGCCGCAAGCTGGCGTCGGGCTGGGGCCTGCAAGTGCTGCGCTACGGGCCGGGCGACTATGCCGGCCCGCACAACGACCACCATCCCGAGAACAAGGATGCGAAGGGCGGCTACATCGACCTGCACTTGAGCCTCGCTTCGCCCGCGGTGGCGCACCAGTGGCTGGTTTATAGCCGCGCCGGCCACTTCAGCGAGATCGTCTCGGTGGCCAAGCCGGCGGCGGTGACGGCCTATCGCCTGCCATTCTGGCACTACACCACGCCGCTGGTCGGCACGGTGGCGGCGGCGCGCTGGGTCTTGCTGGGAACGTTCCTCTACCGCTAGTGCAGCCCGACCGGCACGACGCTGATCGAATTCTTGGGGCTGCCCTCGATGATGCGGTCGGTGTAGCTGAGATAGACCAGGACGCGCCGCCTGGCGTCCCAGAAGCGCACGACCTGGGTGGTCTTGAAGATCAGCGAGGCGCGCTCACTGAAGACTTCGTGCGGGCTCTTGATCCCGTCGAGCCTGGATACGTCGATCGGGCCGACCTGGCGGCAGGCGATCGAAGCGTCGGACGGGTCCTCGGCCAGGCCCAGCGCCCCCTTGATGCCGCCGGTGCGGGCGCGCGAGATGTAGCAAGTGACGCCCGCCACGTCGGGGTCGTCGAATGCTTCGACGGAAATCTTGTCGTTGGGGCCCAGCCACTTGAAACGGTAGCCGACCGAGCCGATCTGCTCGGCGGCGGCAAGTGACGGGAACAACAACAACAACGCGGCGAGCAGGGCGCGCATGTCAGGCTCCTTTAGCAGGCGGGCGCGTGGCCAGGAACAGGCCGGGCAGCACCAGCAGCGTTCCGATCAGATGGTACCACTGCGGCGCTTCGCCAAGGGTCGCCCAGGCCATCAGGCCGACATAGAGCGGCCCGAGATACATCGAGACGCTGGTGACCGAGGGGCCGAGCTCGCGGATGCAGAAGCCGAAAGCGCCGTAGGCGCCGACACCGGGGACGATGGCGAGCACGATCCAGACGGCCCAGATTCGCCAGTCGGCGAAGTCGGGACCATGCCAGAGGGCGGCCTCGCCGATCGCGAACGGCAGCAGCACCAGCGACCCCGCGATTGAAATGGCGCAAAGCCTGGTCAGCGGATCGAGTGCACTCGGCCGGTGCTTCAGCAGCACCGAATAGAGGCCCCAGCAGGCCGAGGCCGCGGCAATCCAGAGATCGCCCTCGGTGAAGTGGACGGAGAGCAGATTGTCGAACCTGCCCTTGGCGAAGACCGCGGCGACGCCGGCCAGGCACAGCACGATGCCGGCGATGCGGGCCACAGTCAGCCGCTCGCGATAGAGCAGGCGGCCCAACGCCACGACCAGGATCGGCGAGGCGGCATAGATCAGGCCGATGTTGAGGGCAGGGGTCGTGCGGCCGCCGATATAGACCCAGGCGCCGCAGATCCACATGCCGATCGCGCCCAGCATCAGCAGATCGGGCCATTCGCGGGCGAGCGCATGACGGTGTTGGACGAGGCGGGGCCAGACGAAGGGAAGCAGTAGTATAGCCACCAGTAGCCAACGGCCGAGCGCCAGCGCATTGGGCGGCACGAAAGTGGCGTAGCGCGCCATCAGCATGTTTACGCCGAAGAAGGCCGGCGACAGAAACAGAAGTATCCAGGCGAGACGACGACGGTTCAAAGGACGGCGGCTTGGAGAGGGCACAACGACCTATTGTCAGGCGGCGCGGGATCAGCTTGGACGAAGGCCCTCCTTGGGCACCTCGCCGCCAGCTTCCTTCACCGCCTCACGATACTCCCTTTCGGAGGTGAAGGGCTTTGCCTTGGGAAAGTCCTTCTTGCGGCCGGGCCGGATCTCGCCGGTCGAGGGGGCCACGATCAGCAGCTCGCCGTTGCGGCCGAGCAGCGGGATCTCGCGCTTCCAGCGCGAGTAGACGCGCCGCGCCGTGGCGGAGAAATCGACGTAGGTGGCGAACTCGCTCGCGTCCTTGATGAACAGCGCCTCGTAGGTGGCGATGAACTCCCTGACGAACTTGGCATCGACGATCTCGAGGTTCGACATCATCCAGCAGCGATCCTCGAACACCCAATAGGTACCGACGCCGACGAATTGCCGTTCGCGCGTGATGTAGGGATAGAAGGGAAAACCGCGGCAGGCGATGGTGCGGTTGTCGCGCTCGCAGTGCCTGGCGCCCTTGCAGTGGATGGCCATGCAGTCGCTGGTGAGTTCGGCCACGATCTGCTTGGTGGCGTAATCATAGGGCTTGAACTTCGACCATAGGTCGGTGCGAGTCTTCAAGAGGTCGAACTCGACCTTGTGGACCACCGGCACGGCATTCTGGGTCGAACAGCAGACCGGTTCGCCGCCGTTCAACGGGGCGCACTTGCGGCCGCAATCGAAGCGCGAGACGGGGGCGTTGAAGCCCTCGTAGAGGCTGGCGAAGTCGGCGGCTTTGATAGTGGATTTCGGTGTCTTTGGCGGCATGCCGCGGCCGTGTAGCCCAATACTATGTGAAAGAACAGTGAAGGAATTTTGAAAGTTGCCTAGGGATGAGGCAGAACGCGCCATACGACCGTCTCGCGCATGCCGCGGTTCTCGAGCTGGAGCGAGGTCGGGATGTCGTAGCGGGCAAGCTCCTCGAGTCCCTGGGCACTGAAGTAGTTGCGGCCGGGGTCGCCCAGCAGCACCAGGCGGCCGAGCCTCGCGTGGCCGCGCAACCAGGCAAGCGCGCGCGCCGACATCTCGCGCTCGTAACAGACGTCGCCCGCAATCACCACGTCGGCATCAGGGACACCATCAGGCCCGGCCAGCCAGTCTTCGGCACTGACGTCGAAGGCAACGTCGTTGGCCTCGCCGTTGAGACGCGCCGCCACCAGAGACAGCGCGTCAATGTCGTTGGCGATCACGGAGGCGGCGCCGGCGCGGGCCGCGGCCATGGACGACACGCCGGAGCCGGTGGCGAAATCGATCACGCGCTTGCCACGCACCTGCTCGGGATTGTCGAGCAGATAACGGGCGATCGCCTGGCCGCCTGGCCAGCAGAAGGCCCAGTAGGGCGGGTCGACGTTCTGCTCCTCCAGCCATGATTCGGTCGCCTGCCAGATCGGCACGTACTCGGTGGCGAGCCACAGCTTGAATTCCGGCACCATGGCCGGCGCCTCGAGCGCGGTGTTGGTACGGATAAAGGCCTCGGGATCGACCGGGAGGCGCGCCATCAGCGCAAGGTCAGGTGGCCGGCGGCGATGGCGGCCAGCAGCAGCCAACCGACCAGGGCATTGGCCTTGAACTTGGACTGGCAGTCGGCCGGGTCATTCTGTCGAAGAAACATGATCTGCCAGACGAAGTGCAGGCCAACGGCGGCCAGGATCGCAAAATAGAGTGGATTGAGGGTCGCGAGATGGCCGGCCAGCGCCCAGGCACCCAAGGCCAGCACCGCGAACAGTGCGAGCCAGCGCCGGGGAGCGGCTGCAAAGCGCCGGGCCGTCGAGCGCACGCCGATGACGGCGTCGTCGCGCTGGTCCTGCATGGCATAGATCGTGTCATAGACCATCGTCCAGGCGACGCCGCCGGCATAGAGCGCGACCGTGGCCCACGAGAGTTCGCCGGTGACGGCGGCGAAGCCCACCAGCGCTCCCCAGTTGAAGGCGAGGCCGAGCACGACTTGCGGCCACGAGGTGAGGCGCTTCATCGTCGGGTAGATCGCGACCAGGACCAGGGAGGCCAACGCCACGCCGCCCGCGAACTTGTTCAGCTTGAAGAGGATGGCGACGCCCACCAGCGATTGCAGGACCGTCCAGATGAGGGCGTTGCGCAGCGTCACCTCGCCCGCCGGCAGCGGCCGCGTGCGCGTGCGCTCGACCTGGGCGTCGATCTTGCGGTCGACGATGTCGTTCCAGGTGCAGCCGGCTCCGCGCATGGCAAGTGCGCCCAATGCAAACAGCGCCATCCAGCCGGCCAGACGGCCCCATTGTGGTGCCAGGCCCAAAGTGAGCGACCACCAGCAGGGAAACAGCAGCAGCCAGGTGCCGATCGGCCGGTCCCAGCGCGACAGCCGGCCGTAGGGCCGGGCCCACGGCGGCAGGTAGCGCAGCGACCAATGCTGGCGGTTGATGTCGGTAAAGCCGGTTGTTCCATCGGCGGTCATGGCGGCATCATGCAACCATGCAGCCCAATGATCCATGAGGGAACTCCATGAGCCTATCGCGGCTCTTCGTTGAAGCCGACCTCGCAGCCGGGATCGAGGCGCCGCTCAGCGAGGCACAGGTCCACTATCTGCGCCACGTCATGCGGCGTCCCGACGGTGCGCCGCTGCTGCTGTTCAACGGCCGTGACGGCGAATGGCAGGCGACGCTGGCCGGCCGCGGCAGGAAGTCGGCGGTGGCCGAGGTCGGCGCGGGTACCCGAGCGCAGGCGGTCGAGCCCGACGTGTGGCTTTGCTTCGCACCGGTCAAGCGCGCGCGCATCGACTACATTGCCGAGAAGGCGACCGAACTTGGAGCTTCGGTGCTGCAGCCGGTGCTCACGCGCCACACCGCCGTCGAGCGGGTGAACGTCGAGCGGCTGCGTGCCAATGCGATCGAAGCGGCCGAACAGACCGAGCGGCTCTCCGTGCCCGAGGTGCGCGCGCCGGTCGATCTCGCGCGACTGCTCGGCCAATGGCCGGAGGGAAGACGTCTGTTGATGTGCGACGAAACCGGCGGTGGTCCGCCGATCGCCGAGGCGCTCGCCAGTCTCGATGACGCGGCCCGTGCGGCGCCGTGGGCGGTGGTGGTGGGACCCGAAGGCGGCTTCGCCGCAGAGGAGCTTGCCGCCTTTCGTCGCATGAGAGATGTCATGGCTGTCGGCCTCGGTCCGCGCATCCTCAGGGCCGATACCGCTGCCCTGGCGGCGCTCGCCTGCTGGCAGGCGCTGGTCGGCGACTGGCGACAGCCGACACCCCGTCTGCCCGCTGATTATCGCACATCCAAGGTTACCGTCTGACCGCTTGCGCTCGCCCCCGTCGGCATGGGAGACGGGAACCTGAACATCATGAACCAGCCGCGTGCTCGCATGAGAATACCTCATGCGGCCGCGCCGCTCCCGGCCCCCAGAAGGCCGCGGGCGACCAGGGAGTCGACAACGCATGTCCGCACCACCGTCGGGCGGCGGCGCGCCGATCGAGAATCGGCGGCAGCTGATCGAGTACTTCGTTGCCGGCAACAAGCCACGCGCCGCCTGGCGCATGGGCACCGAGCACGAGAAGTTCGGTTACCACAAGGCGACCTTGAAGCCGCTGGCCTACGAAGGGCCCGACGGCATCCGCGCCTTGCTGGAAGGTCTGACGCGCTTCGGCTGGGAGCCGGTTGTCGAGGGCAACAATCCGATCGCGCTGTTGCGCGACAAGGCCAGCATCACCTTGGAGCCGGGCGGCCAGTTCGAGCTGTCGGGCGCACCGCTCGAGACGCTGCACGAGACGGCGGCCGAGAATTCGCAACACCTGCGCGAGGTCGGCGAGGTCGCGGGCGAGATCGGCGCCGGCTTCATCGGTCTCGGCTTTGCCCCGCAGTGGAAGCGCGAGGACGTCCACTGGATGCCCAAAGGGCGCTACAAGATCATGCGCGAGTACATGCCCAAGAAGGGCAAGCTCGGTCTCGACATGATGCTGCGCACCTGTACGGTGCAGACCAATCTCGACTTCGAGTCGGAAGCCGACATGGTGAAGAAGTTCCGGGTGTCGCTGGCGCTGCAGCCGGTGGCCACGGCGCTGTTCGCCAACTCGCCCTTCGTCGAGGGCAAGGCGGTGGGCTTCAAGAGCTATCGCAGCCACATCTGGACGGATACCGACCCCGATCGCTGCGGCGTGCTGCCGTTCGTCTTCGAACCGGGCTTCGGCTTCGAGCGCTATGTCGACTACATGCTCGATGTGCCGATGTACTTCGTTTATCGCGACGGCAAGTATCTCGATGCCTCCGGCCAGAGCTTCCGCGACTTCCTGAAGGGCAAGCTGCCGGCGCGGCCGGGCGAACTGCCGACCGTCAACGACTGGGCCGATCACGTCACCACCGCCTTCCCCGAAGTGCGGCTGAAGCGCTACCTTGAAATGCGCGGCGCCGATTCGGGTCCGTGGGCGGCGCTGAATGCCTTGCCGGCCCTGTGGGTCGGCCTGCTCTACGACCAGGGCGCGCTCGATGCCGCCTGGGATCTGGTCAAGGGCTGGACGGCCGCGGATCACGATTTCCTGCGCGCCGAGACGCCCAAGACCGGGCTCGGTACGATGTTCCGCGGCCGGCCGCTAAACGAGCTTGCCCGCGAGGTCGTGGCGATCGCCCATGCCGGACTGAGGGCGCGCCGATGTCTCGACGATCGAGGCAATGACGAGACCATCCATCTTTTTCCACTCGACCGCACCGTCGACAGCGGTTTGGCGCCGGCCGACGAACTGCTGGCGAAATGGCAGGGTGAATGGAAGGGGGCGTTCGCGCCGCTGTTCCGCGACTACTCCTACTGAGGTAGTCTCGGCCCATGCTCGACCGTTGCGATCGCGTCCAGATTGCCGTCCACGACGCCGCCAAGGCGGCAGAGCGTTATGGCCAATTGCTTGGCTGCGAAGTCGCACGCCGCGACCATAGCCGCCATCTCGCCGCCAGGCGGACGATCCTGGCCGTCGGCGAAAGCGAATTCGAGCTCTGCGAGCCCGACGGCACGGGCCTCGTCCAGGATTTCCTCGCCCGGCGCGGCGAGGGGCTGATGACGGCGGGCTACTGCACTGCCGACCTCGACAGCATGGCCAGGCGCTGGGAGGGGCTGGGCGTTGCCTATGACCGGGACGCCGAGCAGCTCTATCTCGGCAACGACGCCACCTTCGGGCTGCCGATCGTGATTTCCGAAAGCACTTATCGGCCGCGCGTCGGGCCGGTATCGTTCCTCTACGAGACGACCAACACGCTGCTGAGCGACTGGCGCCGCGTCGCCGCTGTCTACGCCGGTCTGTTCGGCCTCGACCCGGCCCGCTTCAGCGAGATCGGCAGCGAACGCTTCGGCTATGTCGGCACCCTCACCCTGTTCGACCCGCCCAACCGGCTCGACCGCATCGAGCTCAGCCAGGTCACCGACAACGTGCAGGCCATGGGCCGCTACGCCCACAAGCACGGCGACTCGCTCTACATGTGCTACGTCGAGGTCCACGATTGGCCGGCAGTGCGCCAGCGCCTGCTCGATGCCAACGCCCGCTACACGCCGCGCGGTGCCGACCCGGTCACCGATCCCGACGGCGGTTGGGTGCATCCCAAGGAATTGCACGGTCTGCTGCTCGGCATCTCGCGCACCGGCCTCGCCTGGGACTGGTCGGGCCGCAAAGATCTCGTGCCCCCGGCATGAATCCCGGCGTCATAAGGCGTCGTCTCGTCGTCTTGTCGCTGCTGACAGCACCTATGGCCGCGCAGGCGCAGCCTGCGGACTGGCAGACCGTGGTGGGCAGCGATCTCAGGTTCCGGCTGGAAATGCCGGCACCGGCCACCAAGACGACGGCTGCCGAAAAGGAGAAGGGCCACGCCGGCGAGCGCGTTGCCTGGGCCTCCAAGCGCGACGACGAGTTGTTCGATTTCGACTATGTCGACTACGAGCCGGCCTGGTTCTCCAGCCGCGACACCAAGGTGATGGCCCGCGACCTCGGCCGGGGCGAGGCCGAGAAGGCGTTTCCGCGGGCTCGCTTCAAGTACGTACTGGACGAGCCGGTCACCCTGCAGGGCTGGGATGGCTATGCTCTCGACATCGAGGACACCAACGGCTCGCGGGTGATGATGCGCACCTACATCGTGAAGGACCGGCTCTATCGGCTGCTGGTCACGACCAAGGGCGACATGAAGTCGATGAGCGCCGCGACACGCTTTTTGGAATCGCTGCGGCTGGCGGAGACGCGTCAGTAGTTGTTAGACTTGGATTTCCCACGCGACAGAGCGAGGAATCATCATGCGCTCAAGAATCATGCGGGCCGCGTCCCGCCCGACCACCAAGGCCGAAGCGAAAAACTTCGTCGGCGCCGTCCTGTCCGATCCGGTGTACGCGCCCGAGCAGCCGTCGCGACTGCGCGCCTCGCGCGTGACGTTCATGCCGGGCGGACGCACCAACTGGCACAAGCACGCCGTCGGCCAGGTCCTCTATGTGCTGTCGGGTGTCGGCCGCTACCAGCTCGAGGGCGAGCCGGTGCAGGCGATCTTGCCGGGCGATACGGTCGTGATCCCGCCCAACGCGCGCCACTGGCACGGTTCGGCGCCGGACTCGATGATGTGCCATCTCGCCATGTCGGAGACCAACGACAAGGGCGAGGCCACGAGATGGTTCGAGCCGGTGAGCGACGCGGACTACGCCAAGCCGCCGGCCAAGGTCGAGTGACAGCGCTCTACGTCGCGGTACCGCCGACGGTGAGCGCGTCGATGCGCAGTGTCGGCTGGCCGACGCCGACCGGCACGCCCTGGCCGTCCTTGCCGCAGGTGCCGATGCCCGGATCGAGCGACATGTCGTTGCCGACCATGCCGACCTTGGTCAGTGCCTCCGAGCCGGCGCCGATCAGGGTGGCACCCTTCACGGGCGCGCCGAGCTTGCCGTTCTCGATCAGGTAGGCCTCGGTGCAGCTGAACACGAACTTGCCCGAGACGATGTCGACCTGGCCGCCGCCGAAGTTGGCGGCGTAGAGGCCCTTCTTCACCGAGGCGATGATTTCCTTGGGATCCGCGGTCCCGCCCAGCATGAAGGTGTTGGTCATGCGCGGCATCGGCGCATGGGCGTGACTCTGGCGGCGGCCGTTGCCGGTCGGCTTCACGCCCATCAGCCGGGCGTTCTGGCGGTCCTGCATCAGCCCGACCAGGCGGCCGTTCTCGATCAGCACGTTGCGCTGGGTGGGCGTGCCTTCGTCGTCGATGGTAAGCGAGCCGCGGCGGTCGCTGAGCGTGCCGTCGTCGACCACGGTGACGCCGGGCGAGGCGATCATGTCGCCCATCATGTGGCTGAATACCGAGGTCTTCTTGCGGTGGAAGTCGCCTTCGAGACCATGGCCGACGGCTTCGTGCCACAGCACGCCCGACCAGCCGGCGCCCAGCACGACCGGCATCTCGCCGGCCGGCGTGTCGACCGACTCGAGATTGACCAGGGCCTGGCGGATCGCCTCGTCGGCCTCGCGCTTCCAGTATTTGGGCTTGAAGATGTCGCCGTAGGCGGCGCGTCGGCCGCTGCCGGTGCTGCCGGCTTCCATGCGCGTGCCGTCGCCGCAGACGACGCTGACGTTCAGCCGCACCAGCGGCCGCACGTCGGCGGCGCGCCAGCCGCCGGCGCGGATGATCTCGACCACCTGCCACGATCCGGAGAGCGAGATCGAGACCTGGCGCGCCTTGGGCTCCTTGCCGCGCACATAGGCGTCGATCTCCTCAAGCAGCGCCACCTTCCGGGCAAAGGCCTCGCCGTCGATCGGATTGTCGTCGGCATAGAGCAGCCGGTTGGTGCCGCGCGGCGATTCATCGGCCTTGACCGAACGGCCGCCGCGGACCGCCTTGACCGTCGCAGCCGCGCGCTTCAGCGCCTGTTCGTCGAGCGCCGAGGCATGGGCGAAGCCCGTCGAGTCGCCCGCCACGGCACGCAGGCCGAAGCCCTGGGTGGTGTCGAACGAGGCGCTCTTCAGCTTGCCGTCGTCGAACGACAGGCTCTCGCTCTGGACATATTCCAGGAACAGCTCGCCATCGTCGGTGCCGGCCAGCGCCTCGTCGACCATCTTCGCAGTCTTGCGCTGGTCGAGTGCTCCCTTGCCGAAGAACAGGCCGTCGGCGGTGGCGAGGTGGTTGATGGACTTGCTCATGCGGACCTGCCTTTGGGCATCAGACGACCAGGACGATCTTGCCAAAATGGGCATTGGCCTTCATGTGCTATTATTTTAAGACAGCTCGATTTATTTCATTTTTTTTTTAATTCTTGATTTAAAGATATTTTGGCCGTTCCGGACTACCCGGTATTATTTTTTGTTGTTTTAATTTTATATTTATTATTTACGAAAAATGAT
>JACPVT010000148.1 GCA_016191685.1 Rhodospirillales bacterium | reverse complement strand
TCACCGACGACACCCTGGCGAAGGTTTCGGCGTCGCGGGTGAACCAGCCCGTGGTGTCCGAGGTCGGCGCCTGGGGCAGCATGCCGGTGACGTCGATCCGCCCGTGCGTCGGGCGGATGCCATGGAGGCCGCAGAAACTCGCCGGCACCCGCACCGAGCCGCCGGTGTCGGTGCCGAGCGCGGTGTCGCAGATGCCGGCGGCGACCGCGGCCGCCGAACCCGACGACGAACCGCCGGGCACGCGACCGGGTGAGCGGACGTTGATCGGCGTGCCGTCGAAGGCGTTCTCGCCCAGGATGCCGAGCGACACCTCGTCGGTGATCGTCTTGCCGATCAGCGTGGCGCCGGCATCAAGGAGCGTCTGCACCGCCCACGAATGCCTGGCGGGCACCGCACGGCCGGTCGGCCAGTCGTGATTGCCGCCGCCGGTCACGACGCCGGCGACGTCGAACAGATCCTTGGCGGCGAAGGTGAGACCGCCGAGCGGCCCGCCGGGCCGGCCCTCGATACGCACGCGCGGGCCCGGCACGAACGCGCCAATGTCGTCGGTCATTTCGTCAACTCTCTCTACGGAGGATGTTACTCGGCAGGCGCGGCCGGCACGCGTCCCTTGGTGCGCCAGCGCCTGGCCCAGCCCGGACTGAAGCGCATCCCGGTCAGGCGGTCGAACCAGATGTAGACCACCGGCGTGATGAACAGCGTCAGAAGCTGCGACACCAGCAGGCCGCCGACCACGGTCACGCCGAGCGGCTGGCGCAGTTCGGCGCCGGCGCCGCTGCCGAGCGCGATCGGAAGCGCACCGAGCAGAGCGCATACGGTCGTCATCATGATGGGGCGGAAGCGCAGCTGCGCGGCCTCGACGATGGCGGCCTCGGCCGAGGCGCCCTGCGCGCGCCGCTCGATCGCGAAATCGACCATCATGATGGCGTTCTTCTTCACGATGCCGATCAGCATGACGACGCCGATCATGGCAATGACGCTGAGATCCATGCCGAACAGCATCAGTGTCGCCAGCGCGCCGATGCCGGCCGACGGCAGGCCGGACAGGATGGTGAGCGGGTGGATGAAGTTCTCGTAGAGGATGCCGAGGATGATGTAGATCACCAGCACGGCGGCAAACAGCAGCAGGCCCTGGTTGGCCACCGCCTGCTGGAAGACCTGGGCGCTGCCCTCGAAGCTGGTGGCGATGCCGGCGGGCAGGCCGATCTCGGCCGCCGCCGCCTGGATGTCGCGGACCGCCTCGCCCAGCGCGACGCCGGGCGCCAGGTTGAATGAGATGATCACCGAGGGAAGCTGGGCGATGTGATTGACGGTGAGCGACGTCGGCCGGTCGATGCGCTTGGCCAGCGTGTCGAGCGGCACCAGGCCACCGCTGGGCGTACGCACCTGCATGCGCCGCAGGATGTCGTTGGCGTCGGCATATTTAGGATCGGCCTCGAGGATCACCTGAT
>JACPVT010000201.1 GCA_016191685.1 Rhodospirillales bacterium | reverse complement strand
AGCGACGGCGGCAAGGAAGTGGCGCTGAAGCTGCGCGTCGGCGAGCAGGAAGAAGCCGAGAAGCAGAACGCATCGGCCCAGAAGGGCGGCGACGGCAAGAAGCAGCCCGAGCCCGATCAGCCGGTCGCCTCGAGCGTCGAGCAGCTCGGCCTGACCCTGCAGAAGGCCACCGATCAGCTGCGCGAGAAGTACGGCCTGTCCGACCAGGTCAAGGGCGTGGTCATCACCAAGGTGGCGCCCAACAGCCCGGCGGCCGAGAAGCAGCTCCAGCCCGGCGACGTCGTCCTCGAGGTCGACCAGAAGCCGGTCACCACGCCGCAGGAAGTGAGCGACATCGTGGGCAAGCTGCAGCAGCAGAAGAAGAAATCGGTGCTGCTGTTCGTCGAGCGCCAGGGCGATCCGCGCTTCGCGGCGCTGCGCCTCACCAAGTGATCTGCCTCACCAAGTGATCTGAAAGTGGGCGGCTAGCCCACTTTCACCACAAGCTTCCCGAAGTTCTCGCCCCTGAGCAGGCCCATGAAGGCCTGCGGGGCCCGGGCGAGGCCGTCGACCACGGTCTCGCGGCTCCTGAGCTTGCCGGCCTTCAGGAGGCCGCCGACTTCGGTCACGAAGTCGCCCATGAGGGCTGCGTGGTCGGAAATGATGAAGCCCTGGATCGTGAGGCGGCGCTGCACAATGGTGAACATCTTGGGCGGCCCGGCGATCGGCTCGGCGTCCTGGTACTCCGAGATGGCGCCGCAGAAGGCCAGCCGGCCGAAGTTGTTCAGCCGCGCGAACACGGCGTGGAAGATCCTGCCGCCGACATTTTCGAAATCAGAATCGATGCCCTGGGGGCAGAGCCTGTCGAGCACCGCACCGACGTCGCGCTCGGCCTTGTGGTTGAAGCAGGCGTCGTAGCCCGCCTCGCGCACCGCCCACTGGCATTTTGACTCGTCGCCGGCGCAGCCCACGACACGGGCGCCGGCCAGCTTCGCGAGCTGGCCCGCGACCTGGCCCACGGCACCGGTCGCGGCCGAGACGAACGCCGTCTCGCCCGCTTTGGGCTTGCAGATGTGGGTGATGCCGTACCAGGCGGTGAAGGCCGGCATGCCGAGCACGCCGAGATGGGCTTGCAGTGGCGCGACGGCGGGATCGATCTTGCGCAGGCCCTTGCCGTCATGGAGCGTGTGGCTTGCCCAGTTCAGCATGCCCATCACCGTGTCGCCCCGGGCGAAGCGCGGGTTGCGCGACTCGACCACCTCGCCCACCGAACCGCCGGTCAGCGGCTTGTCGAGTTCGAAGGCCGGCGTGTAGGAGCGCAGTTCCGTCATGCGCGGCCGCATGTAGGGATCGAGCGACAGGAAGCGGGAGCGGATCAGCACCTGGCCGTCGGCGAGCGCCGGCAGGGTGACGGATTCCTCGCGAAAACAGTCGGCGGTGACGTCGCCCGTCGGCCGTTTGGCGAGCACGATCTGCAGCGCATCGGTCATGGGCTTGTCCTCATGGGCTTGTCCTCACGGGTTTGGCCTCTCGACAAAGTCGCGCCGGCGATAGCCCTGGAGATAGAGCAGCGCGGTGAGATCGGCATGGTCGATGCGCGCCGCGACCTCGGCCGCGACCGCGGGCTTGGCCCGAAAGGCGACGCCCAGGCCCGCTGCCTGCAGCATCGGCAGGTCGTTGGCGCCGTCGCCGACACCCAGCGACTGGGCAAGGTCGAGGCGGCGCTCGGCGCACAGGCGCTTGAGCGTGGCGAGCTTGGCTTCCTTGCCGAGGATCGGTGGCTGGACCGTGCCGGCCAGGGTGCGGCCGTCGTGGTTCAGCGTATTGGCGGCGTCGAAATCGAAACCCAGGCGCTCGTGGATCATCCGGGTGAAATAGGTGAAGCCGCCCGAGACCAGGGCGCAGTAGCCGCCGAACTTGTGCATGGTGGCAACCAGGGTCGCCGCTCCCGCCATGGGGCGGATGCGCTCGGCCGCCTCGTCGAGCCGGGCCACCGGCAGGCCCTTCAGCAGCCCGACGCGCTCGAGGAGGGCGCCGGCAAAATCGATCTCGCCATTCATGGCGCGCGCCGTGATGGCGGCGATCCGCTCGCGCAGGCCCAGGAACTCGGCCAGCTCGTCCAGCATCTCGTTCTCGATGATGGTCGATTCCATGTCGGCCACCAGCAGGCGCTTGCGCCGGCCTTCGGCCGAAAGCGCCACGGCATCGATGCCGGGCAGGTCCACCGTCGGGGCCGCGCCCTCGGGCGGCGGCTCGAACGGCAGATCGCAGGCGATGCCCGGCGCCAGCCAGTCGACGGTGCCGACGGCGGCGCCCGCGGCTTTCAATTGCTCGCTCGCTTGCTGCACGGCGGCGGCATCGAGAACGGGGGTCGCGGGATTCGCGATCAGGACGAAGACGTTGTTCACGGTCCGGTTCTAATGGCCGATTTGCATTCGGCGGCCAAGCGGTGTCTTTTCGCCCGCCATGGCAGAGGGGCGCGTCATCGTCGTCGCCGGACCGACCGCGAGCGGCAAGTCGGCGCTAGCGCTTGCGCTCGCCGAACAGCAGCAGGGTACGGTGATCAACGCCGATGCCATGCAGACCTACGACGCCTTTCCGATCCTGACGGCGCAGCCCACCGCCCAGGAGCGCGCGCGTGTGCCGCATGTCCTCTACGGCGTGCTACCGCTCAGCGAGACGCTCTCCGCCGCGCGATGGAGCGCACTCGCCTCCGCCGAGATCGCGCGTGCCCTGGACGACGGCCGCACGCCGATCCTGTGCGGCGGATCGGGGCTTTACCTGCGCACCCTGATGCAGGGCATCGCCGCCATTCCCGACGTCTCGCTCGAACTCCGCACGCGGGCCAACGCCGAATGGCAGTCGCTCGGCGCCGACACCTTCCGCGCACGGCTGGCCGAAAAGGATCCGGCCATCGTCCTCAGGCTGAAGCCCGGCGATCGCCAGCGTCATGTCCGCGCCTGGGAGGTGGTGGAGGCGACCGGCCGGCCGCTCAGCGACTGGCAGGCCGATGCCGGCCGGCCGGCGCCATGGCGCTTCGCGACCGTACTGCTGAAACCCGAGCGCGGCTGGCTGCGCGAGCGCATCGAAGGCCGCTTCGACCTCATGCTGGAACAGGGTGTGCTGGCCGAGGTGCGTCGGGTGTTCGATCGCGCGCCCGATTCGGATTGGCCGGGATTGAAGGCGCATGGGGCGCCGGAACTCTTCCGCCACTTCCGGGGAGAGCTGGAGCTTGAAAACGCGCGCCAGATCGCCATCGACCACACCCGCCAATACGCCAAACGCCAGATGACGTGGTTTCGGCACCAGATGCTACCAGATGTTGTGGTTGACCCTCAATCCGCTCAAGACCTGGAGGCCGTCGCGCAATATTTGACCAAAACGAAGGTCTGAAACTTTATGTTTCGTTCGTTTTTGGGTTGACCCTCCGGAACCTGCCCTCTATGTTCCGCGCCGCCGCAAAACTCGTTTTGCGGCGCATTTGTCAGAGGAGAACGCGTGATGAAGCCCGAGGAGCCCGCCACGACCGGCGCCGATCTGTTGGTGAAAGCCCTGATCGACGAGGACGTCGAGGTCGTCTTCGGCTATCCCGGTGGCGCGGTCCTTCCGATCTACGACTCGCTGTTCAAGCAGAACCGGCTGCGCCACATCCTGGTGCGCCACGAGCAGGCGGCCGTCCACGCCGCCGAAGGCTATGCGCGCTCGACCGGCAGGGTTGGTGTCGTGCTGGTGACCTCCGGTCCCGGTGCGACCAATGCCGTCACCGGCCTCACCGACGCACTGATGGACTCGATTCCCATCGTCTGCCTCACCGGCCAGGTGGCGACTCACCTGATCGGCAACGACGCCTTCCAGGAAGCCGACACGACGGGCATCACGCGGCCCTGCACCAAGCACAATTATCTCGTGAAGTCGGTCGAGGCGCTGGCGCGCACCGTCCACGAGGCCTTCTACGTCGCGCGCTCGGGCCGTCCCGGCCCGGTCGTCATCGACCTGCCCAAGGACGTGCTGATGAACAAGCACGACTACACGGCGCCGCCCAAGAACCCGGTCGAGCACAAGAGCTACCGCCCCCAGACCAAGCCCGACCCGAAGAAGATCGAGCAGGCGATCGAGATGATCGCCAAGGCCAAGCGCCCGGTCTTCTATGTCGGCGGCGGCGTGATCAACTCCGGCCCGAAGGCGTCGAAGTTGCTGGCGCAGTTCGTGCACATGACCGGCTATCCGATCACCAACACGCTGATGGGGCTGGGCTCCTTTCCCGCCTCGGACAAGCAGTTCCTCGGCATGCTGGGCATGCACGGCACCTACGAGGCCAACCTGGCGATGCACGGCTGCGACGTGATGATCAACATCGGCGCGCGCTTCGACGACCGCATCACCGGCAACCTCACCAAGTTCTCGCCGGGCTCGAAGAAGATCCATGTCGACATCGATCCTTCGTCGATCAACAAGAACGTGCATGTCGACCTGCCCGTCGTGGGCGATGCGACGCTGGTGCTCGAGGCGATGATCAAGGTCTGGAAGGCCAGGGAGCCCAAGGTCGACCTCAAGGCGCTGAAGGCGTGGTGGGCCCAGATCGAGACCTGGCGGGCGCGCAACTGCCTCGCCTACAAGTCCGACAAGGAGACGATCAAGCCGCAATTCGCGCTCGAGCGCCTCTATCACCACATCAAGGACAAGGACCACTACATCACGACCGAGGTGGGCCAGCATCAGATGTGGGCGGCGCAGTTCCTGAAGTTCGAGCAGCCCAATCGCTGGATGACGTCGGGTGGGCTCGGCACCATGGGCTACGGCTTCCCGGCGGCGATGGGCGTGCAGATCGCCCATCCCGACTCGCTGGTCATCGATGTGGCGGGAGAAGCCTCGATCATGATGAACATCCAGGAACTCTCGACGGTGGCGCAGTACCACCTGCCGGTGAAGATCTTCATCCTCAACAATCACTACATGGGCATGGTGCGCCAGTGGCAGGAACTGCTGCACGGCGGCCGCTATTCCGAGAGCTATTCGGAATCGCTGCCCGACTTCGTGAAGCTCGCCGACGCCTTCGGCGCGGTCGGCCTGCGTTGTCATGAGCCCGACAAGCTCGACGGCGTGATCCAGGAAATGATCAAGATCAGGAGGCCGGTGATCGTCGACGTGCTGGTCGACGAGGCGGAGAACTGCTTCCCGATGATCCCCTCGGGCGCCGCGCACAACGAGATGCTGCTCGGTCCCGACGACAAGGCCGGCAAGCTGTCGGACGAAGGCCTGGCGCTGGTATGAGCACGAGCAAGTCGATCGTCGCCCATACGATCTCCGTCCTGGTCGCCAACGAGCCCGGCATCCTGGCGCGTGTCGTCGGCCTGTTTTCCGGCCGCGGCTACAACATCGAGAGCCTGACCGTCGCCGAGACCGACGCGAAGGAGAGCCTGTCGAGGATCACCATCGTGACCAAGGGCACGCCGATGATCATCGAGCAGATCAAGGCGCAGCTCGACCGGCTGGTCCCGGTCTACAAGGTCCGCGATCTCACGGTCGAGGGCCCGCATCTCGAGCGCGAGCTGGCGCTGGTCAAGGTCAAGGGCACCGGCGAGAAGCGGGTCGAGGCGCTGCGTCTGGCCGACGTGTTCCGCGCCAAGGTGATCGACGCCAAGGCCGATTCGTTCGTCTTCGAGGTCACCGGCAATTCCGACAAGGTCCAGACCTTCATCGGCCTGATGCAGGGGCTGGGCCTGGTCGACGTCGGCCGCACCGGCGTCGTCGCCATGTCGCGCGGCGGCGAGGCGTTCTGATGGACTACGCGCTCGCCCTGGCCAGCCTCGCGGTCGTCCATCTGCTGGCCGTCGCCAGCCCGGGCCCCTCGACCGTCCTCGTCATCCAGACCGCTGCCGTGTCCGGCCGTCGTGCCGGCCTGCTGGCCGCGTTTGCCATGATGCTGGGCGCGCTGGTGTGGGCGGCGGCGGCGCTGTTCGGCCTGCAGGTGCTGTTCGCGCGCTTCGAATGGCTCTACCTGGTGTTCCGCATCGCCGGCGCGCTCTATCTGCTCTATCTCGCCGTCATTTTGGTGCGCCATGCCGGCGCGCCGTTGCCGGAGGCTGACCCGTCGGCACTCCGCGCCGGCGCCTGGCAGGGATTTCTGAAGGCGCTGCTGCTGCAGCTCAGCAATCCCAAGGTGATGGTCTTTATGGGCAGCATCTTCATCTCGCTGCTGCCGGCCCAGCCGCCGGCCTGGATGGACACCACGGTGCTCACCATCGTCGCGATCAACGAGTTCGCCTGGTTCGCGTTGCTGGCGCTCCTGTTCTCGGGGGATGCCGCCCGGGCGTTCTATCGGCGCACCAAGCTATGGCTCGACCGCCTGATGGGCGGCGTGCTCGGCCTGCTGGGCGTGCGGTTGCTAATAGCCGAGGTTTAGCTTGCTGCCGGCGACACGGCCTTCGACCTCGGCCAGGCTGGCCGGCGTCTGGGTCAGCACGAACTGCGCCTGGGTACGGCCCGCGAACCGCAGGGGATCGCCGGCCTCGCGCTCCTGCATGTCGCCGAACATCGTTCCGGCGGGGCGGCAGAGCCAGCTGTCGCTGAGGTCCTGTCGCCGGACGCCGGGATAGCGCAGGCAGATCTGCGTCAGTTGCTGGCCGCCCGCCGCGGCACTGGTGTCGATCCGCCACTGGCCGGCCAGGATTCGGCGTTCGCCCACCAGCCAGACAAAATCCCTCCCGTCAGCTGTAGAATAGTGGATCTGCGCCGGCCCGCTGCCCCGGGTCCAGAACCACGTATGGTCGCTCATGCCCCTTTGGGCCTGCTCGGGGGTGGAGTTGGAGATCGAGGCGTCGAGCCCGGGCATGGGCGCCGCGGCAACGCCGGGCACCGGCAAGGTCGAGTAGCGATCGCCGCATCCGCCCAGGACAGGGGCTGCGAGCAGCAATGCGAGCGAAAAGCGCAGGGCGGACATGGGCTTGGACATTGGATTCGAGGCTGGCCTTTGAGGGTTGGGTTGTCTAGTAAGCCCCGTCGCATGACAGAGCAAACACTGCCAGGAGGAATGGCCCCTATGCGTGTCTATTACGATCGTGACGCCGATGTGAACCTGATCAAGGGCAAGAAGGTCCTGGTCGTGGGATACGGCAGCCAGGGCCACGCCCACGCCATGAACCTGCGGGATTCGGGCGTGAAGGACGTGCGCATTGCGCTGAAGCCCGGTTCGGCCACGATCAAGAAGGCCGAGGGCGCGGGTTTCAAGGTGATGAGCCCGGCCGAGGGCGCCAAGTGGGCCGACATCGTCATGATGCTGACCCCGGATGAGCTGCAGTCGGACATCTACAATGCCGACCTCGCGCCCAACATGAAGCCGGGGGCCGCACTCGCCTTCGCGCATGGCCTCAACGTCCACTTCAACCTGATCACGCCGCGCTCCGACATCGACGTGTTCATGATCGCACCCAAGGGCCCCGGCCACACCGTGCGCTCGGAGTACGTGCGCGGCGGCGGCGTGCCCTGCCTCGTGGCGGTGGCGCAGAATTCCTCGGGCAACGCGCTCGAGATCGGCCTCAGCTACTCCTCGGCGATCGGCGGCGGTCGCGCCGGCACCATCGAGACCAGCTTCAAGGAAGAGTGCGAGACCGACCTGTTCGGCGAGCAGGTCGTGCTGTGCGGCGGCCTCGTCGAACTGATCAAGGCGGGCTACGAGACGCTGGTCGAGGCGGGCTACGCGCCGGAGATGGCCTACTTCGAGTGCCTGCACGAGGTGAAGCTGATCGTCGACCTGATTTACGAGGGCGGCATCGCCAACATGAACTACTCGATCTCCAACACCGCCGAGTACGGCGAGTACCGCTCGGGGCCGCGCATCGTCACCGACGAGACCAAGGCCGAGATGAAGCGCGTGCTGGCCGACATCCAGTCGGGCCGCTTCGCGCGCGACTGGATGCTCGAGAACAAGGTCAACCAGGCCTCGTTCAAGGCGATGCGCAAGAAGATGTCGGAGCATCCGATCGAGGAGATCGGCGCCAAGCTCCGCGCGATGATGCCGTGGATCAAGCAAGGCGCGCTGGTCGATAAGGCCAAGAACTAGGCGCGTTCATACGCGCCGGCGGGCGGCAGCGCATTCCAGCGGCTTGGTTACAAGCCGCGAATGCGCGAGTAAGGCGCTGTAAACAGCGCCGACCTGCACAGTTCAGAAAGTATCGAGGCGCCGAAATCCGGCGCCTCTTTTCTTGTCTTTTTTGCACGGTGCGGGCTCCCGGGCCTCAGAAGGCCCTGCCGCCCGCCGCCGCGTGTGAACGCGCCTAAATAATATACCCGCCGCCGGCTGCATCGAGCATTGCGCCGGTGATGAAGGAAGCTTCATCCGACAGGAGCCACAGGATCGCCTCGGCGATCTCGTGGCCCTGGCCCACGCGTCGCATCGGGATCGACGCTTCGATGTGGGCGCGGAAGGCGGCATCCTGCAGCCGGCGTTCGGTCATCTCGCTCAGCACCATGCCCGGCCGGATCGAATTGACCCGGATGCCCTCAGAGGCGGCCTCGCGGGCGAAGCCCTTGGTGAAGGCGTCGACGGCGCCCTTGCTGGCGGCGTAGGCCGAGGAGCCGAGCCGCCCGCCCAGCGTGGCGGCCATCGACGAGACATTGACGATGGCGCCGCCCCTATGGCCTCCAGGGCCGCCATGTTTGGTCGACATGCGTTTGGCCGCTTCTCGGCAGCACAGCATCAGGCCGATCACGTTCACCGCGAACAGGTGGGCGAGGGCGCCGGCGTCGTAGGCGTCGACCCGGCCGGGGCCGGTGCTGATGCCGGCGCTGTTCACCAGATGGGTGATCGGTCCCAGGGCGCGCTCCGTCTCCTCGAACAGCCGCACGATGTCGGCCTCGCGCGCCATGTCGCCTGGCAGTGCGATGGCTTGCCCGCCATTGGCCAGGATGCTGGCCGCGATGGCCTTGGCCTCCGTGTCGCGGGTTCGGTAGTTGATCGCGACGTTGTAGCCGCGCGCTGCCGCGCGACGGGCGGTCTCGGCGCCGATACCCGAGGCGCCACCGGTGATCAGGAGGGTTTTGGTCATGTCCCGATGATATAGAGTGGACGCGATCCGGGAGGAAAAATCATGAAGGCCGCCGTCCTGTTCAAGCCCAACGAGCCGCTGCAGGTGCTCGACTGCGAACTCGATCCGCCCAAGGCGCTGGAAGTCCGGGTCAAGATGAAGGCCGCGGGCGTCTGCCAGAGCGACTGGCACGTCATGAACGGCGACTGGCCTTCGCCGATGCCGATCGTGCCGGGCCACGAGGCGGCGGGCGAGATCCTGGAATGCGGCGCCGGCGTCACCACGGTGAAGCCGGGCGACCACGTCATCTTCTCCTTCCGCCCGCACTGCGGGCGTTGCCGCTACTGCAGCCAGGGCCGCACCGTGCTCTGCATCGGTCGCTCCGGTTCGCCGCCGGGCGCGCTCTACGACGGCACGCTCCGCATCAAGCACAAGGGCCAGGGCATCAACCAGATGGCCCGCATCGGCACCTTCGCCGAGGAGGTCGTGGTGCCGGAGGAGATGGTGGTGCCGATCCGCAAGGATATGCCGTGGGCGCAGGCCGCCCTGGTCGGCTGCTGCGTGGCGACCGGCGTCGGCGCCGTCACGCGCCATGCCAAGATCGAGGCTGGCTCGACCGTGTTGGTGATCGGCTGCGGCGGCGTTGGGCTGAACGCCATTCAGGGCGCCGTGCTGTCGGGGGCGGGCAAGATCGTCGCGGCCGACATCCTCGACAACAAGCTCGAGATGGCCAGGACCTTCGGCGCCACCCACACGATCAACACCGCCACCGACAACGATCCAGTGAAGAAGGTGAAGGAAATCACCGGCCTCGGCGTCGACTATTCCTTCGATGCCGTCAGCAACGACCGGACCCAGGCGTTGGCCTTCGATGCTCTGGCACCCGGTGGCCATGCCGTGGCGGTCGGCATCTCGGCGGCAACGGTGCGCGCCAGCTACTCGCCGTTCATGATGGTGTTCGCCGAGAAGACGGTGAGCGGCACCTTCTACGGCTCGGTGCGGCCCGACCTCGATTTCCCGGTGCTGGTCGACCACTACATGAACAAGCGGCTCAACATCGACGGCCTGATCAGCCGCACCTACAAGCTCTCGGAGATCAACGACGGCTTCAAGCGCATGATGGCCGGTGAAGTTGCGCGTGGCGTCGTGGTGTTCGACTAGATGTCCCTTTACGAAGCGCTCGTGTTCGTGGCCCTCGCCGGCGTCGGCGGCTATGCCTACTACCTCTACCGCCAGGACACGCGACCGAAGTGACATGACCTCGCTCGACGATTTCGGCCTCACCGACGAACAGTTGCTGATCCGGCGCAACGTCGCCGAGCTTCTGGCGCGCGTGCTGCCGGCCGAGGAGATCCGCCGGCTCGACGCCGCCAGCGAATTTCCCCATGCCGCCTTCAAGGCGCTGGCCGAGGCGGGCTACATGGCGTTGCCCTATGATCCCGCCTATGGCGGCATGGGCGGCAGCCGCAAGGACCTGGTCGTGCTGGTCGAGGCGCTGGCCCGGCACTACAGCGGCGCCTCCTCGCTCTATTTGCCGACGGTCGTCTACGGCGGCATGCACCTGCAGCTCACCGCCGGCGAGCATCTGCGGCGGCGCTACCTGCCGGAGATCTGCGCCGGCCGCCTGAAATCGGCGTTCGCGCTCAGCGAACCCGACACCGGCTCCGACGCCTCGGGCATCAAGACGCGGGCGGTGCGCGATGGCAACGGCTACCGGCTCACCGGCCAGAAGCTCTACATCAGCGCCGCCCATGTCGCCGATTACCTGATGGTGGTGGCCAAGACCGACAGCGAGGCCAAGCACAAGGGCGTCACCCTGTTCTGGGTCGATGCCCGCGCCTCGGGCCTCACCATGAAGCCGCTGGAGACGCTGGGGCGGCGGACCACGCACGCCAACGAGATTTTCCTCGATGGCGTGTTCGTGCCGGCCGACCATGTGATCGGCGAGGAGAACCGCGGCTGGTCCGGCTTGATGAAGGGCCTCAACCTCGAGCGCCTGTGCCTGGCGGCACAGGCCTGTGGCAACATGCATTTCGCGATCGAATACGCCCGCGCCTACGCGGTGGAGCGCGTGCAGTTCGGCCAGCCGATCTCCAAGTTCCAGGCGATCCAGCACAAGTTCGCCGACATGCGGATCATGCTCAAGACCACGCAGGCGCTGACCTATCGGTTGGCCGACATGCTCGATGCCGGACTCAATCCGGTCGAGGAGACGGCAATCGCCAAGATCCAGGGCACCGACGGCGAGTTCAAATGCGCCCATCTCGCCATGGAGATCATGGGCGGCGCCGGCTACACCATGGCGCACGACATCCAGCGCCTTTTCCGGGACGTCCGCGTCGGCTCGATCGGCGGCGGCACCAACGACATCCATCGCAACACCATCGCCAAGCTGATGGGCCTGTAGTGCGCAAGATCGGCGACGCCTCGTTCTTCCGCATCGTCGACCGACTGCTGGCCTCGGGCACCGGTCGGACGCCCGCGATGCACTGGTCGATCGACGGTGTCGACTGGCAGCGCGAGCGCCACAGCCATGCCGGCGCCAGCCACGGCTTCACGCTCGAAGTGACCAGGGGCACGAAGGCAGCGAGGCCCGGCTGGACGCTGGTAGTGGTCAAGGAGTACTGGCGTGCCGGGAGCGGCGAGAGCATGAAGTCGCTGCAGTGGGCCCACATCGAGGCCGGCCGCCGCGCCGACGTGGTCGCCTGGCTGGAGCGGCAGGAACGCAAACTCGAGAGCGCGTGAGGGTGTCATGGACATCGCGAAGATTTCGGTCGGCCGCCAGCCGCCCAAGGACCTCAATGCCCTGATCGAGATCCCGCTGGGTGGGGTGCCGGTGAAATACGAACTCGACAAGGAGTCGGGTGCCCTGTTCGTCGACCGCTTCCTGCATACGGCGATGTTCTATCCCGGCAACTACGGCTTCATCCCGCACACGCTGTCGGCCGACGGCGATCCCTGCGACGTGCTGGTGGTCAGCCAGGTGCCGGTGGTGCCGGGCGCCATCATCCGCTGCCGGCCGGTGGGCGTGCTGCTGATGGAGGACGAGGCGGGCCTGGACGAGAAGATCCTGGCCGTGCCGATCGACAAGCTTCATCCCTTCTACACCGGCATCAAGACCTACAAGGACCTGCCGACCGTTCTGTGCGAGCAGATCGCCCACTTCTTCCAGCACTACAAGGACCTCGAGAAGGGCAAGTGGGTGAGGGGCTTGCGCTGGGAAGGGCCGGCCGACGCCGAGCGCCTGGTGAGCGAGGCGATCGAGCGCGCCGCCGCGAAGCGTTAGAACGCCTCGGCAACCCGTTGAATCGCCTTGCGAGACCCGGCAGGGCGGTCTAAACCGACCGCACCTTGGTGTTGGGCTTTGAGCAAACATCAGCGCCAACACTTTTCACTGCAATAACAGAGACTTAACTCAATGCTGTCGCGTGTCATCGGGCTATTTTCGGCGGACATGGGCATCGACCTCGGCACGGCCAACACGCTGGTCTATGTGAAGGGTCGGGGCATCGTTCTCAACGAACCGTCCGTCGTGGCTCTGACCACGCAGAGCGGCAAGCGACAGGTCCTCGCCGTGGGCGAGGAGGCCAAGATGATGCTCGGCCGAACGCCGGGCAACATCCAGGCGATCCGGCCGCTGCGCGACGGCGTCATCGCCGACTTCGAAGTCGCCGAGGCGATGATCAAGCACTTCATTTCCAAAGTGCATAACCGGCGCAGCTTCGCCCATCCGCAGATCGTGGTCTGCGTGCCCTCCGGCTCCACCGCCGTCGAGCGCCGCGCCATCCAGGAATCGGCCGAGAGCGCCGGCGCCCGCAAGGTCTGGCTGATCGAGGAGCCGATGGCGGCGGCGATCGGCGCCGGCCTGCCGGT
>JACPVT010000200.1 GCA_016191685.1 Rhodospirillales bacterium | reverse complement strand
GGCCTTGGCGGCGGCCAGCAGGTCGGCGAAGGTCTTGATCGGCGAATTGGCGCCGACGACCAGAACGAACGGGAACAGGGTGATCGTCGAGACGTAGGAGAAGTCCTTCAGTGTGCTGAAGGGCGTCTGCGGATCGGTGGCGCTGATGACGTTGGCGCCCCCGGTGATGAGGTAGAGCGTATAGCCGTCCGGCGGCTGGCTCATGAGGTACTGGGCGGCGATGCGTTCGCCGGCGCCGGGCTTGGGTTCGACGATCACGCTCTGGCCCAGCGTCTCGATCAGGCTGGGCGAGATGACGCGGGCGATGGTGTCCGGGTTCGAGCCCGGCCCGTAGCCGTGCACGATCCGGATCGGCTTGGACGGAAAGGTGCCCTGCGCGCGCACGGCGGCGGCCAGGGTGAGCGAGCCGCCGGCAGCCAGCAGCAACGTCCGGCGATTGAAGCCTGTTCCCATCGTATCCTCCCAAGTCTGGCGGCTTATGTGCCGCCTAGTATCGAAATTACACAGATTTTCGAAACTCTAGGCAAGCACCAATGCCGGTCTGTTTCGCAGGCTACGGGGAGAGCGGCGCGAGGGCATGGCGCAGGCTGCCGTTGGAGATCTGCATCAGCCCGGTGAAGGGCTGGTTCATCTCGAGGATCAGGAAGATCGCACCGGAGGCGGACAGGGCGATCAGCAGAAGGGCGCTGATCGAGGTCGGGTTGAGCGTCGAGAACAGGCAGAAGCTCACGAAGATCATCGTCAGCCACGAGACCAGAATGGCGAGGAATGGCAGGGGAATGCCGGCGTGCGTTCGCTCGAACAGCATCAGCCGCGAACGCTGGATATCGATGGCCGTCGATATCGCCTGGGCCTGGATCGAACGCTGGATTTCGGTCTTCGGCGAGAGTTCGTGCAGGGCGAGAAAGGTGCGTGCGCCATAGCTGCCGGGTTCGAGGAGCTGCTTGCTGGTGGTGAGCCGGCCGTCGTCGCCCCACAGCTGCGCCACGAGCGGATCGATCGCCTGCCGGATCATCCCGCGCACCTGTCGCGTCTCCGGCCCGTAGCGCTCCAGAAGCTGGTCGAGCAGGATCAGGCTGGCCGCCACCTGCCGAACCTCGTTGCGCTGGGCCTCGTAGGAACTGCTGGCCGAATTGATGAGCAGGCCCAGCACCAGGGCGGAAATGGTGGCGATGAGGCCGGTGCCGAGACGGACGATGTCCTTGGCATGCTCGTTGAGGTGATGCTTCGGCAGTGTCCGGCGCAGTTGCGTGCCGGCGACGGCGCCTGCGAGCATGAGCAGGCAGGCAATCAGCGAAATCACGATAGGGCTCACAGCCTGCTCCTCCCGGCGCCGGCAATCATGCCCGATCCGCGTCCGGGCGGCGAGGACATCGTCGATCTGGCCCGCCTTGCCGCGGCGCGCTATGGGAAGTCTCCGGGTCGCCGCCACGGGGAACGTCCGATGCCGATCAGTGAACGAGCAACGCCTCTGAGCTTCCGTTTCGCCGACGACGGCGAGACGCCCAACAACCCGGCATTGCCACTGCTGGTCTATCGCGGAGCCGTGGCGCGCGATGCCGTCGATCCGGCGGTGCCGTTCGAAAAGGCCTTCGCCGCCCATGGCTGGGGCCGCTCGTGGCGTAACGGCATCTTCGACTTCCTGCACTTCCACACGCGGGCGCACGAGGTGCTGGGCATCGCCCGCGGTCATGTCCGCGTGCAGTTTGGTGGCGCCGGCGGTCGCGAACTCGACGTCGAGGCGGGCGATGTCGTGGTATTGCCGGCCGGCACCGGCCATCGCCGTGTGTCCGCCAGCGCCGACCTGCTGGTGGTCGGCGCCTATCCCGACAATTCGGGGCTCGACCAGAAGCGGCCGGGCGAGATCGGCCATGGCCGCGCCGTCGCGGCGATCGCGGCCGTTCCCTTGCCGCTCCAGGATCCGGTCTACGGGTCCGACGGGCCGCTGATGGCGATGTGGTCGTCATGAAGCGCGCCCTCATCCTTGCAGCGTGCCTGCTCGCGGTCAGTCCCGCATGGGCGCAGTCCAATCTCTATGGCGGGCTTGGCACCATCGAGATTCCCTTCGCCAACGGGCCGATCCGCGCCGACCACGTGCCCGAGATCCGTCTGAAACTGAAGGGCGCGGCGCCGCGGCGCTTCGGCATGGACACCGGCTCGACCGGCATCGTCGTCTCGGCCGATCACTACGAGCCGGGGTCGGGCGATACCAACGACGGGCCGGGCCAGCTCACCTACAACAGCAGCGGGCGCGTTCTGCACGGCACCCGTCACACGACCGATGTCGAGATCCTGCACAATGACGACCGGCCGGCGGCGACCGCGCGCGTCCAGGTGCTGCGGGTGGAGCGCATCACCTGCCTGCGCAATGCGCGCGACTGCGAGCCCAACCCGCGACCGCGCGGCGTGGCCTTCATGGGAGTGGGCTTCGACCGCGCCGCGGCCCAGGGCACCGACGATACGGCGCCGCGCAATCCCTTCGTCAACATCACGCAGCCGGGCTCGTTGCGTGCCGGCTACATCGTCACCCGCACCGGCATCCATCTCGGCATGAGCACCGCGCTCACGCGCAATTTCGCCTTCGTGAAGCTTTCGCCCAAGGGCACGAGTTCGGCAGGCGGCCTCGCGCAATGGAACGCCGCACCGCTCACCGTGTCGGTCGACGGCCGGGTCGGTACCGGCACCATGCTGCCCGACACCGGCATCAACTACATGTTCCTGTCGCCGC
>JACPVT010000199.1 GCA_016191685.1 Rhodospirillales bacterium | reverse complement strand
TTACGACAACGACGGCTGGGTGGACCTTGTCGACATCCTGCTGGGCTCGCTCAAGAAGCACGGCGTCAATGCCGGCGGCTTGCATGGCGACATGAGCCAGCCGGCGCGCACCGAGACGCTGGAGAAGTTCAAGGCCGGCGACATCCAGATCCTCGTTGCCTCCGACGTGGCCGCGCGCGGCCTCGACATCGTCGACATGAGCCACGTGTTCAACTACGACGTGCCGTTCTCGCCCGAGGACTACGTCCATCGCATCGGTCGCACCGGCCGCGCCGGCAAGACCGGCCATTCCTTCACCCTCGCCGCGCCGTTCGAGGGCGGGTTGATCGAAGCCATCGAGAAGCTGATCGGCACCACCATCCCGCGCGTGGAAATCCCAGGCCTCGAGGCCGCCACCCTGGAGGCCGGCGACGGCCGCCGCCGGGGACGTGGCGGCCGCGGCGGTCGTGGTGGCGGACGCCCCGGCGCTGCTGCCGGTGACAAGCCGCGCGGCCCGCGTCGCGAGCGTACGCCCCGCGAACATCGTGAACCCCGCCCCGAAGTGTCGGCGGAGCCGCAGGCGGCCGCCGAGGTTGCAGCCGTCCGCGAGCCGCGGCCGGAACGGGCGCCGCGCGCGCGCCGTCCCGAGCGCGAACATGCGCCCCGCGAGCATGCCCCGCGCGAGCATACGCCGCGTGAACACGCTTCCCACGAGCCGCGGGCCGAGCGTCACGGCGAACGTCGTCCCGAACGGCGCCATGAGTCGCGGCGCGACCGCGACGACGGCGGTGCCGCACCCAAGGGGCTGGGCGATCACGTGCCGGCTTTCCTCGCCCGTCCGCTGCGCTAAACTCCCTGCCCATGCAGACGATCTTCGTCATGGTGAAGTGCGAGCTCGGCAAGGCCTACGAGGTTGCCGACGATGCCGTCGCGGTCGAGCAGGTGTCGGAGGTCTATTCGACCTCCGGCCAGTACGACCTCCTGATGAAGTGCTATCTCGACGACAAGACCGACATCGGCCATTTCGTCACCAGCCGGATCCAGACGCTGGGCGGCGTGAAGGACACCTTCACCCTCATCACCTTCAAGGCGTTTTCCTGAACACGGCCTTGCTTCGCAGGCACCTCCCGAGAGGCGAGGACTTCCTGCTCTTGCCGCCGTCAGTCCAGCCCTACGCCTATCGCATTGTCGACAGACTGTTCGCCCACCGCGTGATCCGGCGCGGGCCGGCACCGCGCGCGTTGCCGCGCGGCCCCGAGATCGACCCGCACTATGTCGTCGATGGCCGCGAGCACGACGTCGACTCGTTCATGGACCGCAACATCATTGCCGGCCTCCTCGTGATCCGTCACGGCAAGGTGGTGCTGGAACGCTACGGCCTCGGCCTGCAGGAGCACGACCGCTGGTCGACCATGTCGACGGTGAAGTCGATGACGGCCATGCTGGTCGGCGCCGCGGTCCACGACGGTGCCATCGGTTCGATCGACGATCCGCTCACGCGCTATCTTCCGAGCCTGCGGCAGTCGGCCTATGAGGGCGTGACCTTGCGCCATGTCATGACCATGTCGTCCGGCGTGCACTGGACGGAGGTCTATCCCGATCGCAATTCCGACGTGAACCGCTACTCGAAGTCGCTGGCCGACAAGGTGCCGGGCGGCGTGCTGAAGTTGATGGCCTCGCTGCCGCGCGCCGCCGCGCCCGGCAGCACCTTCCTCTACAATTCCGGCGACACCTATCTCCTTGGAGCGGCCCTCACCCAGGCGGTCGGCAAGCCGCTGGCCGACTACATGTCCGAGAAGGTCTGGCAGCCGGCCGGCATGGAGTGCGATGCCTTCTACACGCTGGAAAGCGACGGCGGCCAGGAGATCGGCGGCAGCCGCGCCGGCATGGTGCTGCGCGACTTCGGCCGCTTCGCCGAGTTCGTCCGCAACGACGGCGTGATCGAGGGCCAACGCGTGCTGCCCGAAGGCTGGGTCGCGGCGGCGGCGACGCCGGCGTTCAAACTGGAAACTCCGCCGGTCGTCGACATCACCCACTACGGCTACAGCTGGTGGCTCGGTGCCGGCGTGATGGCGGCGCTCGGCCATGCCTGCCAGCGCATCGACATCTTCCGCGACGAGGGCCTGGTCGTGGTGACGCTCGCCGCCTTCCCGCAGCCGCCCTATGTGCCGGCGAGCGATCCCAATCGCCGCAACGAGGTCGCCGCCTTCACGCAAGCGGTGAGGGCTGCATGAGCGGCGGCCAGGCGGTTCTTGCCATTTGGGTCGACATCGATCCGGCCGACGATACCCTCTTCGAGCACTGGCACAGCCACGAGCATGTCCAGGAGCGTGTCGGCTGTCCCGGCTGGCTGCGCGGCTCCCGGTTCAGGGGCATCGACACGCCGGGCCGCTATCTCCTGTTCTACGATGCCGAGACCGCGGCGGCTTTCGAAAGCGCCGAGTACTACGCGCGCCTCGGCAATCCCACCGAAATGAGCCGCGCCATCTTGCCGAAGTTCCGCGACACCTGGCGCACCGTCTGCACGGTCGAGCAGCGCTGGGGCGACGGCATCGGCGCTGCGGCGCTCACCCTGCGCACGACCGCGGCCAACACCGCGCCCTTCGACACCCTGGCGGGACTCGAGACGGCGCGGGTCGACCTGCTGGCGGGTCACGCCAATCTCGGCCAGGCCCATACCGCGGAGAAGGATCTGCGCGCGGCACCCGACCGGCAAATCGAGCGGGCGCTGGTCGCCTTCTTCTGGTCGGTCGAGGCAGCCCAGGCGGCGCGTGCCCGCCACGCGCCCGAGGGCGAGGTCTTCGCTCTCCGCCACACCGTGTCGAAGAGCGATCTCGTCTAGTTGATCAGCCCGTAAAACTTCCCTGCGTTGGTGCAGGTGATCATCTTGACCTGCTCGGCCGGGACGTCGGCGAACTGTTCCTTGATGTACTTGTCGGAGTGCGGCCACACGCCGTCGCCGTGCGGGTAGTCGGAGCCCCACATCAGGCTCTCCGCGCCCATCTCGTCGATCAGCTTGGCGCCGATGCGGTCGAACTGGAACGTGGCCTTGCACTGGCGCCGCCAGTAGTCGCTGGGCTTCATTTTCAGGCCGAGGTCGGTGAAGCGGTCCTCCCACTCGAAGTCCATGCGGTCGAGCGCATAGGGGATCCAGCCCGAGCCCGACTCGCCGAAGGCGATGCGGACGTTGGGGTAACGTTCCAGCACGTTGGCGCCGATGATGGCGGCCAGGATGTTCACCAGATTCATCTGGAAGCCCGAGACGATGGTGAAGAACACCGAACGGCCGACGCGGCCGGGATACTTCTCGATCGTGTTGGGCGGCACCGCCGGGAAGGTATGGAAGTGCAGCGGCAGCTGGACGTCGTTCACCGCCTTCCACAGCGGCTCCCACATCGGGTGCCACATCGGCTCCATGTCCCACGAGCACGAGAGCTCCAGCCCCTTGATGCCCATCTTGGCGACGCGATGGATCTCCTTCACCGCGGCGTCGATGTCGCCGTAGGGCAGGCACGCGAGGCCGATGTGCCGCTCGGGATAGTGGCTGCAAAAATCTTTTAGCCAGTCGTTGTAGATCGTCAGCATCTGGTTGCCGGCCTCGCGGTCGTTGAGCCGGCTGGCGGCGCCCAGGATGCCGTAGATCACCTCGGCATCGACGCCGTCGCGATCGAGATCTTTTATGCGCAGGTGTGGATCGGAGATGCGGCGGATGTCCTTGGCGCCGTCGGAATAGAGGCCGGTCTCGGCCATGATGTCGACGCGGTGGTGCTTGCCGGGCACGAACTTCGAGCCGGCCGGGCCGACGCCGTTCTTGTAGCCGAAGCTGGCGCCGTTCTTGGCCATCCATTTCGGACCGTCGTCGGTCTCGACGACGTAGGGCATGCGGTCCTTGAGTTCGCGCGGCGCCATCGACGTGAACAGGTCGGGCGGCATCCAGGGCAGATCGAGATGGCTGTCGGCCGAAATGCGCTTGTACTGCATGGCGTCATGCTCCCTTGGATTTCCTGGACGAATTATGCGCCGTCTGGCGAGAGGGGCAATGCCCCCACTGTTTCGCGGGTCGGCTTGTGTGCTACGGGTCGAACGATGAACGGAGACTATGACTACATCGTCGTCGGTGCCGGCTCGGCCGGCTGCGTGCTCGCCAACCGGCTGTCGGCCGACTCCAAGTCGCGCGTGCTGCTGCTCGAGGCGGGCGGCAAGGACAACTGGATCTGGTTCCACATCCCGGTCGGCTACCTCTTCGCCATGGGCAACCCGCGCGCCGACTGGATGTTCCAGACCGAGAAGGAACCGGGACTGAACGGCCGCGCGCTCAACTACCCGCGCGGCAAGGTGATCGGCGGCTGCTCGGCGATCAACGGCATGATCTCGATGCGCGGCCAGGCGGCCGACTACGACCACTGGCGCCAGCTCGGTCTCAGCGGCTGGGGCTG
>JACPVT010000198.1 GCA_016191685.1 Rhodospirillales bacterium | reverse complement strand
GGTCGGCCTGTCCATCATCGGTCCTCGGGGCAGCGACGCCGGCCGGGTGGCCGTGGCGCGCGCTCTCGAGGGGACGACTTGACGGATCTGACGCCCAACATCCCCGACGTGGTGGCCGAAGTCGGCGCTCTTTTCGAACGCTACGAACAGGCTCTTATCGACAAGAACGTCGAAGTGCTCGACGCGACGTTCTGGAACAGCCCGCACGCCATCCGCTACGCCCTGAACGAGAACGGCTACGGCTTCGCCGAGATCCACGCCCATCGCGTGGCGCGGCCGCCGGGTCCCGGCATCAAGGAAAAGCGGATCCGGCTGGAGATCCTGACGCTCGGCCGCGACATCGCCACGGTGAACCTCGAGTTCAAGATCCGCGGCCGCGACCTGATCGGCCGCCAGAGCCAGACCTGGGTGCGGTTTCCCGACGCCGGCTGGAAAGTCATCGCCGCCCACGTCTCGACGGTGAACGACCGGCCCCTATGGTGAGGTGATCATGAGCACGCCCCCGCAAGCCATGCCGCCTCTCGGCAACGTCCTGCCGCCCGACCCGGAATGGGTCGCCAAGCTCAGCGAGCCCGCGCTCGAACCCGACTTGCCGATCGTCGATCCGCACCATCATCTGTGGCAGCGCGCCGGCAGCGACTACATGTTCCACGACCTGCTGGCCGACACCCGGACTGGCCACAACATCGTGGCCACCGTCTTCGTCGACTGCCACTCGATGTACCGCAAGGACGGTCCGGCCGAGCTGCGCTGCATCGGCGAGACCGAGTTCGCCAATGGCGTCGCCGCCATGAGCGCCAGCGGCCTCTACGGCGATCTGCGCGCCTGCGCCGGCATCGTCAGCCATGTCGACCTGCGCCTGGGCAGCAAGGCGGGCGCCGTGTTCGACGCCCAGATCGCCGCCGGCAACGGCCGCTTCAAGGGCATCCGCCACCAGACCGGCTGGGACGCCGATCCCGGTGTCCGCAATGTGCGCACCGATCCGACGCCGGAGCTGACCCGCGACAAGACCTGGCGCGCGGGCTTCGCCGAACTCGCCAAGCGCGACCTCACCTTCGATGCCTGGCTCTATCATCCGCAGCTCAGCGAGATCGCCGATCTTGCCGATGCCTTTCCCGGCACGCCGATCATCCTCGACCATGTCGGCGGACCTTTGGGCTACGCGGGATATGCCGGCCGCCATGACGAGGTGAGGGCCGCCTGGAAGAAGTCGATGGCCGACTTGGCCAAGCGCCGGAACGTCGTCGTCAAGCTCGGCGGCCTTGGCATGGCAATGGGCTGGTTCGACTTTTACCAGCGGCCGGCCCCGCCCAGTTCGCAGATGCTGGCCCAGGCCTTCAAGCCCTGGGTCGAGACCTGCATCGACCTGTTCGGCGCCGAGCGGTGCATGTTCGAGAGCAATTTCCCGGTCGACAAGATCACCAGCGGCTACGGCGTGCTGTGGAATGCCTTCAAGCGTCTGGCCTCGGGCGCTTCGGCCGACCAGAAGTCTGCTCTTTTTGCAGGCACCGCCCGGAGGATCTATCGCCTCGACTGACTCGTCGTTTGACATTCTGGCTCGCGACCGCCAATTTTCTTGTCTGACAACTTTGCTGCATCCGGAATCGGGGCGGCAACCGGCAGGTCGGTCAACGGCCGTCGGACTGAGGGAGCGAAGGACAAGACCAACAAAGTCGACTGTCTTTCGCCGTGGCTTGGACCTACGGGAGGGAAAACATGCGCTTGATGGGTAAGTTGGGAATAGTCGCGGCTGCCGCTTCGGTGGCACTGGGCGCCGGCACGGCCGTGGCCCAGGACAAGAAGGTCCGCATCCAGATGCAGTCGAATTTCTCGTCGACGCTGGCGCTGCTGGGGCCGAACGCCAAGTACACGGTCGACCAGGTCAACAAGCTGTCGGGCGGCAGCATCGACATGAAATTCTTCGAGCCGGGTGCCCTGGTGCCGCCGGGTCAGGCGTTCGACGCGGTCTCGTCGGGCGCGCTCGATGCCGCCTGGGCGACGCCGGGCTTCTGGACCGGCAAGGACATCGCCTTCGCCGTCTATTCGACCGTGCCGTTCGGCCCCGGCCTCGGCGAATACCTCGGCTGGATGAAGGAGGGCGGCGGCGAGAAATTGCTGCAGGCGCTCTACGGCAAGTACAACATCCATACGGTGATCTGCCATCTGATCCCGCCCGAGGCCTCGGGCTGGTTCCGCAAGGAGATCAAGACGCTCGAAGACCTCAAGGGCCTCAAGATGCGCTTCTTCGGGCTCGGCGCCAACGTCATGCAGAATCTCGGTGTCTCGACCCAGCTCCTGCAGGCCGGTGAAATCTTCCAGGCGCTGCAGCTCGGCACCATCGACGCCACCGAGTTCTCCATGCCGGTGATGGACTTGAGCCTCGGCTTCCACCAGGTGGCGAAGTTCTACTACTTCCCCGGCTGGCACCAGCAGGCGACGTTCGGCGACATGATCATCAACAAGACCAAGTGGGATTCGTTGTCGGCAACGCAGAAGGCGCAGGTCGAGGCGGCCTGCGACCAGACCGTGCTCAAGGGCATCAGCGTCGGCGAGACGGTCCAGGGGCCGGCCCTGAAGGAGATCGAGAGCAAGGGCGTCAAGCTGATGACCTGGGGCCCGGAATTCCTCGCCGCCTTCCAGAAGGAATGGGACAAGGTCGCGGCGGAGCAGGCGGCCAAGAGCCCGGAATTCAAGAAGGCCTGGGACTCGCTCAGCAAGTACCGTGCGGAGTACTCGCTCTGGAAGGAGCGCGGCTACCTGAGATAGCCACGCGACGATAAGCGTGCGGCCGCCCCTCGGGGCGGCCGCTTCTTCTTGGGGGAGTTCGCGTAATGCAGGCAATGTTGAGTGTGAGTGACGTGATCGATCGCGTCTTGCAGCGGATCGCGCATGTGTTCGGCTGGCTGTTCATCGCGCTGGTGGTGGTCATCTGCTGGGACGTGCTGACCCGCAAGCTCGGCTTCCAGATTCCCGGCTTCGGCTCGACGCCGATCCAGGAGCTCGAGTGGCATCTGCATGGCGCGTTGTTCCTGTTCTGGCTGGGTTACGCCTATACCCGCGACGTCCATGTCCGCATCGACGTGTTCACCGGCCACAAGACGCCGCGCCAGAAGGCCAAGCTTGAGATCTTCGGCATCCTCTTCTTCGCCATCCCCTATTGCCTCGTCGCCACCTACTACGCCTTCTTCTTCGCCGAGGTGTCGTTCCTGCAGAACGAGCGGTCCGACGCGCCGAACGGGCTGGAGTGGCGATGGATCATCAAGTCCTGCCTGTTTCTTGGCCTGCTGCTGCTCGACGTGGCGGTCATCTCGGTCATGTTCCGCAAGCTGGTCATGATCTTCGGTCCTCCCGATCTCGCCGCGCGCGCCTCGTCGCCCGCGGTCAGTAACTGAGGGAGGCACGTCATGGAATGGGTCGGCGACCATCTCTCCATCCTCATGTTCCTGGTGCTCACGGTCATCATGTTCGTGGGCTATCCGGTGGCCTTCGTCCTGGGCGGTGTGGCACTCGCCTTCGGCGTCCTCGGAATGATGTTCGACGTCTTCCGGCCGGCCCAGTTCGGCAGCCTGATCCCGCGCATCTGGGGCCAGGCCGTGCAGAACCAGGTCCTGATCGCGGTGCCCATGTTCGTTTTCATGGGAACGATCCTGGAAAAATCCGGTGTTGCCGACGAACTCCTCAAGGCCTTGCAGGTGCTCACCCGGAAGATTCCCGGCGGACTCGCAATGTCGGTGACCCTGATGGGCACGATCATGGCGGCGACGACCGGAATCGTCGGCGCCTCGGTGATCATGCTGACCCTGATCGCGCTCCCGACCATGCTGGCGATGGGCTACTCCAAGGAACTGTCGGTCGGCACGATCGCGTCGGCGGGGACACTGGGAATCCTGATTCCGCCCAGCATCATGCTGGTCATCATGGGCGATCTCATGACGCTCTCGGTCGGCACGCTGTTCACCGCGGCGATCATTCCAGGCCTGGTACTGTCGGGCATCTACCTCGTTTATGTCGGCATCCTCGCCGCCGTGCGGCCGGATCTCGCGCCGCCGCTGGCGAGCGACGTCGGGCCCCAGGGTTCCGCCGAGTTGATGCGAATGATTTTTCGCAGCTTCCTGCCGCCGGCCTTCCTGATCTTCGTCGTGCTGGGCTCGATCTTCGGCGGCTGGGCGACGCCGACCGAGGCGGGCGGAACCGGCTGCGCCGGCGCACTGGCGTTGGCGTGGTGGAACAAGCGCCTCAACATGAAGATGTTGAGAGAGGTCATCGAGAGCTCGGCCCTCACCAACGCGCTGGTCTTCTTCATCATCTTCGGCGCCACGCTCTTTTCCTTCGTCTTCCGCGCCCTGGGCGGCGACGACCTGGTGGCGGAAATGCTGAAGGCCGCCGGCATCGACTCAGGCTGGGAAATCCTGGTCTTCGTGATGGTGCTGGTCTTCATCATGGGCTTCTTCTTCGACTGGCTCGAGATCTGCCTGATCGTGCTGCCGATCTTCGCGCCCATCCTGAAGGTCATCGATTTCACGCCGCACATCGCCGAGAACAAGGACTTCATGGTCTGGTTCGTGATCCTGGTATCGGTCAACCTGCAGTCGGCGTTCCTGACGCCGCCCTTCGGCTTTGCGCTCTTCTATATGAAGGCCACGGTGCCACCCTCGGTGACCATGGCGCACATCTATCGCGGCATCGTGCCGTTCGTGGCGCTGCAGATGCTGGCGCTCACCTTCTGCATCATCTGGCCGGAGATTATCCTCTGGCTGCCGCGCCACTTCGGCTTCCTCGACTGATCCGGTAACCAGGCGTCGAGGAAGCTCCGAAGGGATCTTGGGTATGCGTGCGTTGCTGGCCGTCGCCGACGCCATCGAGCGGATGCTGCGCGCCATCGCCGACTGGTCTGGTTGGCTGATGGTCGTGTTGATGGTCGTCATCTGCTTCGACATCCTGAGCCGCAAGATGGGGTTCCAGATCCCGAGCCGATGTGGCTCGGCCACTGTTACATCCTCAACGTCCATCCCCGCGTCGACACGGTGACGGCGCACCGCTCGCTGCGTGCGCGGGCGTGGGTCGAGATCGTGGGGTGCCTCGCATTCGCGCTGCCCTATGCCGGCATCGTCGCCTGGTACGGGCTGGGCTTCGTCGCCACCGCCTACATCACCGGCGAGGGTTCCGAGGCCGTGATCGGCCTGTCGCAGCGCTGGATCATCAAGGGCTTCTTCGTGCTCGGCCTGTGGATGCTGGTCGCAGCCATCGTCGCCGTCATCCTGCGGCTGATCGTCTTTCTTTCCGGCGGGGTGCCCGGCCATCGCGCCGAGCTCAACATCGAACGCTTCGTCGATCCGACATGATGTTTCGCGGCGTTCGCTCATGATCGCGTGGCTGAGCGAGAACCTGGCGCTCGTCATGTTCGTGACGATGTTCGCCGTCATCTTCTGCGGCTATCCCGTGGCCTTCGTCCTGGGCGGCACCGGTCTCGCCTTCGGCCTGATCGCCTGGAGCCTGGGCGACTTCCCGCTGGTCAAGCTGACCAACATCCTGCTGCGCATGTGGGGCGGTGTCGCCGTCGATCCCGTGCTGGTGTCGCTGCCCATGTTCATCTTCATGGGTGCGCTGCTCGAACGAAGCGGCGTCGCCAAGGACATGCTCGACGCCTCGCAGGTCATGCTGCGCCGCACGCCGGGCGGGCTCGCCGTCGCGGTGATGGTGATGGGCACCATCCTGGCGGCGCCGATCGGCGTGGTCGGCGCTTCGGTCATCATGCTGTCGCTGATCTCGCTGCCGCCCATGCTGGCGGCCGGCTACGACAAGCGCCTGGCGATCGGCACTATCGGTTCGGCGGGGACGCTGGGCATCCTGATCCCGCCCTCGATCATGCTGGTCGTGATGGGCGAGATGCTCAACACCTCGCTGGGCGCGCTGTTCGCGGCCGCGACCATTCCGGGCTTCCTGCTGTCGGGCCTCTATCTCGTCTACATCTGGGGCGTCGCCATCGCCAAGCCCAGCTGGACGCCCAAGATGCCCAAGGAATCGGGGCCACAGACTTGGGCGGAGGTCTGGAAAGTCGTGGCGTTCGGCATGCTTCCGATGACCGTGCTGATGGTGGTCGTGCTGGGCTCGATCTTCGCCGGCTTCGCCACCGCAACCGAGAGCGCCGGTGTCGGCTGCGCCGGCGCCATCCTGATCGCCTGGATGAACGGCCGCTTCAGCCTGCAGATGATCAGGGAATCCATCCGCGACTCGTGCCGCGCCAACGGCCTGGTCTTCATGGTGGTGCTGGGCGCCACCGGCTTCTCCCTGATCTTTCGCGAGCTGGGCGGCGACGAGCTGATGCTGAGCACGCTCCTGCATTTCGGCATCGACACGCCGTGGGAAATGCTGATCTTCGTCATGATCCTTATCTTCCTGCTTGGCTTTCCGTTCGAATGGATCGAGATCTGCCTGATCGTGCTGCCGATCTTCGCCCCGATCCTGGCCAAGATGGATTTCTCCAGCCACATCGGCAACAACGCCTGGTTCATGCCGTGGTTCGCCACCCTGGTGGCGGTGAACCTGCAAACGTCGTTCATGTCGCCGCCCTTCGGGGCCACGCTTTTCTACATGAAGGGCACCGTGCCGCCCGGTGTGTCCATGACCGACGTCTACCGCGGCATGTATCCGTTCCTCATCCTGCAGGTCATCGGCCTGTTCCTCTGCCTCTATTTCCCCAGCCTGTCGCTGTGGCTGCCGGAAATCACCGGCATGCTCGACTGACCCGGTGACAGGCGTTCCCGAACCTGCCTAGACTTTGTCCCTCGCGTTTTTGAGGGCTTTATCATGCGTCGCATCTTGTTGGCATCAGCCGTCGCTTTGGCGACCGCCGTTTCTTCGATTGCTTCCGCGCAGACGCTGCGCGTCGTCATGCATTCCGATGTGAAGGTGCTCGACCCGATCTGGAGCGGCGCCTACATCACGCGCAACCACGGCTACATGCTCTACGACACGCTGTTCGCCATGGACGAGAAGTTCCAGGTCAGGCCGCAGATGGTCGACAGCTTCACGACCAGCGACGACGGCCTCACCTGGACCTTCAAGCTGCGCGATGGCCTCGAATGGCACGACGGCCAGCCGGTGACGGCCGAGGATTGCGTCGCTTCGCTCAAGCGCTGGTCGGCGCGCGACGCGATGGGCCAGAAGCTCGCGCAGTCGATCCTCGAGTACAAGGTCGTCGATCCCAGGACCTTCCAGATCGTGCTCAAGGAGAAGTTCGGCCAGATCATCAACGCGATCGGCAAGCCCTCGGTCGTCGTGCCCTTCATGATGCCCAAGCGCATCGCCGAGACCGACCCCTTCAAGCAGATTGACGAGTATGTCGGCTCCGGCCCGTTCGTGTTCAAGAAGGATGAATGGAAGCCGGGCGAGAAGCTGGTCTACACCAGGTTCGCCAAGTACAAGCCGCGCGCTGAGCCGATGTCGGGACTGGCCGGCGGCAAGGTCGTGGGCCTCGACAGGGTCGAATGGGTTTGGCTCCCCGACGCCGAGACGCAGGTGAACGCGCTGCTGAACGGCGAGATCGACATGCTGGAGTCCGTGAGTTCCGATCACCTGCCGCTGCTCGAGAAGAACAAGGGCATCCGCATCATCAAGAACACGACCTCCAACCAGTACGTGTTCCGCATGAACTGGCTGCTGCCGCCCTTCAACAATGTGAAGGTCCGCCAGGCAGCAGCCATGGCCTTGAACCAGATCGATTTCCTGCAGGCCAACATCGGCGACAGTCGTTTCTACCGGACCTGCAAGGCGATGTTCACCTGCGGCACGCCGCTCGCCACCGATGCCGGCATGCAGGGGCTGGTCGAGGGCAATTCGGCCAAGGCCAAAGAGATGCTGGTGGCATCGGGCTACGACGGCACGCCTGTCGTGCTGCCCTATCCGACCGACCTCGGCGTCATCAAGCAGCTCGGCCCCGTCGCCAAGGCGGCCCTCGAGAAGGCCGGCTTCAAGGTCGATCTGCAGCCGATGGACTGGCAGAGCATGGTCGTGCGGCTACAGAAGAAGGTGCCGGTGTCGGAAGGCGGCTGGAATGCCTTTTCCACGAGCTGGTCGCAGGTCGACATCCTCGACCCACTGATGACGCCTTTCCTGGCCGCGAACTGCGACAAGGCCCGCGCCGGCTGGCCGTGCGACGAGGCCATGGAGAAGCTGCGCGACAAGTTCGTGAAGGCCGCGACCGACGCCGAGAAGAAGGCGGTTGCCGAGGAGGCGCAGCGCTATGCGCTCCAGATCGTGACCCACGTGCCGCTCGGCGAATGGTTCGGCGTCGCCGCGGTGCGCGCCAACGTCGGCACCCGTCCGGTGCCGCCGCCGATCACGACCTTCTGGGGCGTGACGAAGAAGTAGCTGTATAGTTGCAGCTCATGTTCCTCTCCCCCTTGGGGGAGAGGCTAGGTGAGGGAGTGGCGAAAGTCGTACATACCCCCTCACCCAACCTCTCCCCCTGAAGGGGGAGAGGAGCTGAGAATGAAAAAGGGGAGGATGGATTGCTCGAAACTCGTCTGACGCGCCGCGTGGCGCTGGGCGGCGCCATGGCCGCAACGCTGGCGCCGTCGGCCCGCGCGCAGGACCTCACCAAGGCCTCGATCGCGCTCCTGCGGCTGTCCTCGTCGGGGCCGGTCTTCATTGCCCGGGAAAAGGGCTGGTTCAAGGAAGCCGGCGTCGACCTCACGCTGAAGGAATTCACCGCCGCGGCGCAGGTCCCGCTGGCCATCGTCTCGGGCGACGCCGATTTCGGCACCACCGCCTTCACCGCCGGCTTCTACAACCTTGCCGCCAAGGGCGGCCTGAAGGTGATCGCGGCGCAAAGCGCGGAGCGGCCGGGCTTTCAGCTCAACGTCATCGCCGTGACGAAGCAGGCCTGGGACGCCGGCGTGCGCTCGATCAAGGACCTCGCCGGCAAGCGCGTGGCCATGACCACGGCCGGCTCCTCGATGCATTATTCGATCGAGATCCTGGCGCGCAAATACGGTGTCGACGCCAAGACCATCACCATGGTGCCGCTGCAGTCGCTGCCCAACATGGCGGCGGCCTTCAAGGGTGGCCAAGTCGATGCCGCCAGCTTTCCCATCACCACCTACCGCCAGGTCGAGTCGGAGGCGGGCGGCCACATCATCGCCTATGTCGGCGACGAGGAGCCGTGGCAGCTCGGCGCCGTCTTCACCTCGCCCAAGACCATTATCGAGCGCCGGCCGCTGGTGGAGAAATTCCTGGTC
The DNA here is from genome assembly GCA_016191685.1 of Rhodospirillales bacterium. Classification (GTDB taxonomy): domain Bacteria; phylum Pseudomonadota; class Alphaproteobacteria; order Reyranellales; family Reyranellaceae; genus Reyranella. The sequence goes on along the minus strand of JACPVT010000198.1, from coordinate 9,904 downwards.
GGCTACCGGCGCGGCGCCGCGGCCTACAACCAGGCCTTCGGCAAGCGCGAGAACGGCAAGCTGGTGCCGGGCCCGAACTACGACGAGATGATCGCGCTGCTGTCGGTGGCGCTGAAGCAGCCGCCGGAGCGGGTGGCCCAGGGCCTGCCCTTCATCGATCCCGAGGGCCGGCTCGACGTCGGCGACATTTATAAGCAGGTGGCCTTCTGGCAGGCCTCCGGCCAGGTCGCCAAGGACGCCGATGCCAAGTCGTTCATCGACCTCAGCTTCGTGGCTGGCCACATGAACGTTCCGAAATAGCGTCTCGTCGTCTTCCGGACCGCGGGCCACCCGGCCCGCCTCACGAGAATATGAGCGGGCCTGGAGGCCCGCGGTCCGGTCCGACTTTACTCCGCCGCCTTCAGCTCCGCCGCGCGCACCGCGCGCAGCGCCGTGTCCTCGGCTTCCCAGCGCATGGCGATCTCGGCCAGGCGACCCATCACGTCGTCGAGCTCGTGGCCGCGCTTGGTGAGCGAGTAGGTGACCTTGGGCGGGATCGTGGCCTCGTAGTCGCGCCGCACCAGGCCCGCGCCTTCCAGCGTACGCAGCCGTTCCGTCAGCATCTTGGCCGAGACGCCCGACACCCGACGCTTCAGCTCGCCGAAGCGCTGCGGGCCGTGGGTCTTGAGGTTGTAGAGGATGTACGTCGTCCACGGCCCCATCAGCATGCGCAGGATGAAGTCCATGGGGCAGGAGACGCTCTCTTTGCGGGGCTCGGCGGTGGCGTTCATCGGCGTGGCCTCTAAGTTACGAATTGGTACCTACTGGTAAATATATAGTCTTCGTCCTAAATCTTTCCAGTCACTTGGTGTAATCAACATTCGAAAAGAGATGAATCGTTCATTTCTTTAGGAAAATCAAAGGATTGGAAAGTATCATGACCACCGTTGCCATCGTCTATCACTCGGGTTTCGGCCACACCAAGGCCCTGGCCGAGGCCGTTGCCGCCGGCGCCCAGGCCATCGCCGGCACCAAGGTGAGCCTCATTCCAGTGGCCGAAGCGGAGGCCCGCGAGGCCGAGCTGGATGCCGCCGACGCCATCATCTTCGGCAGCCCGACCTACATGGGCAGCGTCTCGGCCGATTTCGCCAAGTTCGAGGAATGGACTTCCAAGCGCTGGATGGCGCGGGCCTGGCAGAACAAGCTCGCCTCGGGCTTCACCAACTCGGCGTCGTGGAACGGCGACAAGCAGAACACGCTGGTCCAGCTCATGACGCTCGCCATGCAGCACGGCATGGTCTGGGTCGGCCTCGGCCTGGCGCCCGGCTTCAACCACTCCAAGGGCTCGGTCGAGGATCTCAACCGCCTCGGCGCCTCGATCGGCGCCATGGCGCAGGCCAACGCAGACCAGGGCGTGGACGGCATCGCCGCGTCGGACTTCAGGACCTTCGAGGCGCTGGGCCGCCGCGTGGCCGAAGCGGCGCGGCGCTGGAAGGAAGAGCCGCTCGCCAAGGCGGCGTAATCCGGCCAGGCCGGGCGGCGAACGAGAGCGCGATCAATTGAGCCGTCCGGCGGCGGTGCCGGACGGCAGCGAGAGTTTCAACCCCGCGTCCCCGAGCGCCTCGGCGAACGATCTCAGCCGTAGCGCCGCGACGCGCGCGGCGCGCGGCACCATCAATGTCTCGAGAGGGGCCACGAGCGAGCCATCGTGGTCGCCCTGCGCCAGGCCGCACAATGCGATCAAGGTCGCCTCGTCGCGGCTCAGGCACGAGCAGGCGGGCGCGTGGATCTCGAGGGCCCGCTGGGCGCCGAACAGCAACACGTCCATGAGGGTCGCGAAGTCGGTCAAGGTGTCGAGAAGGCCGGCGGCTTCGAAGCCGCGCACGAGAGCCGACCCGTCGCGCGGCAGCGTCGGGTCGAACCGCCAGCCGATCAGTTCGCACTGCCACTGCCGCACCGCCCATAGGATGAAGCGCTCGCCGGGCGCCAGGGCGCAGATGCAGTCCGGACGGCCGCAGCTTTGCCGGGGATCGATTTGCGAAAGGCCGAACTTCTCGTTCATCGAGTTTTGCATGGCATCACCTCGCGTCGATTCGACGTTGACGACCTAGGGATTATATGCAATTAAGACTTATTCGCAATCATTAACGTCAGGTGCCGCATGGATCATTCACCGCGCCCGGTGCAGACCGACGATGGCAACAAGATCGAGGTCGCCTGGGATGGACCGGATCTCGATATTCCGGTCGTCGACAGCTCCGCCCTGATGAACGGCCGGCGCGAACTCGTCATCCGGCACAATGGGCAAACCTATCGCCTGCGCGTGACCGCTTCCGACAAGCTGATCCTTACGAAGTGACGGCGCCCTGGGGGGGGAGCAGTGCCTGCACTGCCAGCATCGAAGATTCTTTTGAGAAGATTCGACAGGTTCAACAGGAAATGATAGGATTTTCCTGTAGGCTGGCAGAAGTGCATCGGCGCTCCCGCCGGCCTAGAAATCCAACATGAGGCGTCCGTGCCACCGGGTCTCCCCCCGGCGTGCCCCAAAAGCTCTTCAGAGAGCGCCTGCGCCTCGGCATGGTCCTGACCATGCCGCTGACGACGAAAACGAGACCCAAAGATCAAACAATGCCGACGGCGAACGTCGGCCCTGAGGACCGGTTTGCAGCTCGATTCTGGACAGGTTTCTGGACAGAACTTGTTACATTCAGGCGTCCAGAAATAATGCGAGAAGGCCGTGTAAACACGGCATCGAACGGCTTCACGGCAGTGAAAACCATGTGGGGCGCGGGCAGGGAGTTTGCCCGCGTCCGGCCGCTGCGCGTGGCGCAGACGGATGAATATCGAGTGCCCGGAAAGCTACTTCTTGCTGATGTTCCAGAACACCGCGGCCGGTGCCTCCAGCCAGCCGTCGAGCCGGTCCTTGCGGTAGGCGGAGTAGGAGCGGTACTGGCCGAGCGTGATGTAGGTCGCCTGGCTGATCACGCGGTCGGATACGGCGCGCGCAATCTCCTTCTGCTTGGCCGGATCGGTTTCGCGCGCGTAGTCGGCGCGCAGCTTCTCCATCTCCGGATCGCACGGCCAGCCGAACCAGCCCTTCTCGCAGCCGGCATTGGTGAAGGAGTTGCTGGCCGGGTTGTCGGCGTCGATCGCGACCGTGGTGGTGAAGAAGATGTTCCAGCCGCCCTTGTCCGGCGCTTCCTTGCGTGAGCGCCGGGCGACCACGCTCTGCCAGTCCATCGCCTGCAGGTCGACCTTGAAGCCGACCCGCTCGAGCGCCTGCTTGCCGACCGGCGGCAGCTGGTTGGAGGACTGCAGGTCGGTCTGGTGCAGCATGACGATCGGCTTGCCGTCATAACCGCTCTCCTTCAGGAGCGCCTTGGCCTTCTCGAGGTCGGGCTTGATCAGGAGATCGCCGTATTTCTTCTCGTTGGGCGAGTCGCAGACCAGCGGCGCGTTGCACACCTCATAGATTTCGGGATTGCCGACCTGGGCGCGCAGGAAGTCCTCCTGGGCGATGGCGTACTGGACCGCCTGCCGCGCCTTCAGATTGTCGAACGGCGGATGCAGGTGGTTCATGCGCATGATCACCTGGCTGCCGGGCTTGTTGAACGTGAACAGGGCCACGTTCTTGTCAGACTGCAGTACCGGCCTGAGATCGGGCACGGTCGACTCGATCAGGTCGATCTCGCCGCTCAGCAGCGCGTTGACCGCGGTCGACGGATCGGAGATGGCGAGCCACTCCACGCGATCGACTTTTGCGACCTTGCCGCCGGCCAGCATCGAGGGCGGCTCGGCGCGCGGCTTGTATTTGGGGTTCTTGACGTAGACCACCTTCTCGCCGGCCTTCCATTCGTCCTTCTTGAAGATGAAGGGACCGGAGCCGGTGTAGTCGCTGATCTGCTTGCCCGGGTCGGTGTCGGCGACGCGCTTGGGCATCATGAACGGCACGTTCGACGAGGGCTTGCCGAGCGCCTGCAGCACCAGGCCGAACGGCTCCTTGAGCACGATGCGGAAGCTCTTGGCGTCGAGGGCCTTCATCTCGCTCACGAACGACATCATCTGCTGGCCGAGCGAATCGCGGACGGCCCAGCGCTTGATCGAGGCCACGCAGTCCTCGGCCGTCACCGGCTGGCCGTCGTGCCACTCGAGCCCGTCGCGCAGGGTGATGGTCCAGGTGAGCTTGTCGGCCGAGACGTCGGCCTTCTCGGCCATCTGCGGCTTGATCTCGCCGTTGGCGTCACGCGCGAACAGCACGTCGTAGATCATGTAGCCGTGGTTGCGGCTGATGTAGGCGGTGGTCCAGATCGGATCCAGCACCTTGAGGTCCGAATGCGCCACCAGCCTGAGCGTGGTCTCGGCCATGGCGGGCGTCGCCAGCGCCAGGCCGAGGCCAAGCCCCAATCCGGTCGCGAGCTGTCCCAGTCTCCGTGCTACATGCATGATCTGCCCTTCCCTTGTATCTGTCCCCGATTGCACGCAGGCTGCCACGAGCCGCCCGAGGAATAAAGCGATGTCCATGCCAACTGTGTTCGTCTCGCACGGTTCCCCGATGCTGATTCTGGGGGACTCGCCGGCGCGCGCCTTCCTCGCCACGCTAGGCGAGCAGCTGCCGCGTCCCACGGCGATCGTGGCGGTGTCGGCCCATTGGGACACCGACGTGCCGGCGGTGTCGCTGGCGCGCCGGCCGGAGACCATCCACGATTTCTACGGCTTTCCCGATGCGCTCTATCGTCTGCGCTATGCCGCCCCCGGCGCGCCGGAACTCGCCGAACGGGTGGCCAGCCTCACCGGCGCGGCGCACGATCCGCATCGCGGCCTCGATCACGGCGCCTGGGTGCCGGCGATGCTGGGCTGGCCCGAGGCCGACATCCCGATCTTCCAGCTCTCGGTGCAGCCGGACGAGAGCCCGGCCCATCACATCGCCCTGGGACGCAAGCTCAGCACACTGCGCGAGGAGGGCGTGCTGGTGATGGGCAGTGGCAGCGCTACCCACAATCTGCGGGCGCTGGTGCGGGGAGGCGGAGACACCGAACCCGAGCCGTGGGCGCGGGAATTCGACGACTGGCTGGCGGATACCGTTGAGAAGGGCGACGAGGCGGTGCTGGCCGACTATCGCGCCCAGGCGCCTGGCGCCAGCGATGCCCATCCCACGGACGAGCATTTCCTGCCGCTGCACGTGGCCTATGGCGCCGCGGGAGCCGGCGCGCGCGGCCGGGCGCTGCATCGCAGCTTCACCCTGGGCAATCTTTCGATGGCGTCCTACGCCTTCGACTAGCCTTCCTCGAAATCCTTGGCCCGGTCGCCCAACAGGAAGCGCGGGCCCGTGCCCGCCCGGGCGGCGCGGTCGCCGGGGTTGTACAGGGCGCAGCGATCGAGTGACAGGCAGCCGCAACCGATGCAGCCGTCGAGCAGGTCACGAGTCCTCTCGAGCATGCCGATCCTCTGCTGCAAGGCGCCGCGGATGCGCGCGCTCATCTTCTGCCAGTCCTGCCGGGTCGGCGCGCGTTTCTGCGGCAGGGTCGCGAGTTCCGCGCTGACCTCGGCCAGGGTGAGGCCGAGCCGCTGGGCGATCAGCACGAAGGACAGCCGCCTGATGTCGGCGCGCAGGAACCGGCGCTGGTTGCCGCTGCTGCGGATCGCCGTCACCAGGCCACGCGCTTCGTAGAAGCGGATGGCCGAGACGGACATTCCGGTCCGGCGGGAAAGCTCGCCGATGGACAAGAGCGGGGCTTGCGGCATGGGGCCTCATCGATGCTTGACCTCAAGTTAGCTTGAGGTTCTAGGCTCGGCAAACGATCGAAATGGCGATTGCAGAGGAGCATCGACGATGACAAGGCCGCGGATAGAACATGTGAACGTCACGGTCAGCGATCCGGCGCGCGCAGCGAAGCTGATGGAGGAACTGTTCGGCTGGCGGGTGCGATGGCAGGGAGAAGCGCGCAACGGCGGCCACACCATCCATGTCGGATCGGAGGATCACTACATCGCGCTCTACACCGGGCGCAACGTCACCTACACGCCCGACGATTTTGCCAAGGGCCGGCCGCTCAACCACATCGGCGTCGAGGTCGACGACCTCGGCGCGGTCGAGACCAGGGTCGTGTCGGCAGGCCTCAAACCGTTCGGACACGACGACTACGACCCGGGCCGGAGGTTCTACTTCCTCGACCCGGACGGAATCGAATACGAGGTCGTCAGCTATCGCTGAGCGCGGGAACTAGGCGGCCGTCGCCAGCGTAACGCCCTTTTCCTTGAGGAGCTGCTCGAGTTCGCCGGTCTCGAACATCTCACGCACGATGTCGCAGCCGCCGACGAACTCGCCCTTCACATAGAGCTGGGGGATCGTCGGCCACTGGCTGAATTCCTTGATGCCCTCGCGCAGGTCCGGGTCGACCAGGATGTTGACGCCGTGGAACTTGACGCCGAGCTGGCTCAAGACATCGACCACCGCGGCCGAGAAGCCGCACTGGGGGAACACCGGGGTGCCCTTCATGAACAGCAGTACGTCGTTCTTGCCGATCTCGTCGCGGATGCGCTCGAACACTTGGGGTTCGCTCATGTCGATCTCCTGGAGGGATCCTTGCGGGGCGCCCGGCCGGGCGCGGACTTGCAGCAAATATAGGGCGGTCAGGGCCTTTGCGCCATGGTGGTCAATTTGAGGGCATGCAATACGCCGCCCATGCGGCCGCCCAGCGCGCCATAGACCATCTGATGCTGCTGGATCTTCGATTTGCCGGTGAAGGCCGGTGAAATAACCGTAGCCGCATAGTGGTCTCCGTCGCCGGCCAGGTCCTGGATCTCGACCTCGGCGCCGGGAATGCCGTCCTTGATCAGGCGGATGATGTCGTCGGCTTGCATCGGCATGGCGCTCTCCTGTCAGGCGGCGCTGTTCATATAGGTGGGCAGCCACGCCTCGTGAACGGCGCGCAGTTCGGCCAGCGTCAGCGCGAGGTGGCCCTCGACCACGAGGCTTTCGCCGCCGGTATATCCCAGCAGCGTTGCCGGCACGCCGGCCGCCACTGCCGCCGCCACCAGGGCATTGCCGTCGTTGGTCGCGACCAGATAGCGGCCCTGGTCCTCGCCGTAGAGATAGCCGTGGGCCGGGCCGGCGCCGGCCGGCAGATTCATCGTGGCGCCCGTCCCGCCGGAAAGACACATCTCGGCCAGGCCGACCAGCAGGCCGCCGTCGGAGAGATCGTGGCAGGCAGCTACCCGTCCGCCCAGGATCTCGCCGCGCACGAAGTCGCCGTTGCGGCGCTCGGCGGCGAGATCGACCGGCGGCGGCGCTCCCTCCTCGCGGCCGCAAAGCTCACGCAGGTAGAGCGATTGGCCGAGCCAGCCCTGGGTCTCGCCGATCAGCACCAGGGCGAGGCCGCCCGTGGTCAGCCGCGAACCGACGGCCTTGGCGATGTCCTCGATCACGCCGACCGCGCCGATCGTCGGCGTCGGCAGGATCGGCCGGCCCTCGGTCTCGTTGTAGAGCGAGACGTTTCCGGACACGACGGGGAAGTCGAGCACCTTGCAGGCCTCGGCCATGCCCATGATGGCGCCGGCGAACTGGCCCATGATCTCGGGCTTCGTCGGATTGCCGAAGTTCATGTTGTCGGTGACGGCGAGCGGCCTGGCGCCCGTTGCGGTGATGTTGCGCCACGCCTCGGCCACGGCCTGACGGCCGCCGGTCTCGGGATGGGCCTGGACATAGCGTGGCGTGCAATCCGAGGTGATGGCGAGCCCCTTGTGGCTCGACGCCTTGGTGCTTTGCGGCACGCGCACCAGCGCGGCGTCGCCGTCCTGCGGACGGATCGCGGTGTTGCCCATGATCAGGTGATCGTACTGGTGCCAGATCCACGCCTTGCTGGCGAGGTCAGGGCAGCCCATCAGCGCGAGCAGCGAGGCCTTGTAATCCTTGGGCGCCGGCACCTCGGCCGCCTCGAGCACGGGGGGCAGCGGCGTCAAGGTCCATGGCCGCTCGTACATAGGCGCCTCGGTCACCAGCGGCGGGATCGGGATGTTGCCCACGATGTCGCCGTGCCAGGAGAGCACCATGCGCTCGGTGTCGGTCAGACGGCCGATCACGGCGAAGTCGAGTTCCCACTTCTCGAAGATCTTGCGCGCCAGCTCCTCGCGACCGGGCTTCAGCACGATCAGCATGCGCTCCTGGCTTTCGGAGAGCATGAGCTCGTAGGGATTCATGCCGGTCTCGCGCATCGGCACCTTGTCGAGCTCGACGATCACGCCGAGGCCGCCCTTGGCCGCCATCTCGAACGACGAGGAGGTGAGGCCGGCCGCGCCCATGTCCTGGATGGCCACGATCGCGTCGGTCGCCATCAGCTCCAGGCAGGCTTCGAGCAGCAGCTTTTCGACGAACGGATCGCCGACCTGGACGGTGGGCCGCTTCTCTTCGCTGTCCTCGCTGAACTCGGTCGAGGCCATGGTGGCGCCGTGGATGCCGTCGCGGCCGGTCTTGGAGCCGACATAGACCAGCGGGTTGCCGACGCCTGCCGCTGCCGCATAGAAAATCCGGTCGCTGGGCGCGATGCCCACGGTCATGGCGTTGACCAGGATGTTGCCGTTGTAGGCGGCATGGAAGTTGGTCTCGCCGCCCACGGTCGGAATGCCCATGCAGTTGCCGTAGCCGCCGATGCCGGCGACCACGCCCGACACGAGGTGCCGCGTCTTGGGATGCTTGGGATCGCCGAAACGGAGCGCATTGAGGTTGGCCACAGGTCGGGCGCCCATGGTGAAGACGTCGCGCAGGATGCCGCCGACGCCGGTCGCTGCCCCTTGATACGGCTCGATGTAGGAGGGGTGGTTGTGGCTCTCCATCTTGAAGATGGCGGCCTGGCCGTCGCCGATGTCGATGACGCCGGCGTTCTCGCCCGGGCCCTGGATCACCCAGGGCGCGCTGGTCGGCAGCTTCTTGAGCCACACCTTCGAGGATTTGTAGGAGCAGTGCTCGCTCCACATCGCCGAAAAGATGCCGAGTTCCACCATCGTGGGCGTGCGGCCCATGATCTTGAGCAGTCGCTCGTACTCGTCGGGCGCCAGGCCGTGCTCGGCCACGATCTGCGGGGTGATCGTGAGCTCGTTGGGCAGCTTGACCGGCGGGTTCTTCTCCTGGGCAATCGTCACGACGCGTCTCTCATGAAAGGGCCTCGACCAGGCCCTCGAACAGCGCCTTGCCGTCGGTGCCGCCGAACATCGGCTCGGTGGCATTTTCCGGATGCGGCATCAGGCCCATGACCGTCTTGGTTTCGTTGAAGATGCCGGCGATGTTGTTGATCGAGCCGTTGGGGTTTCCGGTGCCGTCGACCGTGCCGTCGGGCGCGCAGTAGCGGAAGGCGATCTGGCCGCGATCTTCGAGCCGCTTCAGCGTCTCGGCGTCGGCGAAGTAGTTGCCCTCGGCGTGCGCCACCGGGACCTTGATGACCTGGCCGGCCTGGTAGCGGTTGGTGAACAGGCTCTGGCTGGTCTCGACCTTGAGGTGGACGTCGGCGCACACGAACTTCAGGTGGGCGTTGCGCATCAGGACGCCGGGCAGCAGGCCCGCCTCGGCCACGATCTGGAAGCCGTTGCAGATGCCCAGCACCGGCACGCCCTGGGCGGCGCGGCGCTTGACCTCGGCCATCACCGGCGACTGCGCCGCCATCGCGCCGCAGCGCAGGTAGTCGCCGTAGGAGAAGCCGCCCGGGACCACGATCAGGTCGGTCTTCTCGAAATCGCCGTCGCCGTGCCACACCATGGCGGGCCGCCGTCCGGTGACCAGTTCGATCGCCTGGGCCACGTCGCCTTCGCGATTGGACCCCGGGAAGACGAGTACCGCTGCTTTCATCGGTCCCCCTCACCTAACCTCTCCCCCTTGAGGGGGAGAGGAACATGAGTCGGATTCCTCTCCCCCGATAGGGGGAGAGGTGAGGTGAGG
>JACPVT010000197.1 GCA_016191685.1 Rhodospirillales bacterium | reverse complement strand
TCGCGGGGCTCGGCGCGTGGTACTACTACCACAACGACCGCGAAGCCGGAAAGAGCCATTACATGGAGGCCCTCCGCCGGAGCGGCCACGGACCCCACGGAGCAGGCCATGAGCACGATCGAGACCCCCACCGAACCCAACCACCACGCCGACCACCCGGGCTTCGCCGGTACCCGTGGCGCCCTGATGGCCCTCATGTTCGCCACCAAGGGTCGGTCCAACGCCCGGCTGGTCACCGATCTCGCGGCGGTCGGCGCCGGCGACCCCGATCGCAGCGCCGTCGCTGCGCGGGTCGGCGCCGCCGGCACGCAGGCCGCTTGCTTGATCGATTGTGATGCCGTGGGCATGGCCCGCGAGCTCGTTCCATGGGCCCCAGCGATTGAGCTGGTGACCGCGCCGTTCCAGCTCGGCGATGGTCGTGGTCGGAAAGCGGCCTTCGATGTGCAGCGTGTCGCGCGCCTCGCCGATTGCGAAGCGGCCGGACAGGAACCGCGGCGTCTCCAGCGCCTCCTGGATGTCGCGGCCGTGGTCGATCATCGCGAGATAGGTCTGCAGGTGGATCTGCGGCTGACCGTCGGCGCCCATGCAGCCCACCACGGCCCACAGTCGGTCGTCGCGAAACGCCATCGAGGCGATGAGAGTGTGCAGCGGCGTCTTGCCCGGCTCGACCTTGTTCGGGCTTTTGGGATCAAGCGAGAAATAGGCCGAACGGTTCTGCAGCACGACGCCGGTGCGCCCCGCCACCACCGCCGCGCCGAACCCGCCATAGAGCGAATGGATCAGTGACACCGCGTTGCCCTCGGCGTCGACAGTGGCGATGTAGACCGTGTCGCCGGCGAGGCTGCCGTAGGAGGGGATGCGGTCCCAGGGGACGGCGCGCGCCGGATTCATCAGGGCGCGCCGTTCGTCGGCGTAGGCTTTGGAGATCAAGCGCTCCATTGGCACATCGGCGAAGCGCGGATCAGCGAGATGACGGTCACGGTCGTGATAAGCAAGCTGCTTGGCCTGCACCATGAAATGCACGTAGTCCGGACCGAGGAAGGGCTTCTTGTGCAACTCCAGCGGCTCGAGCAGGTTCATCATCTCGAGCACCGCGAAGCCCTGCGTCGGTGCCGGTGTCTCGTAGACCGTGACGCCGCGATAGGTGCCATTGAGCGGCTCGCCCCAGCGTGCGAGCTGCGCTTTGAGATCGTCCGAAGTGAAGAAGCCGTCGTTGGCGGCGGACCAGCGCACGAGCTCACGGGCCACTTCACCTTCGTAGAATCCGTACCAGCCGTCGCTGGCGATGGCTTCCAGGGTGCGGGCGAGATCGGGATTGGTGAGTACCGCACCTTCCTTGAGGAAGATCGCGGCAGCTTCCGGACTTTTGGCCAGCTCCTCGCGCGCCAGTTCGCGCCAATAGGCCAGCCGCGCCGTCACCGGAAAGCCCTGGCGGGCGTAGCCGATGGCGCTTTCGACACAGCGTTTTAGCGGCAGACGGCCGTAGGCGGCGTGGGCCTCGCCCCAGCTTGCGACTGCCCCCGGTACGGTGAGCGTTCCGGGGAGCACGCCGCGATAGGGCACCTCGGCGAGGCCGCGCCGGGCGAAGGCCTCTATCGTCCCGCCGGCCGCGGCACGTCCGCCGCCATCGATGTAGCGCACGGCCTTCGCTTTGGCGTCGTAGACCAGCCAGAAGGCGTCGCCGCCCACGCCCGTCATGTGCGGATAGAGCACGGAAAGCGCGGCGCTGGTGGCGACGGCGGCATCGACCGCCGATCCGCCGGCCCTCAACACATCGACGCCGGCCTGCGAGGCCAGCGAATGCGGGGACGTCACCATGCCATTCGGCGCGAGCGTGGCCGGACGGCCGGTGCATATATCTACCATGAGGATTTCTTAGGTCGTTTTGCGGACGGTTGACAGGGCGTTGCGAAGTTTCTAACACTTAACTTAAGAGTTAAGTATCATCGGAGTGACCGAACGATGCTCAAGACGTTCGCCTATATCGCCGTTGCCCTCGTGGTCCTCGTCGCCGGTATCCTGATCTATGCCGCGACCATGCCCGATACTTTCCGTGTCCAGCGCAGCGCCAGCATCAAGGCGCCGCCGGACAAGATATTTGCCCTGATCAACGATCTGCGCGGCTGGAACGCCTGGTCGCCCTACGAGAAGAAAGACCCGGCGATGAAGCGGACTTTTAGCGGCCCGGCCAGCGGCAAGGGCGCGGTCTACGAATGGGATGGCGACAAGAACGTCGGCAAGGGACGGATGGAGATCACCGAGGTGACACCGCCCAACAAGGTCCTGATCAAGCTCGATTTCATCAAGCCGTTCGAGGGCCACCACACCGCCGAGTTCACCATGGAACCTAAAGGCGACAACACGGTTGTCACCTGGGCGATGTACGGTTCCCACCCCTACTTCGCGAAAGTGATGGGTGTCGTGATGGGCCTCTTCATGAATATGGACGACATGATCGGCAACGACTTCGCCGCCGGTCTCGCCAGCCTGAAGGCCGTCTCCGAAAAAAGCTGATCCTCGAGTCTGGAGTATTTCATGAAGGTCGCTGCTTCTTCGATTGCGGGTGCGCTCCTGCTGGGTGTTGCCTTGTCCCAAGTCCCGGCCGTCGGCGCTTCGGCGCAGGGCGTTTGCCCGCCGGGCATACCGGCCGGCATCTTCTGTGGTGAGCGCAACATTGCGCATGCAACGGCCGGCACCTATGCCATCGACGGCGATCACTCGGCGGTTCTCGCCCGCGTGTCGCACATCGGCTACTCCTACAGCGTCTTCCGCTTCGATCGCGTGAGCGGCACGCTTACATGGGACCCCGCTGCCGTCGCGCGCTCGACCTTGTCGGTGTCGGTGAAGATCGAGTCGATCACCTCCAACGTGAAGGACTTCGCCAGCCAGCTGGCCGGGGACAAATTCCTGAACGCCCCTCGCTTCCCCGAGGCAACCTTCGTTTCCAGCGCCTTCCGCCAATCCGATGCCACCAGCGGCAAGGTCGACGGCCAGCTGACACTGATGGGCAAGACCGCTCCTGTGACCTTCGACGTCACTTTGGTCGGCGCCGGCAAGGGCTTCGACGGCAGTCCCCGCATCGGCGTCACCGCCCGCGCCTGGATCAAGCCGCAGGACTTCGGCATGCCGGCGATGTTCGCCGAACCGATCGAGATCGTGGTCGACGCCGAGTTCGCGAGAAACCCATGAACGTCATGCTGAAGCCCACCGGCTCCGAACTCGTCCTTACACGGGAGCTCAAGGCGCCGCGCGAGCGGGTGTTCGCGGCCTGGGTCGACGTCAAGCAGGCCTCGCTGTGGTGGGCGCCGCGGGATTTCACGCCGCTGTCCTGCGAGATGGACGTGCGCCCCGGCGGCGCTTGGCGCCGCCGTATGCGTTCGCCCCGCGGGGACGTCATCCTGAAGCACGGCATCTACCGCGAGATCATGGTGCCCGAGCGGCTGGTCTTCACCTACATCACCGAGAATGCCGCTGGCATCGTCGATCCCGAGACGCTGGTGTCACTCAGCTTCGTCGATCTTGGCGATGGCCTGACCAGGCTGACGCTGTGGCACAGCCGCTTCGAAACCGAGGCCGCCCGCGATGACCATCGCGGCGGCTGGACCGGCGGCCTCGAGCGGCTTGCGGATTTCATCGAAAAAACTTGACCAGCAGAAGGGGACGAAAGTGAACATTCAGCCATACCTGTCTTTCGAAGGCCGGGCCCAGGAGGCGATCGACTTCTACAAGGGCGCCGTCGGCGCCGAAGTGAAGGTCGTCATGCACTTCAAGGACGCACCGCCCGAAGCGCAGGCGCAGATGTCGCCCGGTGTCGGCGACAAGGTCATGCATGCCTGCATCAAGATCGGCGAGTCGGACGTATTCGTGTCGGACGGCCGCTGCGGCGGCGCGGCGAACTTCTCGGGCGTTACACTCACGATCAACGCCACCAGCGATGGCGAGGCGGACAAGCTCTTCGCCGCGCTCGGCAAGGGCGGACAGGTGACGATGCCGATGGCCGAGACCTTCTTCGCCACGCGCTTCGGCATGGTCGACGACAAGTTCGGCGTGCACTGGATGGTGCTGAACCCGAAGAGCTAGATCGCGCTATCGACGACTAACCATGGAGAGAGCGATGCAGATCCAACCCTACCTGTTCTTCGACGGCCGCTGCGAGGAGGCGCTCGATTTCTACAAGAGTGCCGCCGGCGCCAAAGTCGAGATGCTGATGCGCTTCAAGGAGAACCCCGAGCGCGGCAAGGGCGGCATGGAGCCGCCGGGTGCGGACGACAAGGTGATGCACGCTGCCTTCAAGATCGGCGACACCATGATCCTCGCATCGGATGGCCATTGCACGGGCAAACCCAAGTTCGACGGCTTCTCGCTCGCCGTGAGCGTCAAGGATGAGGCCGAGGCTGACAAGACCTTCGCGGGATTGGGCAAGGGCGGCGAGGTGAACATGCCGCTCACCAAGACGTTCTTTTCGCCCAAGTTCGGCATGGTCCGCGACAAGTTCGGCGTGAACTGGATGGTGATGGTCGGGACCTGATCGCTGGCGCCGGTCAGGCCTTGTCGACGTTGGCGCTGCGCAGCGGCACGCCGAACTCGCGGCGGCAGACCTCGGCCAGGACAGCGACGCCCTGCCGGATCGTCTCCGGCTCGGGATTGGCGAAGCACAGGCGCAGCCTGTTCTTTGCATAGGCCTTGTTGGTCGACCATTCCGGCCCGGGATTGAGCGATACGCCGGCCGCCAACGCGGCCTGCGCCAGCTTCTGGGTGTCAACCACCTCGGGGAGCTTGATCCAGAGGTAGATGCCGCCGGCCGGATCGCCAAATTCGGCTGCGGTGCCGAACTGTTCGGCCAGCGCCTCGCGCAGGACCTGTAGCTTGGCATGCAGCGTCTTGTTGAGCTTCGGGACGTGGGTGGCGAAGTGCTGGGTGCAGAATTCGGCCAATACCATCTGCTCCAGCGCGCCTGAGCCCGCGTCCTGTTTCAGCCCGAGGATGCGCGCCAGGATGTCCCATTTGGCCACGATGTAGCCGACGCGCAGCGCCGGGGCGATCGACTTCGAGAACGAGCCGATGAAGATGACGCCTTCGCCCTTGGCCATGGAATAAATCGAACGCGGCCGTTCACCACTCCAGATCAGGTCGGAGTAGCACTCGTCCTCGAAGATCATGACGCCATATTTGGCGGCAAGCTTGATCAGGGCGGCGCGGCGCTGCTCGCTCATGATGGCGCCGGTCGGGTTCTGCACCGTCGGGATGGTGTAGATGTATTTTGGTGTAACGCCCTTCTTCTTAAGATCGGCCAGGGTCTGTTCGACGATGTCGAGGCGCAGGCCCTCTTCGTCGAGCGGGATGCCGATAACGTTGACGCCGAGCCTGTTGAGCTTGGTGAGCGCGCCGCTGTAGGTCTCCTGCTCGATCAGCACCGTGTCGCCCTTGGCAAGCAACAGGCTGTTCACGAGTTCGAGCCCTTGCATCGAGCCCGAGGTGATCAGGATCTCATCGGCCGAGCAGGCGATGCCGGCGTGGCTCTTGAGCTTGCCGGCCAGGAACTCGCGCAAGGGCCGGTAGCCCAGGGGACCGCTGTTCAGCCCGTAGGTCGCAAGCGTCGCACCCTCGCGCCGCAGCACCGTGGTTGCCGCGGTGACCAGGGCTTCGACCGGCACATGCTTGGCGTCGTTGTGGCCGCCAATGAAATTGTACTTGGGAAAACCCTTCCACAGGATGGCGGGCGCTGGCGTGCCGGGCGCGAGCAGGGGAGCGAAATCGAATGGGGCGGTCATGGCGTTTCCTCGGGAATTTCTTTGGTCTTCTTCCGTGTTCATTGCTGGGCCAAGATCAGCCGGTTCGCAACTGATTTGGACGAATCCGCCCACGACGCGGAACAGCTGACGCCTCGAGGCGCCACGCCAGGAAAGGACGCATCGTGCCGGCACGTTCCAATATCGGCGTCGAACTCGTGGCTGCCAGCCCGCTGCTCCTGCACACGCCGCCGCTTAGGCGAACCGACGCCAACTCGCCCCTCTTGCGGCGGCGCGGCAACACGCTTGCCTTCATGTCCCACTATCAGCCGATCGGACACACCTATCGGCGTAGTGGCGAAAAAGTCCTCTGGCCGAGCGGCCCGCTGGAGCCGCTGAAGCTGCTCGGCGATCCGACGCCCGAGACGGGCAAGTGGATCCAGTCGGTCTGGCGTGCCCCCGGCGGTAATCTTTTCGGCTGGTACCACGCCGAGGAGGTCGTGCCCTGCGCCAAGCCGCTCTTCCTGCCGCATATCGGGGCGTTGCGGTCGGAAGACGACGGCAGGAGCTGGCGGCTGATCGGCGAGGTGCTGCGCGTGCCCTATGCCGAGGCGGATTGCAGCTACATGAATGGTTTCCTGACCGGCGGTTACGGCGATTTCTGCGTTGTGCCCGATCGCCGGACCGATTGGTTCTACGTGCATTATTCGGCTTATGTGCCGGACGAGTCGGCGCAAGGCGTCTCGGTCCTGCGCTATCCCGTGTCAGCGCGTGATCGGCCCGCTGCGCTGGAGCTGTGGTGCGACGGGCATTGGCGGCCGAAGGTTGGCCGGCAGGACGGAACGCCGATTTTTGGTGTCGAGCGCGGCTGGCGACACCGCGATCCTTCCGCCTATTGGGGACCGGCGATCCACTACAATCGCGACCTCGACTGCTTCGTCATGCTGCTGAACTGGACCGAGGACGGAGCCAGCGACATCGTCCAGCGCGGCGTATTCACCTCCTTCAACGATGATCTGGCAAATCCTGCGGGATGGTCCGTGCCGCAGCAGATCGTCGATGGCGGTAGCTGGTATCCGCAAGCGATCGGCCTCGGCCCTGACGACGGCGACACGCTGGCCGGTGCCGAGGCGCGCTTCTTCTTGTCGGGCTACTCGGCCTGGACGATCCGGTTTCGACGCGGCGGTACCGGTCCGCGTCCCGCGCCGCTGGCGATCTCGCGACAGACATTCACGGAACTCTTCGGCGTCGCACCTTGGTGAGCGCTGTCAGGTGGCAGCGCGGAACGAATGGGCCTGGGCCGCGTCCCAGGGCCGGCGCCAGCGCGGGTTGCCCGAGCCTGCCACCAACTCGCCCTCGGCCAGCGACGGGTAGAGGTCGGCGAAGGTGATGACCTCGCTCGGCGAGATCCGCCGGGAGATGTGCTCCGGCTTGAATTCGCTGGGATGATCAAGCCCCGCCGC
Source organism: Rhodospirillales bacterium (assembly GCA_016191685.1). Classification (GTDB taxonomy): domain Bacteria; phylum Pseudomonadota; class Alphaproteobacteria; order Reyranellales; family Reyranellaceae; genus Reyranella. The sequence goes on along the minus strand of JACPVT010000197.1, from coordinate 15,323 downwards.
CGCCGTCAGCTCGGCCAATTCGTGAAGCGTTGCGCGATGGAAATTGTAGACCCGCTCGATCTTGTCGGGAACGACCAGCGCGCGCTGGCGGGTCGGGTCCTGGGTGGCGACACCGGTCGGGCAGCGGTCGGTGTGACAGGACTGTGACTGGATGCAACCCACGGCAAACATGAAGCCGCGCGCCGAGTTGCACCAGTCGGCGCCCAGTGCCATGGAGCGCACGATATCGAAAGCGGTGATGATCTTGCCGGCGGCACCGAGCTTGATGCGGTGGCGTGCACCGATGCCAATCAGTGCATTGTGCACGAAGTACAGGCCCTGACGCATCGGCTTGCCGACATGGTCGACGAACTCCATCGGCGCCGCGCCGGTGCCGCCTTCCTTGCCGTCGACGACGATGAAATCGGGATAGATTCCGGTCTCCAGCATCGCCTTGCAGATCGCCAGGAACTCCCATTCGTGGCCAATGCAGAGCTTGAAGCCGGCTGGCTTGCCGCCGGAAAGTCGGCGCATCTCGGCGATGAACTGCATCATCTCGGCCGGCGTCGAGAAGGCGGAGTGCCGCGACGGCGAGATGCAGTCCTCGCCCATCGGCACGCCGCGGGTCAGCGATATCTCCTGGCTGACCTTGGGGGCAGGCAGCACGCCGCCGTGGCCGGGCTTGGCTCCCTGGCTGAGCTTGAGCTCGACCATCTTGACCTGCTCGTTGGCGGCACCCGCGGCGAACTTCTCGGGCGAGAAGGTGCCGTCGGGATTGCGCGCGCCGAAGTAGCCGGAGCCGATTTCCCAGATGATGTCGCCGCCGCCCTCGCGGTGATAGGGGCTGTAGCCGCCCTCACCGGTGTCGTGAGCGAAGCCGCCGCGCTTGGCGCCGCCGTTCAGCGCACGGATGGCGTTGGCGCTCAGCGCCCCGAAGCTCATGGCCGAAATGTTGAACACCGAGGCCGAGTAGGGCTTGGTGCAGTCGACATCGCCGATCATGGTGCGGAACGACTCCTTGCCGACCGGACGTGGCGAGATCGAGTGCGCCATCCACTCGAAGCCGTCGCCGTAGACGTTGTAGGTGGTGCCGAACGGCCGGACGTCGAGCGCCATCTTGGAGCGCTGATAGACCACGGCGCGGCGGTCGCGGCTGAACGGCATGCCGTCCTTGTCGCCCTCAAAGAAGTACTGTCGCAATTCCGGCCGGATCGCTTCGAAGATGAAGCGGAAGTGCGCCATGATCGGATAGTTGCGCAGCACGGAGTGTTTGGTCTGGAAAAAGTCATGGATGCCGACGCAGGTCAGGAAGAGACCAACGCCGAAGGGGACCGCCAGCCAGAGCGAACCGGTATCGGACGTCCAGGCGAGCCCGAAGGCCAGCGTCAACAGCACGGCGATCGTGAAGGCGATGAAGCGACCCCTGAAGGGCAACAGCGAAGGCGTCATTGGATCCTCGAGGGGTTCAGACTTGAGTTCATTTTGCGCGGACCTCGCGCAAGCGTGCGTCAGGTTGGGACAATCGTCCACGCCTCAGCAGCTTGACCGCCTGTACGAGCGCCCGCGCCGCATTGCGCGTTTCTTCCTGGAAGGCCCGGTCGCGGTCGAGCGCCTCGTGGCTCGTGGCGTAGGATTCGTAGTCGCACACCAGTCGGTCGATCATCGCCTTCAATACCGTCGGTGCCTGATACCAGTGCACCGGTGTCACGATCATGACGCCGTGTGCGGCCGCCCACATCGGATAGATCTCGGACATCCAGTCGTTGACCTGTCCCAATGCATGGTTGGGGTAGCAGGAGCACGGCCAGTGGCAAAGCGGTTGGGCAGTCGACACGCAGGCCTTGCAGGGCAGGATCTGCCGGCCGTACTGCGAGGCAAGCAGGCTGAGGTCGAGCAGCTCGGTCTCGAAGCCGCGTTCTTGTTCGATCACCCGTCTTGCGATCTCAGCCAACCGGAAGGTCTTGGAGATCTCGCCGGGGCAGGTCTGGTCACTGCGCGGGGAGCCGTTGATCAGCAGGATACGCGACTTGGCAGTCGGCGACTTCTGATGACGGCCGGCTCGGGCAATTGCGTCACGCGCCTTCAGCCACTCGATGGGGAGTTCGTAGTCTGGATCGGCATAGCGCGGGCCGGCGCGTTTCGTTCGCGGTGTCTTCCGGTACTCGTGATAGCCATTCCACGCCGCGTCGATGATCTTGCCGATCTCATCCTGCAGTGGATCGAAGGCGGGGTCGAAGAAGCGCTCGCGAGCACGTCGAATGAATTCGGCTTTGCTGATCGCGACGCTCGGCATGCCCTTGCGGACTTTTGACTTGGCCACGATGGACCTCCCTTGGGTGCCGAGAATAGACCGTTTTCCCTAGCTGCGCTCGAAGGAGACGCTCTTGATGACGGCGAATACCGGTCGTCCGGGCGCGAGAGCCAGCCGTTGCACGGATTTGGCAGTGAGGCGCGCCATCAGGGCGGTGCCGTTGCAGTCGAGGCGGACGTCGGCCTGCGCGCCGTTCGAACTGGGGACGATCGCGGTGATGCGGCCGGGCAGAACGTTGAGGGCACTTATCTCTTCGGGCGGCCTGAGCGAGATCATCACGTCGCGCGCCCGGATATAGGTACGCACCGGGCTGCCGACGGGAGCGGCCAGCCGGGGAACCTGCAACTCGCCCGCGGCCGATGCCAGGACCGTCAGTTGGAAAGCCTCGTCGTGTCGCGCCACCGTGGCATCGAGCACGCCTCCGGCGTCGCCGGCATCGGCCATGGGCAGGATGTCGAGCACTGGCCCCACGGCTGTAACCTTGCCATCGGTCAGGATCACCACGGTGGTCGCAAGGCGTGCGACCTCGGCCACGGAATGGCTGACATAGACGATCGGAACACCTGCTTCGTCGCGCAGTCGCTCGACGTAGGGCAGGATTTCAACCCGTCGCGCCTCATCGAGCGAGGCGAGCGGCTCGTCCATCAGGAGCAAGCGCGGATGGGCGAAGAGCGCGCGGCCGATGGCGACCCTCTGCCGTTCGCCGCCGGAAAGCGAGTCGGGCCGACGGTCGAGCAGGGAGCCGATGCCCAGCAACTCGACGACCGACGCCAGGTCGCTCGATGGGCCGGCGCTTTCGCGCACAAACCACCGGCCGTACAGCAGGTTGTGACGAACGCTGAGGTGGGGAAAAAGCCGGCTGTCCTGGAAGACATAGCCGATGCGGCGGCGGTGCTTGGGGACGAATATCCCGCGCTCGGTATCGACCAGCACCTGGCCATCAATGGCGACACGGCCGCGCGTCGGCCGGATGAGACCGCCGATGATATCGATCAGGGTGGACTTGCCCGAACCGGAGCGACCGAACAGCGCCGTGAGGCCGGGTGCCGACGAAAAGCGGGCGGTGAGCTGGAAATGTTCCCGCGCATGATCGATATCGATCTCCAAGCTCATGTTGTGACCTGTCGGGCGCCAATGCGGCGCGCCAGCAGTTCCGAACCCAGCAGCGCCAGCATGGAGATGGCGATCGATATCAGGGTGAGGCGAAGCGCGCCCGCGTCGCCACCGGGAACCTGGGTCAGCGTGTAGATCAGGGACGGCAGGGTCTGCGTCTCGCCCGGGATGTTCGAGACGAAGGTGATGGTGGCGCCGAATTCGCCCATCGCCTTGGCGAAGCACAGGATGGCGCCGGCGATCACGCCCGGCAGGCTGAGCGGCAGGGTGATGGTGGCAAACACCCAGGGCGGGTTGGCGCCGAGCGTACCGGCCGCCGATTCAAGCCGGGAGTCCACTGCCTCGATCGAGAGCCGGACCGCCCGGACCAGCAGCGGAAAACCCATGACTGCGCAAGCGAGCGCCGCACCGGTCCAGCGAAAGGAAAAGACGATGCCGAGTTCGTCGGCCAGGAAGGCGCCGACCGGCGTGCGTCGTCCGAAGGTGAGCAACAGCAGATAGCCCGTCACCACCGGCGGCATGATGAGGGGCAGATGAACCAGCGTGTCGAGCAGGCTCTTGCCCCAGAACCGTCCACGCGCCAGCAGCCAGGCAACGGCGACACCGAGAGGCAGGCTCGCCGCCGTCGCCGTCGTCGCGACCAGCAGACTCAACCGTACTGCCGTCCATTCGTCTTCGGTCATGCCGACCTTTCGTCAGGAAGTCGGTATAGTCGGTTGGATATAGCGCTTCGTCCAGACCCTATTGGCAGCGGCAAAGCCGCGACGCGCCGCAACGAGCCCGATGACGGCTACCGATGCCACAAGGACCTTCTGCGCCGGTCGCGGCGCCAGGTCTGGGTCGATATTGGCGGCGAGTATGCGCATCGGATCGATGCCGTTCACCAGACCGTACCAGGCGGCCTCGAAAGTGACAGTGGCCAGCGTGGCGCCACCGGCCAGCAGGGCCAAGCCAAGGAGGCTTGTGCGCAGTCGCGGCGGCAGCACGCGCCACAGCATCAACCAGGCGAGCAGTCCGGCGGCAAACGCTGCCTCGCCGATCTTGACCTTCGACTGGATGAAGAAGTGCACGATCGCCAGCAGAGCCGCTGGATAGATCAGCCAGTGCAGGCGCTTCCAGTTGCGCTTGAGCCGCTTCTGCCAGCCGTCGGTCGAGGTGACGGCGAGCGCCGCCAGCGCCAGCAACGCCGCGAAGCCGATAGTCAGGTAGAAGCGCTTGGCGATTTCGTTGGCGACGACGATCAGGTTCCACTTCTGATCGAACGCGTAGATCAGGAAATGAGCGCCCGCGTAGAGCGCTGCCGCGACGCCGATGCGGCGGCGGATGTGCACCAGCGGCACCCAGTCGAAGGTCGCCCGGAGCGGCGTCATCGCCAGCGACAGCAGCAGGAAGATCACGGCCCAGTCGCCGGTGGCGTGCGTCGCCACGGTTACCGGGCGAGGACCCAGCTCGTCGGTGTACCAGCGCCAGGCGAGTTCGGCCGCCGGCAGGCAGAGGCCGATCAGCGTCGCGAGCCGCAGCCAGAAGACTTTTCGTTGGATGGACACAGGGTCAACCTACGCGATGGTCCGATCAACGAAAGGTCAAAGTTCCGTCATCCGGGCGCGTCGTCGCGCCTTATCTCTGATTGCCGAACAGGAGCCGGTAGGTGCCGATCGTGGGCGCCACGGCAACTCCGAACGGCTTCAGAGCCGCAAGTTTGAAATGGGCCCGAGCGGCGGCGCCTGCCGAGGTCGCATCGGCGCCCTCGATCATCACCACCCATTCGGCCTCGTCGGCCTTGGGATGGTCCATGCTCTTTTCCTGCAACGGCGCATTGGTCACTTCGAGATCGGTCTCGGCCGCGAACGCACCCAGCAGGCCGGGTCGGGCGATGACGCGCGGCAGGACCGCTTCCTGCAGCCAGGCAACCAGCGACTTGCGTTCGCGCGGGTCAGGCACGAAGCGCACACAGGCGACCGCGCCACCAACACCGTGCGTCAGGTCGACCTGGGTGCGGAGCGTCAGCCGACGAAATTGCGTGAACCGCGCCATCACCGCCTGGGTCCACGGCGTCTGGTTGGCCAGCAGCTGCAGGTAGCCGGGCGTCGCGAGGTCGCCGACGCTGTCGCATTCATAGGTTGCAAGGTATTTCGGCGATGCGCGGACGGCGACGTAGCGGCGGGCTCGGTGAAAGCCCGGCAGATTGATTCGCTCGTCGATGTGCTCGCGGTTGTACCATTCGTTGAAGTCGCGCTCGTCACGCGCCTTCACCTCGGAAAAGACGACCAGCATTCCCTTGCCGAATAGGGGCATTGATTCATCCCGCTGTGACCGCTGCCTAGTCTATGCTGGGACAAGTGCGGGAGGAACTATCATGAAAATCGCCAGAATCGAGGATTTGCACTGCGACGCCGGTTGGCGCGACTTCTCGTTTCTTAAAATCACCACCGACGACGGACTTGTCGGCTGGTCGGAATATAACGAGGGCTACGGCAGCGCCGGCCTCACCGCCGTGATCCGCCGTATGGCGGCGAGCCTCATTGGCCAGGATCCGCGGCCGATCGAGCGCATCATGACGACCTTCTATGCCGTCACGCGCCAGGCGCCAGGTGGCATGAACCAACAGGCGATGGCCGCGATCGAGAACGCGCTGCTCGACGTCAAGGCCAAGGCGCTGGGTGTTCCTGTCTACGTCCTGTTCGGCGGTCCGGTACGCGAGCGCCTGCCGCTCTACTGGTCGCATTGCGGCAGCTACCGTCTTCGCAACGCCGAGGTGATGGGTGTCGAGCCGGTGCGCTCGTTCGATGACGTGGTGAAGCTCGGCAAACATGTGAAGGAGCGTGGCTTCAAGGCACTGAAAACCAATATCTTTCGCTTCGATCTCGATCCGCCCAACATGCACCAGCCGGGATTTGGCCGCACCGCGGGCGGGCCCGAGCTCAACGCCGATGGCGCGACCCTCGCGGCGATTTCAGACGGGCTGGCCGCCTTCCGGCAGGGCGCCGGTTCCGACATGGGCATCCTTCTCGACACCAACTTCAACTTCAAGACCGAGGGCTACATCAAGGTCGCGCGCGTCTGCGAGCCGTACAATCTCTTCTGGCTGGAAATCGATTCCTACGATCCTGAGGGGCTGCGGCTGATCCGCGACCGCGCCTCGATGCCGATCGCTTCCTGCGAGTCGCTGTTTGGGCGCCGTCAGTTCCGGCCGTTCTTCGAGAACCGCTCGATCGATGTGTCGATCATCGACGTGCCGTGGAATGGGCTGGCCGAGTCCTACAAGGTCTCGACCATGGCCGAGGCCTATGAGATCAACTGCGCGCCACACAACTTCTACGGCCATATGTCGACGCTGATGAGCGCCCACCTGTGCGCCGCCATGCCCAACTTCCGCATCATGGAAATCGATATCGACGACGTGCCCTGGAAGGATGATCTGGTGACGCACCCGCCAGTGATCCAGAATGGCGAGCTGATCGTGCCCACCCGGCCGGGCTGGGGTGCCGACATCAACGAGGAAGCGGTGCGGGCGCATCCGCCCAAGAACCCCCATCCCTGAGAGGAAACGATATGGTCTACGAGCTTCGCTGCTACACCCTGAAGCCCGGCAAGATGCCGGAATATCTCAAGGCCGCCGAGACGATCGGCCGGCCGGCGCGCGGCCAGAATTTCGGCGTCAACCACGGCTACTGGACGGCCGAATTCGGCGCATTGAACCAAATCTGGCACTTGTGGAAGTACGACAGCTATGAAGAGCGCACCCGGCTGCGTGGTGAGCTGATGAAGCACAAGCCGTGGACCGAAGGCTACGTTCCGGTGATTCGTCCGCTGATCGAGCGCCAGGACCTGCGGCTCATGAATGCCGTGGTCGATATCCGCCCGGATGACGGTACCACCGGCAACGTCTACGAGCTGCGCATCTATCGCACCCAGATGGGTGGCGCCGCGCAGTACGGCACGAACTTCAAGGAAGTGCGGGCAGCGCGCGACAAGTATTCGCCGATCTGGGGAGCCTGGACCGGTGAATTTCCCCAGCCCAACGAGTGGATCCACCTCTGGCGCTACAAGAACCTGCAGGAGCGTTTCGAGGCGCGTGGTGCTGCGATGAAGGATCCGGCGTGGCAGGCCTATCTCGCCAAGGGCCCGGCACTGCTGGCCGAGATGCATTCGACCCTGCTGATGCCGACGAACTATTCGCCGCTGAAATAGGCTCAATCAGCAACGGACTGGCTCACCCTGGGGGATCCCCGGGGTGAGGTGGCTTGGAATTTGCGAGGATAAACGGATGGATTCTTTCGACGACACTGGTCTTGCATTGATGAAGTTCGGCGTCGGCCAATCCGTGCCGCGGTCCGAAGATCCGAAGCTGCTGCGCGGTGAAGGGCGCTACACCGACGACATCAATCTGCCGGGGCAGGCCTATGCTGTGATGGTGCGCAGCAGGATCGCACACGGCGTGTTGAAGGGCATCGACATCGCAGAGGCGAAGACGATGCCGGGCGTGCTTGCCGTCTACACCAATGCCGACCTCGAGGCGGCGGGCTTCGGGCCGCTCAGGTGTCCGATGAACATTCCGGACCGCAACGGCCAGCCGATGAAGACGCCCCCTCGACCATCGTTGGCCAAGGGCCGCGTGCGCTTCGTGGGCGAGGCGGTGGCGTGCGTCGTGGCCGAGACGGCCGTGCAGGCCAAGGACGCCGCCGAGGCCGTCGAGCTCGACATCGAGGAACTGCCCGCCGTCACCAGTCCGGCAGATGCGCTGAAACCCGGCGCACCGCAGATTCACGAGGATGTACCCAGCAACCTCGCCCTCGACTTCCACTACGGCGATGCCGAAGCTGTGAAGAAGGCTTTCGCCGAGGCGGCGCATGTGACCCGGCTGGAAATTGCCTCCAATCGCATCGTGGTCAATGCCATGGAACCGCGTTCGGCGGTCGGTTCCTATGATGCTGGCGCGGGGCGCTGGACCTTGCATGTCGGCTGCCAGGGCGTGATGGGCCTGCGCGGCGGTCTTGCCCGGGACGTGCTCAATGTGACGCCCGACAAGGTGCGGGTCCTGACCGGCAACGTCGGCGGCTCGTTCGGCATGAAGTCGCAGGTCTATCCCGAGTACGCGCCGCTGCTCTTGGGTGGCAAGCTGCTTGGCCGCCCGGTGAAATGGACCGACGAACGTTCCGAGAGTTTTCTAAGCGACCACGCCGGTCGTGATCACCAGCGCATAGCCGAGCTGGCCCTCGACAAGGATGGCAGATTCCTCGCCGTGCGGCTGAGCGGCACCGGCAACGCCGGCGCCTACATCTACCCGCCTACAAGGCGCCGTCGGGCATGAACTACGATTCGGTCGAGTTCACCACGATCCTCGACAAGGCTTTGAAGGCCGCCGACTGGCAGGGCTTCGAAAAGCGCAGACGAGAGAGTGCCGGCCGCAACAAGCTGCGTGGCCGCGGCATCGGCTCCTATCTCGAGGTCACCGGACCGCCCGCCAAGGAGTATGGCGGCATCCGCTTCGAGTCCGACGGCACCATCACCATGCTGAGCGGTACGCTCGACTACGGCCAGGGTCACGCCACGCCCTTTGCCCAGGTGCTGAGCAGCCAGCTCGGCATCCCCTTCGAGCGCCTTCGCCTGCTCCAGGGCGACTCCGATCAGCTCAAAGTGGGGGGTGGCACCGGCGGGTCGAAGTCGGCACTGGTCGCCAGCCAGGCTTTCCTCGAGGCCGGCGACAAGTTGATCGAGCAGGGCAAGCAAATCGCGGCTCATGTGCTCGAAGCCGCGGCGGTGGACATCGAGTTTGAGCGCGGCCGCTTTACCATCGCCGGCACCGATCGCGGCATCAGCATCATGGAGCTGGCCGACAAGCTGCGCGGCGGTCTCAAGCTGCCGGCTGACCTGCCGCAATCGCTCGACGTCAGCCACATTTCGGATAATCCGCCGTTTTCCTTTCCCAACGGCTGCCATGTTGCCGAAGTCGAGATCGATCGCGACACCGGGCAAATCGAGGTCGTGCGCTACTTCATGGTCAACGACTTCGGTACCGTCATCAATCCGATGCTGGTCGCGGGTCAGGCGCATGGCGGCGTCATCCAGGGCATCGGCCAGGCGCTGATGGAGCGCACGGTTTACGATCAGCAAGGTCAACCCGTGGCCGGCTCCTACATGGACTACGCCATGCCCCGTGCGTCGGACGCGCCGGACTTCTCGATCGAGAACCATTCCGTGCCGTGCAAGACCAACCGCCTGGGCATCAAGGGCTGCGGCGAGGCCGGTTGTGCCGGTGCGTTGCCTTCGGTGATGAATGCCGTGGTCGACGCCCTTTCCGAGCTCGGCGTCAGCCACATCGATATGCCGGTGACGCCGGAGAAGGTGTGGCGGATCCTGAACGGTCGCTAGCGCCTAGGCCGGAAGCTCGTAGCCGATCTTCTTCTCGAACTCGATCGTCCGCTGTACGGCCGGCCGTGCCATCATGCGTGCGTAGTGCGCCTCGATGTTGGGGAACGCCCCCGGCTCGGACTCAAGCGAGCTGCGGAAGCGCCAGTAGAGGCGGAATAGATGGATGTCGGCAATCGAGTATCGCTCACCCACCGCCCAGTCGTTCCGCCCCAGCCGCTTGTCGGCCACTGCATAGACCTCGCGTGCATGTTCCAAACCCTGGCGCCGCGCTGGATGGATGGTTGAGGCGATGTAGGACATCCAGGAAACCACCTGGGCCTCAGCCTCGGCGTCATTCGGCAGCAACCCGGCCTCGGGATGGGTCCGCGCGAGATAGAACAGTATCCCCGCCACCTCGGTGAGGGCGCGTCCATCGACCAACAGCACCGGGACCTTCCCGGCGGGATTGATCGCCATGAACGCCGGCGTGCGAGTCTCCTTCCTGCGAAACGACAGGGGCTTGGCCTCGAATAGCGCGCCTGTTTCATGAAGGGCAATGTGAGGCGCCATCGAACTGGAGCCGGGCGAGAAATAGAACGTCAGCATGACGGGCGGTCTCCTCGGTACATCGCACTCTAGCGTCGATGCGGAAACTGGCCCACTGCACCAGGGTGGTTGGGCTGGCATTTCCTCCGTCGGACTGGCAAATAGCCTCGACGACCCATGCAAAGGATTTCGGCTGCCGTATGTCACTCAGTTGGACGATCGATCCCGAAATCCGTTTGATCACGGTCGTCGCGGACGGCGACGTCACACGCCGGGAAATCGAGACCCTGCTCGATGAGATGGCATCCAAGGGAGCGATGACCTACCGCAAGCTGTTCGACGGCAGCAAGGGCGACACCAGGATGGGCCCCGACGACCTGCTGTTGTTGGGCGTGCGCTTTCGCGCCTTCCATGCGCAGGGTCCCATGGGGCCACTGGCTGTCGTTGTCCCTGACGACAAGGCCGAACTGGTCGCCCGGGTGCTCGGCATGCTTGCCGCCGCCGATCGACCGATGCGCGTCTTCCGTACGTCCATGCCGGCGCGCCGTTGGCTCGAATCCCTGGAAAAGAAACAAGAGGCCAGCTAGCCGGGCCGCCCGCGAGGCGCTTCAGGCATGGCGGCTGCGGATTGGCCCCAATTGACCGGCCTGCCGCTAGCGGATCGGCAACGATCGCAGCTCGCGCTCGACCCGCGCGGCCACGATGGCCTGGCCCTTGCGGCTCCAATGGCCGTCGAGCTTGCGATAGGCGCCGGCGATCCCCTCGAGGTCCTGCCGCAGGTCGACGAATCGGATCTTCGTCCGGCCGAGTGCCGTGACCAGGCGCGACTGCCGCTCGTCGCTCAGCCAGGTCCAGCTATAGGCGCGTGGCCATGGCTTCCAGAAGGCGGCGTAATCGGGATCGACACCGCCGACCGGCGCCAGAAATACCGCCAGGGGCACGTGGTGCGCGCGCGCCAGGTGGTCGATTGCCTCGATCCAGGAAAGCGTCGCCTGGACTTCGCCGGCGTCGGCGAGCCGGACCGCATCCTGTCGGTCGCGGGCGACGTCGAAGTCGCTCGCCTCCCACTTCATCAGGATGTCCAGCATCCAGCCGAGCAGGTACTCGTGCTCTTCGCCATCCGCCCCGGCGGCGCGCCAGTATCGGCCACCGCCGCGTGACAGAATTTCGGCGATCTGCGTCTTTGGGAGGTGCGGGGCGCGATATCTCTTGACGTGATCCACCAGGCGCCCGAGCGGCTCGTCGCCCGGTGCCCGTACTGCCTCGTCGATCAGGGCCTCTTCGCCGGGCGGTCCCGCTGGCCGACCACGGAAGAACTCCGCCAGCTTGAGCCGGTTGATCAGCAGCCAGTTGGTGCGCGGCATGAGCCGGCCCAGAATCGACCCGCCCGGCGATTCGTCAATCAGGCGCGGCCATGCCGAATAGCCTTGGTCGGACGCCATGAAGTCATTGCCGGCGTAGATGAACAGCAACAGCGCGTCGGGCGAAAGCGCCAGTGCCACGTCGCGGATGCGATAGTAGTAGCTGCGCGGACCCGTGGCCGAAATGCCGAGGTCGATTGCCTCGATTGGCCGCCCCGCCGCCGCCATGTCGCGTTCGACCATCGCCGGTAGGGACAGCGGAGTGAAGCGCGATTCGACGAAACTGTCGCCCACGAAAACGACTCGATCGGTCGCCGCCGGCTTGGCCGGCGTCCTCTCGCGGTCGCGCATGCCCCAGGAGTTCTGCGGCTCGGCGAGCCATGGCTGGCGCGAGAACGGCTCTCCCAGCGTCGTCGGCATCGTGACGGGCTCGACGACCCGTAACGCCCTCGCCGGCCAGGGCGGTACATAGAACGATGCGACGATCTCGATGCCCGCGAGTGTCGCGATTGTCAGGATCAGACCGTAGGCGATACCGAACGCGAGACGCTTGCGTAGCAGCATGGAAAACGTCTCGCCTCCGAAGCAGCGGTCGAACGACAGGCTCTGCGGACCAAGGTGTCAGTCCCCGACCCGCAGAACAAGCGCCGCCACCGGAAATGTTAGCGATCGAGCCAGACGTCCTCGAAGCGCCAGCCGTTGTAGATGCTGTTGGTGTGGATCGTCACGCCCTTGACGTGCGGTTGCCAGCAGCCGGCCGCCGTGCCGTTCGAGATGATCGGTCGCGCGATATCCTCCTGCAGTTTGGCGTCGATTTCCCAGACCATCTCGAGCCGCTTCTTCTGGTCGGTCTCGCGTGACTGCGCCTCAAACAGCTTGGTCATTTCGGGATTGCAGTAGTTGTTGTAGTTACGCAGCGAGCCGCAGGCGTAGCCCTCGAAGAAGGTAACGTCAGGATCGTCGACGGCCGATCCGGTGAGATTCAGCGCCACCACGTAGTCCTTCTTGAACACGCGATTGTAGTAGACGCTGGTGTCGATCACCTCGAGTTCGGCGTCGATATAGATCTGCTTGAGCTGGTCGAGCAGAATCACCGCCGGATCACGGAAGGTGGCGATGTTGCGTGTGCTGACCTTGAGCTTCAGCTGTTTGTCGGGGCCGTACCCTGCCTGCTTCATCAGCTCGCGCGCTTCTTCGCGGCTCTTGCCGACGTCGCCGTAGCCGATGATAGTTTTCAGCTTCTCCGGTGGCAGGCCCCACACGCCGGCCGGCGGCGCAAGCATGGCGCCACCCATCGTGCTTTGGCCTTCGCTCAGGATGTCGATGAAGGCCTGCCGGTCGAGCGTCAATGCCATGGCGCGCCGGATCTTCGGATTGTCGAACGGCGGCGCTTCGCGATTGACGATCAGATTGGTGCTGACACCGGTTGCCCGCATGGTGCACTGCGCCTGCGGTGCGTCCTTGCGGATATTCTTGAGCAGCGGCACCGTGACGTCGGTCGGGAAAGTCATGTCGAACTTGCCGGCGGTGAAAGCCAGCATGCGGGTCGACCGGTCGGCGATGATGGTGAATTCGATGCCGTCGAGATAGGGCCGCCCCTTCTTCCAGTAGTCGGGGTTTTTCACTAGCTTGATGCTCTCTTTCATCTTGAATTCGGCGAACTTGAACGGCCCCGTGCCGATCGGGTGGCGGCGCATGTCGGCCGTAGGAACGTGGCAGGGATAGATCGGCGAATAGCCCGATGCGAGCAATGCCAGCAGCGCGGGTTGCGGGTGCTTGAGCTGGAAGGAGGCGTCGAAGTCGCCGTCGGCCGTCACTTTTGCGACGTTGCCGTACCAGGCCGAGCGCGGATTGCGCCTGAGCTTGTCGGCGCCGAGCAGCAGCTCGAACGTGCATTGCACGTCTTTGGCGGTGAACGGCTTGCCGTCGTGCCACTTCACGCCCTGGCGGAGTTTGAAGGAGAGTTTCGTGCCATCGGCGCTCCACGACCAGCTCGTTGCAAGGTCCGGCACGATCGACTCGAAGCTGTTCTTGGCCACATTTTGATCGAACAGGACGAGGTTGTTGAAGACGCTCATGAACGGCACCGCCGTCGAGACGGTCGCCTCCTCGTGGATCGAGGCGCTGGGCGGCGTGTCCATGTGCTGGATCTTGAGAATGCCCCCGGATTTCTGCGCCCAACCGGGGGCCGCCATTGCTGCATTCAACGCCACCACGCTTACCAACACGCAAAACGCTAACGCCAAGCGATCGGTTCGGCTTCCCATGTTGTGTCCTCCCAGTGACGGGCGGCGCGCTGTCCGCTTTTTCTACGGTTTGCCGCGAGCGGCCCAACTCCTTGTGTTCGTCTCGATCTCTCCTCTTTTGACGCCCGACAAGCCTAGCGCCATTCCAGCGGTCGGGCCAGCCGCCTCGGGTCGCGTGTCGGTGCGATTGAAGATGTGCAGAGAGCAGGGTAAGCACGCGGGCCGCACGGCACCGGCAGCTACGAGTAAGAGTTCCCATGAAGCGCAAGACCAGCAAGGCATTCGTCTATCTCGGCCCTTCCGGCGTTCACGGCATCGGTTGCTTCGCCGACCAGGACATCAAGAAGGGAGAGATCGTTCGTATCTGGGATGGTGAGGACAGCCGCTGGGTCTCGACCCGGCAGGTCAACGCCTCGCGTCATGCCGCTCTCTACAGGAAGTTCGGCATCCGCAGCACCGGCGGCTATTGGGTGCCGGTCGATTTCCTGCGGATCTCGACGGGTTGGTACATGAACCACTCGGCCGATCCCAATCTCGGGTCGGACGATGGCGACGTGACCTATCATGCCGTACGCGACATCGCGGCCGGCGAGGAACTGACGATCGACTACCGCCGCATGGACGACAAGCACGACAATCTCCGGCGCGATGTCCTCGTTCCGCCGACTGCCTCGGGAAAGCGGACCCGCGGCAAGGCGGCGCGGAAACGGCACCCTGTCCGCTGACGGCCGATCAGACTCCCCACCGGCGATCGAATGTCGGATATGCTGGCCCCTTGGCTCGATTGAGAGGATCGCGGCAATGCCCAGAACGCTCTTCATAGACTCGACCCCGGATATCGATCGTGTCTGGAAGCGGGTTCATGGTCCCGGTGACATTGCCGTCGCGATCAACATGGGGCCGGTCGGCGAAGACGAGGTCGCGGCGAAGGTCGCCGGCTACGACACGGTGATCAATGACGCGACTTATTTCAACGAGACGACGCTAAAGCAGTGCGCCGGATTGAAGCATATTGTCTTCCTGGGCACGGGCGCGGCCAGCTTTGTCGATCTCGCGGCAGCCCAGCGCCTCGGCATCAAGGTCTCGACCATTGGTGGGTACGGCGACACTACGGTCGCCGAGCACGCCATGGGACTTGTCTTCGCCGCCGCCCGCCATGTCGCCACCATGCACGTCATCGTCCGGTCGGGCGGGTGGCGGCCCATGCAAGGAATGGAGCTCAAGGGCAAGACGCTGGGCATTGTCGGTCTTGGCGGCATCGGCCGCGAGATGGCACGCATCGCCCAAGGCGTCGGCCTGAGGGTGATCGCCTACAATCGCTCTCCTGTCGTCAACGCGGCCGTGCCGATGGTGACGATCGACGAGCTGTTGGCCGGTTCGGACATCGTGAGCCTGCATCTTGCTCTGAACGACGCC
>JACPVT010000196.1 GCA_016191685.1 Rhodospirillales bacterium | reverse complement strand
CCCCTCACCTAACCTCTCCCCCTGAAGGGGGAGAGGAACATGATTGAGATTCGAATTCATATCCCTCTCACCCGATAGGGGGAGAGGTGAGGTGAGGGGGTTACGCCGAGCCTTCGCCATCAGCCCACCAGCTCGATCGAGTAGTTCTCGATCACCGTATTGGCCAGCAGCTTGCGGCACATCTCGTCGAGGCGGGCCTTGGCCTTGGCCTTGTCGGTCTCGGCGAGTTCCAGTTCGATGAACTTGCCCTGGCGGACGTCGCCCACTTCGGGGAAACCCAGGCGATTGAGCGAATGTCCGATGGCCTTGCCCTGGGGGTCGAGCACGCCGTTCTTGAGGGTTACGTGAACTCTAGCTTTCATGGGGGACTTCCATCTCGCCTCTTACTGCAAGGTAGTGGGGCCGCGCACGTCGCCCGGCCCCTGGTCGATCAGGATGCCGAGCCGCCGCGCGACCTCCTGGTAGGCCTCCTCGACCTTGCCGAGGTCGCGGCGGAAGCGATCCTTGTCCATCTTCTCGTTGGTCCTGAGATCCCACAGCCGACACGAGTCGGGGCTGATCTCGTCGGCAAGCACGATGCGCACCATGTCGTCCTCGTAGAGGCGGCCGAACTCGACCTTGAAGTCGATCAGCTTGATGCCGCAGCCCAGGAATAGGCCGAACAGGAAGTCGTTGACGCGAAGCGTCAGCGCCACGATGTCGTCGAGGTCCTGGGGCGTGGCCCAGCCGAACGCGGTGATGTGCTCCTCGGTCACCATGGGATCGCCCAGCGCGTCGTTCTTGTGGAAGAACTCCATGATCGAGCGCGGCAGCTGGGTGCCCTCCTCGACGCCGAAGCGTTTGGCGAAGGAGCCGGCGGCGACATTGCGGACCACGATCTCGAGCGGGATGATCTCGACCTGCCGGATCAGCTGTTCGCGCATGTTGAGGCGGCGGATGAAATGGGTCGGCACGCCGATCTCGCCGAGCTTGGTCATCAGGAACTCGGAGATGCGGTTGTTGATCACCCCCTTGCCGGTGATCGTGCCCTTCTTCTGGTTGTTGAACGCGGTCGCGTCGTCCTTGAAGTACTGGACGATCGTCCCGGGCTCGGGCCCCTCGAACAAGGTCTTGGCCTTGCCCTCGTAGATGCGGCGGCGGCGGGACATCATTTACTCCTGCGCGGGCGATGCAGATCGCCCGCCGATCGGCGGCAAGGTTGGCGGCCGGAATATGGCGGAAGTCCCATGCGCCGGTACTGGGGAAAAATCCATTGAAAAAGGTGACGCAGCCGTCATATTGAGCTCTTCACCGGAGGCCCTCAAATGGCCCAGCAAATCACCTACGACAAGGCCTATGACACCGTCGCCCCGGAAGATTTCCCGGCGATGCTGGAAGTGCCGCGCTATGGCCGGCGCACCAACGCCTTCGACGGCATCATTTCGGCGACCCATGACCATTTCTGGGACCCCTTCGACAAGAGCTATATCGACTACGACCTGCCGTTCGACATGTCCAAGACGCCGATTATGCCGCTGGACACGGTGGTGGAACTCCGCAGCGCCGTGGGCGACCGGCTGGACGACGGGCAGAAGATCGGGCTCGCCAACGACGTCATGCACTGGTCGGTCTCCAACCTGCTGCATGGCGAACAGGGCGCCTTGTCGTTGTCGGCCAGTCTTTGCCACATTCTGCTCGACCCGGGCGCCCAGGAATACGCCGCCAACCAGGCGCGCGAGGAGGCCCGCCACGTCGCCGGCTTCACCCGCTACATCGCCAAGCGCTGGGGCGACCCGCTGCCGGTCGGCCCGACCATCGCCACCGTGCTGAACGATCTCGTCGGCACGCAGGAAGTCTACAAGAAGATCGTCGGCATGCAGATGCTGATCGAGGGCATCGCCATGGGCTCGTTCGCGACGCTCAATGCCAAGACCAACGATCCGGTGCTGCGTCGCCTGGTCCAGCTCGTGATGAGCGACGAGGCCTTCCACCACCGCTTCGGCCGCATCTGGGCGGCCAAGACGATCCGGCACCTGAGCGAGGACGAGCACCGGAAGGTCGAGGACTGGTCGGCGCAGCTCTTCCAGATGCTGCTGTTCAACCTGATCAACGCCGAGCAGAAGCAGGTGATCTACGCCAAGTACGGGCTCGACTGGCAGTGGGTGCGCGACGCCATGAAGGAGGTCTTCACCGACGAGGACCGTCGCGCCAATCTGAAGGAAGGCACCAACATCTTCCGCGTGCTGATCAAGACCCTGCTGCATGCCGGCATCATCACCTCGCGCACCGCGCCGCTCTATGCGGTGTGGGTCGACATGAAGGAACTCGAGGCCGAGGGCGACGGTATCCCGGGCGACATCGTGGCCGAGGAGATGCTGGTGGTGCTGCGCGAGATCAACGCCAAGCGCCGCCGCATCGGCTCCAAGGACGTGGCGGCGGCGGCGTCCTAAGGCTTCTTCGCCAGTACGAAGGCGCTGAGGCCGGCGAGACGATTGATCGGGAAGAGCGGCAGTTCGGCGGTGCAGATGGCCGTCAGGACGCCGTTCGTGAAGGCGCTGTGCTTCTTGAGGCTGCTGCGGGGTTCGGTCGTGTTGCGGTCGGCCAGTCGCACCGCCGCCGCCAGCGGAAAGATCAGTCCGAAATAGTACGCGCCGCGCACGATCTCGAGGCCGCCATCGCCGAGCGCCGCCTCGATCTCGGGCAGGCGATAGCGCCGCTTGTGCTCGAGGAAGACGTCGTGGCCGCTCCACAGGAAGGTGAAGGCGGGCACGGTCACCAGGAAATGCGCGCCTGACGGGACCTTGGCGGCATAGTGGCGGACCAGGCCGCGATCGTCGTCGACATGCTCCAGCACGTCCATCATCAGCACGAGATCGCAGTCG
The DNA here is from genome assembly GCA_016191685.1 of Rhodospirillales bacterium. Lineage (GTDB taxonomy): Bacteria > Pseudomonadota > Alphaproteobacteria > Reyranellales > Reyranellaceae > Reyranella. The sequence goes on along the minus strand of JACPVT010000196.1, from coordinate 19,611 downwards.
GTCTGGCCGGTGTCGCGGCGGTAGCGCACGGGCTTGCCGGCGACGTTGTCATCGCGGTCGCTGGCGTAGCCGATGTCGACGCAAAGCGCGCTTTCGGCCGGCGTCTCGGCCAGCAGATGGCGGGAAAAAAAGCCCGAGCCCGCGCCGACGTCGAGCAGGTGCCTTGGCTGCAGACCGGCCACGGCGCGGCGAAGCGCGGCTGCCTTCGAACAGTAGTACCAGTGCCGGCCGATGTCGGGCCCGAGGATGTCCTCTTCCTTGAGATCCATCGACCGCCGTCAGTCCTTGGGCGGCGCGTCGGCCCCGTCCTCGTAGACGCCTTCGACGACATAGATCGGCCGTCCCTTGACCTCGAGGAAGAGCCGCCCGAGATACTCGCCGATGATGCCGAGCGACAGAAGCTGGATGGCGCCCATCAGCAGGACCGCGATCAGCAGCGAGGCATAGCCCGGCGTGTCGATGCCGAGGATCAGCACGCGGGTGACGATGAACAGGGCATAGAGAACGGCCACGGCGGCGATCACCACGCCGACGTAGAACCAGGCGCGCAGCGGCGCGGTCGAAAAGCTCACGACGCCATCCAGCGCGAAGTTCCACAGCCGCCAGAGATTGAACTTGGTCGAGCCGGCGGCCCGCTGCGGGCGTTCGTAGGCGACGCCGATCGAGTTGAAGCCGACCCAGGCAAACAGGCCCTTCATGAACCGGTTGCGCTCCGGCAACTGGCGCAGCACCTCGACGGCGCCGGTCGACCAGCCGGAAGTCGCCGACGTTCGGCGGAATGCGCACCGGGGATATCGCGTTGAACACCCAGTAGAACCAGCCGGCCGACATGCGCTTGGCGGCAGTGTCGGCGTGGCGCGCGCTGCGTACGCCGTAGACGATGTCGTAGCCCTCGCGCCAGCGCGTCATGAACGCGTCGATCAGCTCGGGCGGATCCTGCAGGTCGATGTCCATGGGAACGAGAACGTCGCCCCTGGCATGGTCGATGCCGGCGGTGAGGGCGGCTTCCTTGCCGAAATTGCGCGACAGGTTGACGACCCTGATGCGCCGGTCGCGGGCGCTGCGACCGAGCAGCCGTGAAAGCGTGTCGTCGCGCGAGCCGTCGTTCACGAACACGATCTCGAAGCGCAGCCGGCCACGCTCCAGGAGCGGCACGACGGTATCGACGAAGAGGTCGACCGACTCGTCCTCGTCGAAGACGGGCACCACCAGCGACAGCAGGGGATCGGCGGGCCGCCGCGAGCGCTGCAGGGCGAGCTGATGCTCCAGCGCGGCGCCGGCAAGTCGCGGGGTGGGGAGGGATGAATCGGGCACGAACGAAGGTTCCGCAAGCTTTGCGTCAGGTCACGGCAGTGACGGCGCCGTTCAGGCCCATGATTCCGATGTCGACGCGGAGCCGGGGGTAGCGCTGTCCGACCTCCGTCCGGAAGGCCCGGAGCGCCTCGGTGAGCCTCGCGGTCTCGAACGCCTGGTCGGTCTTGATCCGGTCGCCGTAAGCCACCGCCGCTGCGCCGCAGTCTCGGTGAACGATGCCGACCACGCCCTTGATGCTGTGCAGCTTGACGGAGATGTCGAGGTTGTCCCACCAGGCCTTGCGCCAGTCGGCGAACGCCGGCGCCACGGCGGCGATCGGCCCACCGGCGATGTTGAACTGGCTGTAGTTGTTCTGTAGGCCGTGACTGGCCATGAAGGACCAGGTGAAGGTCGTGAAGCGCGGGTCGATGCACTTTATCAACATCGCTTCATAGGCAGCGTCGTCCGCGGCCAGGACCGGCGACGTGGCGGCTGCGGCAGCGGCGCCGAGGCCGAGGCCGAGCCCGAGCCCCATGAGACCGCGACGGGACAGCGCCTGCAGGCAGCCGCAGCCGCGGTGGTGGAGATGCTCATTCATCGAAACGTCGCCTTCCCTTGTTGTGCCAGGCCGCCCTTGGAGTCGGCGACCCAGGTCGTTGTCGAGCCGTCGGCCTCGCGGCGGGCCTGCACCGAAAAGGCGGGACCCGAAAACACCGGCGAGAGGGCGCGAAACTCGAAGCTCTTCACGATTCTATCCGGGTGGGCGCGGCGCGCCAGCTCGATCTGCAGCATGCCGAGCAACGGCCCGTGCACGATCAGCCCGGGATAGCCTTCGACGCCGGTGACGTAGGGCTGGTCGTAGTGGATTCGGTGGCCGTTGAAGGTCAGCGCCGAGAAGCGGAACAGCAGGACCGGATCGGGGACGATTGTCTTCGTCCAGGTGGCGTCGGCCGGCGCCGGCCTGGGATCCTTGGGCTTTTCTCCCGGCCTGGCGGCTTCGCGGTAGACGATGTCGTGTTCCTCGACGAATGACACGCCGCCAGGTCCCGAGATCGTGTGCTTCACCGTGACGAAGACCATCGAGCCGGTCGATCCGCTCTTGGGCTCGACCGATTTGATCTCCGAAGTACGGCCGATCGTCTCGCCGACGCGCACCGGCGCGCCGTCGAAGCTGAACCGGCTGCCGGCCCACATGCGCCGGGGCAGGGGGACCGGCGGCAGGAACGCGCCGCGTTCGGCATGGCCGTCGGATCCGATCCTGGATTGCGGCGCGGCGTCGAGGAAGTAGAGCCAGTGCCAGAGCGGCGGCAGGGGATCGCCAGGTCGCGGATCGGGGTCGGCCGCGTCGAAGGTGGCGACCAGGGCGCGCACGGGAAAGGGCGCGACGAGGTCTTCGGCGGTATGCGTCCGGCCGACCCATTCCTTGAGTTTTTCCAGCGACATTCGTCCGTTTCCTCCGCGGGGCACGCGACTTTGGCACTGCCAACGCGGGGTGGAAAGACCGCGTCGCGGTCGCTATAAACCGGCGCGACGAGCCCAACCCGGAGCGGCCATGACCACGTTCAACGATCGCGAGAAATCCTTCGAAAAGAAGTTCGAAAAGGACCAGGAACTGCAGTTCAAGGTCAATGCCCGCCGGAACAAGCTTCTCGGCCTGTGGGCCGCCGGCCTGATGGGCAAGAGCGGCGCCGACGCCGAAGCCTACGCCAAGGACGTGGTGCTGGCCGATTTCGAGAAACCCGGCGATTCGGATGTCGTGTCCAAGCTGGTGAAGGACCTCGCCGCGGCGGGCAAGCCGACCGACGAGCATGCCATCCGCAAGCAGGCCGAGCGCCTGGTCGATGAGGCCAAGAAGCAGGTCATGACGGAGGTGAAGATTTAGCCGGTTAGGGCACGCCCTGGCTTCGCTGTCTTCCTGAGCGCAGCGAAGGATCTTTGGGCAGTAAGGGCCGTCACTTCCTGGCAAGCATGCCGGCGAGGCCTGTGTAGTTCTCGGGACGAAGTGCCCTGAGCCGCGCCTTCATCTCGGGGCTTATATCGAGGCCGTCAATGAAGGCGGCGAGATCTTCCATCGTTACCTGCTTGCCGCGGGTGAGCGCTTTCAGCTTCTCATACGGCATCTCAACGTCGGCGACGCGCAGCACCGTCTGTATTGCTTCGGCGAGCACTTCGGGATGCGCCAGGAGCGCGTCGCGAAGCGCCGCCTGATTCACGCTGACCTTGCCGAAGCCCCGCCCGAGTGCGCGATAGCCGATCAGCGAATGCGCGAAGGCGGTGCCGAAGGTGCGTGCCACGGTAGAGTCCGAGAGATCGCGCTGCAGGCGCGAAACCGGCAACTTTCTCGAGAGATGTTCGAAGAGCGCATTGGCGACGCCGAAATTGCCCTCCGCGTTCTCGAAATCGATCGGATTCACCTTGTGCGGCATGGCCGACGAGCCGATCTCGCCTTCTTTCGGCTTCTGCGTGACCCACCCGTCCGAGATGTACCGCCACATGTCCTGTGACAGATCGAGGAGGATCGTGTTGATGCGGCGCAGATTGTCGAACATCTCGGCAAACGTGTCGTGCGGCTCTATCTGGGTTGTCACCTCATTGAGCTCGAGGCGTACGACGTGCGCCTTGCCGGCGTCGTCCGTATTCAGGCTTTCCGCAAAAGAACGCGCAAAATCCAGCCAATCGATCTTCGGAAGCGCCACCATCTGGGCGTTGTAGTTGCCTGAAGGTCCACCCCACTTCATGAGGACGGAGCGATTCTTGAGAGTCTCGACCTGCTTTTCGAGACGCCTCGCGAAAACGTTCATCTCTTTGCCGAAGGTCGTGGGCGTCGCGCTCTGGCCATGGGTGCGCGCGAGCATGGCAGTATCGGCATGCGTCCGGGCAAGGCTGACGATCTCACCTTTCATCTTCTCGAGCGCCGGCAGCATGACCTCTTCGAGCGCTCCGCGAAGCGCGAGGGCATGGGCGGTGCTGTTCACGTCCTCCGACGTGAGAGCGAAGTGCACCCACTCGAGCGCGTCGGTAAGGCTTGAGTTCCTGAGTTTGAGCTTGATGAAGTATTCGACCGCCTTCACGTCGTGATTCGTTGCAGGGATTCCGTCATAGCCCTCGCGCTCGATCTTCTGGATGATCCGCGCATCGTCGATATCGATATGCGGCAGCGCCCGAAGCATCGCCCTCTCGTCCGACGTAAGCGGCCGCATGCCGACACCCTTCGTCTCCGAAAGCGCCGTGAGATACTCGCACTCGACAGTGACGCGCATTTTCATGAGCGCGTGTTCGCTGAAATATTCAGCAAGCGCTTCGGCGGTCGCGCGATAGCGGCCATCGACGGGACTTACGGCGGTGAGTGGTTCGAGGCGCATCGTCGTCTGCTTTTGCTCTGAAATTGCCCTGGCAACCTGGTGTCGCATGGCCCGGCTTTTAGTCCCGAACGGCCTAGATTGCCATGTTAAGAAGTGTCCCACCATGAAGCCATTGAATGAATGCCCCCGTGCCGCTCTCGCTGCGATCCAGGGCGTGCTGACCGATATCGACGAGACCGTCTCGACCGAAGGCCGGCTCACCGCCGACGCCTATGCCGCCCTGGAAGCGCTGAAAAAAGCCGGTTTCCGCGTGATTCCGGTCACCGGCCGACCGGCCGGCTGGTGCGACCATATCGCCCGCTTCTGGCCGGTCGATGCCGTGGTTGGCGAGAACGGCGCCTTCTGGATGTGGCAGGACGCGAAGGCCGGGAAACTCCGCACGCGCTTCATCCAGTCCGACGCCGAGCGTGCCGAGGGCCGCCGCCGCCTCGAGGCGGTGCGGGCCGAGGTCTTGAAGGAAGTGCCGGGCTGCGCCATCGCCTCGGACCAGCCCTACCGCCTGGCCGACCTCGCGGTCGACTTTTGCGAGGATGTGCCGGCGCTGCCGCGTCGGGACGTCGAGCGCATCGTGGCGATCTTCGAGCGCCATGGCGCGCACGCCAAGGTGAGCTCGATCCACGTCAACGGCTGGTTCGGCGACTACGACAAGCTTGCGACCAGCCGTGCCATGATGGCCGAGTTGTTCGGCGTGGACGTCGACGCCGAGCGCGCGCGCTACGTCTTCTCCGGCGACTCGCCCAACGATTCGCCGATGTTCGGCTTCTTTCCCAATGCCGTCGGCGTCGCCAACGTCCGCGACTTTGCCGACCAGATGCCGCACCTGCCGGGCTGGATCACGACCGCACGCTCGGGCGCCGGCTTCGTCGAACTCGCCGAAGCGCTGATCGCCGCGAGACAGCGTTGACTTGTTCTAGAGCGACGTTCGCCAGTCGACGGGCAGGCTGACCCAGGCGCATCGGCCATCGTTCGACACCGTGGCGGACGGCGCGCCGAGGGGATTGTCGGTAAAGCAGCCGCCGGCGACGCCGGTACGTCCGGGTAGTGAGGCTACTTTCCAGAACAGCGTCGACCCGCAATTCCGGCAAAACGATCTTTGCTGCGGGTTTGCACCGCCGATCCCGTAGATGGCGACGTCGCCCGTCTTGCCTATGATCTGGCTGTCCGCGAAGTAGGTCGACCAGCCGAAGGCGCTTCCGGTTCGCTTCTTGCAGTTGCGGCAGTGGCACACGGCGCTGATCCCGGGTTCGCCGTCGACGTCGATCGTGCATTGGCCGCAACAGCAGATTGCCCTACGGGTCATTTCTCGTCTCCGGAAGCGGTCCATCACAAAGTCAGCGCGGCGGCGGGTTGACCAGCAGCGAGCCATAGTAGGTGACGCTGTCGGCCTGGCTCCACACCCCCATGGGGCCGGCCTGGATCAAGGTGCGGTCGGTGGCGCTGAACAGGGACTCGCCGTCCAGCATCACCTCGAAGCGGTCGCTGACCACGACCACTCGTAGCGAATGCCATTTGCCGCTCTCGACCGGCACGTCCTTGCCGCCGACCTGCCGCCGCTTGCCCTTCTCCATGCGGTAGAGGCGGACCGATCCCTCGAGCGCGCTGGCGCGGACGACGTAGTAGTCGTTGGCGCTCTGCGCCCGGAACATGAAGCCGGCAACGCGCGCGCGGACGCCCGACACCGGCTTGAAGCGGAGCGTGGCGTCGAGGTCGCGCAGGACGGCCTGCTCGTTGATGCAGAGCGGGAACCTCAGATCGGCGGGATCGGCGGCGGTCTCGGCCAGCACCCAGCCGCTGGGGCCGTCGGGGTCGGCCAGGGCCTGCCAGGCGGCCGGCCGGCCGATGCCGGTCATGCCCTGGGTGCAGGCGACGCGGCCGTCGGGCGTCGTGAGCGGAACCAGCAGCTGGGCCGATGCCGGCGTCGCGACGAGGATCGGGACCAGGAGAAGCGGGATGAGAAACGGGAAACGCATGCTGCATCCTAGCAAAGCTTGACCGCTCGTGCCGGAGGGAGGAGTTTACGCCCCGGCCGCAATTCGGGCGACATTCGAAGGGGGAAGCAGCATGCGTCTTTGCACCATCATGAGCGGCGGAAAAGCCGCCGTCGGCGTAAAAATGGGCGACGGCAAGGTCGTCGATCTCAGCAAGCAGATGCCGCGGGGGCCCAAGTCTGTCGTCGAGATCCTGGCCGGCGGCAAGAAGGTCCAGGCCGCGGTCGCCAAGGCCTGCGCCAAGCCCAAGGCCGGTGCCACGGTGTCGGAGAAGTCGGTCAAGTACCTCTCGCCGATCCCCAATCCCGGCAAGATCCTCTGCATCGGCCTCAACTACCGCAAGCATGCCGAGGAAACCGGCAATCCGATCCCGCCCTATCCAGTCGTGTTCTGCCGCTTCAACAACACCTTGGCCCCGCACAACGGCAAGATGATCCTGCCGAGCCACAGCAGCCAGTTCGACTGGGAGGCCGAGCTCGCCATCATCATCGGCAAGAAGTGCCGCAATGTTCCGCAGCAAAAGGCCCTGTCGGTGATCGCCGGCTACGCCTGCTTCAATGATGGTTCGCTCCGTGACTGGCAATTCAAGGGCAGTCAGTGGACGCTGGGCAAGAATTTCGATGCCACCGGCGGCTTCGGCCCCGATGTCGTGACTTCCGACGAGCTGCCCAAGGGCGGCGCGCCTCTGCGGATCATGACCCGCGTCAACGGCGAGGTCATGCAGGACAGCAACACCGACGACCTGATCTTCGACGTGCCGACCCTGGTGCATGAACTCACCAAGGTCATGACCCTCGATCCCGGTGACGTCATCATCACCGGCACGCCGTCGGGCGTGGCCGCGGGACGCAAGCCGCCGAACTGGCTGAAGGCAGGCGATGTCTGCGAGGTCGAGATCGAGAAGATCGGCGTGCTGCGCAACGTGATCGTGCAGGGCGCCTGACGCGCAAGGCCGGCACGGCGACGGCATGTCCGGTCGTCCCCTGGTCGTGGAGTCCTTCCGGCTCGATGTCGAGCAGGAGGCTCCCTTCAGCGCGTTCTACCATCACGAATTCCTGCCGGCCGTCCTCGCTGACGCCGGCGGGGTGAGAGGCACCTGGCGCTATCAGGAGCACCAGGTGACGGGCTCGCTCCGGTACTACCGGAAGCAGTTCCTTACCATCCACGAATGCGATGCGCGGGGCGACGCCGAAGCCCTGATCGAGGTCCTGCGGCACCGGACTGCCGATGGCGCCATGGGTGTCTGGGCGCGCTCGATCACCGAGGCGGAACCGCCCCGGCTTTACGTCGAACGCTGGGCGCATCCGCGCGTGCCCCGCGACGGCATCTTCGGCAGCCGGCCGTTCTTCATGGTGTCGGTCGAACTACGGCCCGGCCATGAGCAGGCTTTCCACGACTGGTACGAGACCGAGTATCTGCCGCGCAATGTCGCGGACGTGCCGGGCTGGGTCGGATGCCGGCGCTACAGCAGCGTCGGACGCACGCCGGCGCGGCACCATGCGATCTACGAGGCGGCCGACCTCCGCGGCCTGGACGAGAGTCTGGAGGCGATGCGCGCGCCGTTTCGTCTCAAGGAAAACATGTCGTGGAAGAAGTGGGACACCGGCAGCGATCCGGCGATCACCTGGGAAGACGCGGCGATGTTCAAGCCGATTTTCCGGAATCCCTGACCGGCACGCGGTCCAGCCCGCCCAGCATCAGCCGCGTCGCGAACTCCGTCGCGCCGGCGGGGTCGACGGGGTCGCGCGCCACCATGACGACCGAGACTTCGAACGCGACGCCCGCCAGCGAAGCCGCGAGGTAGGAGACGTCGACATTGGGCAGCACGCCCTGGGCGATGGCGGCGCGGATGTCCTCGTTCAGCGCCAGCGCCAGCGCCCGCACGTCGGGCTTGTCGAGCAGCGTGCGGATGGCGGTGAAGTTCTTCTGCGCCAGCGCCAGCAGCTCGGGATCCTCGACGATGAAGTCGAAATAGACGGCGTAGTGCTTGCGGAAGAACTCCTCGGCGGTGCGCGCCCTGGCGCGGCCCTGGCGGTGGCGCTTCAGCAGTTCGCCGGTGAGTTCGCCCACCACGGCCTCGAAGATCTCGTCCTTGTCCTTGAAGTAGTTGTAGAAGGTGCCCGAGGCGAGATCGGTGCGGCGCACGATGTCGCGCACGCTGGCTGCACCGGCGCCCATTTCGGCGAACACCGCGCGCGCGGCCTTGAGCAGCGCGGTGCGGTTCTCCGCCTTGTTCTGCTCGCGCCGGCCCGAGCGCTCGCCGCGCAGGTCGATGGCAGCAGGGTCGGCGGGGGCGTCGTCGCTCATGGCAGGTGGTTCCGTTGCTCTCGTTTCATCGTCCGAGCTGCGCCAGTTCGTGGCGCAGTCCCGCAACCATGTCGTCCATCGCCCGCGCCGCTGCCTGGATCGCGCCGCGCATGCCAATGAAGCCGTGGATCAGCGATTCGAACTCGCGGTGGAAGGTCTTCACGCCCGACGCCGTCAGCCGGTCGGCATAGGCGCGGCCTTCGTCGCGCAGCGGGTCGATGCCGTTGGTGAAGATCAGCGCCGGCGCCACGCCCCCGATATCCGGCGCGCCGAGCGGCGAGACACACGGATCCTCGATCTCGGCCGGGTCGTTGAGATAGTGGCCGCGAAACCATTCCATGGCGGCGCGGGTCACGAAGAAGCCTTCACCGCAGCTCCTGTAGGAGGGGCTGTCGAACGCGAGGCTGGTCGCGGGAAACATCAGCCACTGCAGGCACGGCGGCCGCGGTTCGCCGCGCAGGAGCTGGGCCGCCACGGCGGCGATGTTTCCGCCCGCCGAATCGCCTGCCACCACGATGCGCGCCGGATCGACGCCCAGCCCCACCGCGTTGCCGGCCAGCCAGCGGAACGAAGCGACGGCATCGTCGATGGCGGCCGGGAATTTGTGCTCCGGGGCCAGGCGGTAGTCGACGGCGACGACGGCGCAGCCGGTGCGGGCAGAAATGTAGCGGCAGACCAGGTCGTAGCCTTCGAGGCTGCCCATCACCCAGCCGCCGCCGTGAAAATAGAGGATGGCCGGCAGCAGCCGCGCCACCGCGCCGGCGGGGCGATAGATCCTGATGCGCAGGCGACCGGACCCTCCGCCGGCGGCGTGGCCTTCGACCATCCGATCGACGATCTCGCCGATCGGCATGCGGCTGCCGCCCATCTCGAGCATGAAGGCGTCGTAGGACTCTCGTGCGTCGGCCACGCTCGTCTTCTCGATCGGCGGCTGGCCGCTGCGCGCAAGCAGCTGCAGCAGCCACTGGGTGCGGCCGTCGAGGGTGCGGCCGTCGACCGTGACCGGCGGGCCGGCCAGGATGTTGACCCAGGAGATCGGGGCGCGCAGGGCCAGGTTCGTGGCCTTGCCCTGCAGTTCGCGGACGATCTCCTTTAGCGGCATGGCCCCGTTCCTAGCATCCCCGCCCGCCGTTGTGGAGCCCGCGCCGGCTGGCTAGCGTGCGCCATGGCAAAGACTGTTTCCGATCCCTATGCCGATGCGCTCCGGCGCGAGATCCTGCGCAGCGAGCTGCAGCGCATGCGGGTGCTGGCGATCGTCCTGGCGGTCTTGCTGGCGGCGACCCTGTTCGCCGCCAACCTGCTCACGGACCTCAATCAGCGCATGTTCCGGGTCGCTATCCCGGGGTGGCTGCCGCTCGCCGGCATTGGCCCGTTCCTGCTGTACGAGCTGGCGGCGATGACGGCCCTGCGCTGGCGCTTGGCCAAGGACAAGGACTTTCCGCGGCCCGCCCGCTTTGCCAATGCGCTGATCGAGACCAGCCTGCCCGGCGTCATCATAGCGGCATTGGCCCTCCATATGGACCCGCAGCTCGTGTTCGGGTTCTGGCCGCCGTTGCTCTATTTCATCTTCATCCTGCTCTCGACGCTGCGGCTCGATTTCTGGCTGTCACTGTGGACCGGTGTCGTGGCGGCGGTCCAGCAGATGGTGCTCGTCCTCTGGCTGCTGCCGATCACCCCCTGGGGGAATATTCCCGACGAGACCCTGGCCTACCATTTCAGCCGCAGCGTCGTGTTGCTGTTGGCGGGCGCTGTCGCCGGTGTCGTGGCCGGCAGCCTGCGCCGGCAGTTCGATAATTCGGTGGCGGCGGCGGCGGCGCGCGACCGTGTCACCAACCTGTTCGGCCAGCACGTCTCGCCGGCCGTGGTCGATCGCCTGCTCGCGACCTCGTCGGAGCCGGCGAGCGAGATGCGTACCGTGTGCGTGCTGTTCCTCGACATCCGCGGCTTCACGGCGACGACGCGCCGGCGGCCGGCCGGCGAGACGGTGGCGCTGCTCAACGACTTCTTTGCCGAGATGATCGAGGTCGTCGACCGGCACAGCGGCATCATCAACAAGTTCCTGGGTGACGGCTTCCTGGCGCTGTTCGGTGCGCCGCTCAAGGATCCGTCGGCGGCCACCAATGCGCTGGCTGCTGCGCGTGGCATGCTCGAGGCGGTCGAAGCCTGGAACCGCCTGCGGCCGCAGCAGACGCTGCGCGTCGGCATCGGTATCCACATCGGCGAGGCGGTGACCGGCACCGTGGGCTCGCCGCAGCGCAAGGAATACACGGTGATCGGCGACACGGTGAATCTCGCCGCCCGGCTGGAGCAGCTCACCAAGGAGACCGGATCGCAGCTGCTCGTGTCGAATTCCGTGCACGAGGCGATGCAGGCCACCGGCGACGCCAGCCCTGCGACCGACCTCGGCGCAATGGCGATCCGCGGCTACGACGAGGGCGTGCGGGTATGGCGGCTGGCATGAAGTGGTATTTTGCCTACGGCTCGAACATGAGCGCGGCGCGCCTGTTCGACGACCGGATGAAGTCCAAGGGGATCGTGTGGGGCGAGCGCATCGGCGGCCGGCTCGACGGCTGGCGACTCACTTTCGACAAGCAGGCCCGGACGCCGCCCGGCGCCGGCGCCGGCAACATCGTGGCGGCGGCCGGCGAAGCCGTGCATGGCACGTTGAATGCCCTGCCGCCCAGTGGGTTCGAGGTTCTCGACGTCCATGAAGGCGTGGCGAGCGGCCACTATGAGCGACGCACGCTGCCGGTGGTGCGCGCCGACAACGGCGAGACGGTCGAGGCGATCGCCTATGTGGCCTTGAAGGTCGCCGCCGGGCTCAGGCCGACACGCGACTATCTTGGCCATCTGCTGGCCGGCAGCGATCTGTTGCCGGCGGACTATCTCGAACGGCTGAAGGCCACGCCGACGATTGATTGAAGGGTGGGGGTTACCCCGCCCGGGCCGGCTCAGCTGCCCAGCAAGTGGCGCCGCACGTAGCCCTTGAGGTCGTCCATCGACTGCCTGGCAGCGGCATCGTTGCCGCCACCGCTGACGCCCAGGGTGCGGCACACGGCAAGTGCCTTGGCGAGCGCACCTTGGATCGGCTTGCCGTCAGTTCCTGCGGTCATGACGCCGCTGGCGCGCTCGATCCAGGAACGGTCGGCCTGCTGCTGGAAGACGCATTTCGAGTAATTCTCGCCGCGGGACACGGCATAGGGAGCGCCGCCGTCGAAGCCGTGCATGGCATTGGGGAAGACCGTTACCTGCACCGTCGCACCGCCCGCTTGCAGCGCCTGGCCATAGGTCTGGCAGGGCTCATAGCCGACATAGGTGTCGGCCGCCCCCAGCAGCATGTAGATCGGCGCACGCGTGACCTGCGGCCGGTAATACTGTGCGCCGCACGACGGGTAGAAGGGCACGTGCAGCGCATAGCGCAGGCCCGGCGGAACGCCCGCCGCGGCGATGAACTGCTCGTGCGCGGCCATCAGGGCGGAGCTTCCGCCCTTGGAAAAGCCCATGATGCCGATCTTGTTGCGGTCGATGCGGCCGTTGGCGCCCAGCGCCTTGAGCGCGCCCAGCGCATCGAGATTGAAGTCCTGCCCGGTGACGGCGGTTTGATCCTGTACCGTCGAGGTGACTCCGCGCGGCTTGAACGAGTCGATGACCACGGCGGCCACGCCCATCGCCACCATCTCGCGGGCAAAGCGGCTCTCGCGCTCGCCCACGCCGCCGCTGCCGTGATGGATCACCATTGCGGGCACAGGTCCCGGCCTGGCTGGCCAGTAGATTTCGGCCGTCACCTGGACCGGCCGGCCCTTCTGGCGGCTCTCGAAGGAAATGGTCTCGCGCTGCTGCGCCTCCGCGGTGCCGGCGGCGAACGCAGCCGCCAGAACCGCCAGCGCAGCAAGGCGCATCAGGCCGCGACTTTCGCCTTCGTCTTGGCCTTCTTCACGCGTTCGCCGGGCATCGTGCGGGAGGTGTCGATCTCCGGCACGTCGGCTTCGTTCCAGAAGTTGAGTTCGATCATCACGCCGTCGGGATCGTGCAGGAAGACCTGCTGCAACGGCCGCGCCGGGACCTTGCGGACCTCGAACGGGATCTTGTCCTTCTTGATCTGGTCGATGGTGCCGCGGATATCGGCGCAGTTGATGGCGACGTGGTCGATCGCGCCACTGCCATGGTCCTTGCGGCCGGTTTCCGACACCAGGTGCAGGATCGGCTTGTCGCCGGCGTAGAGCCAGGCGCCGGGAAAGGGGAAGGGCGGCCGGTCGCCGTCATGCAGGCCGACGTAGCGCTCGTAGAAGCGCACCGTGGCCTTCAGGTCCTTGCAGTAGACGTTCCAGTGGTCCAGCGAGAGTGCGGGCATGTGATTCTCCCTATCTGCAGGACCCGAGCCTACAACACTCCGGCTCACCCCTGGCAGCAGGAATTTTGGGGCATTTCACCGTATTTGTCGTGGTGGCGTACCCAGTGGCTGAGGTTGCCGCCGGGCGGTTCGTTGCGGCCTTTGGGCGTCATGTCGAGGAAGCCGTAGACCGTGCCGGTGTCCTCGGTACCGCGGGCGAACACCGAATAGGTGTGGAAGATCTGGCCGGTTTCATCCCTGGTGAAGACGCTGTAGCCCGGCAGCTCGTCGCTCACGAAGTCCCGCTCCTCGAAATTGTAGAAGACCTTGCCGCCCGCCTCCTGCGCCTTGGAAAACGAGACGTTGTAGTCGAAGTTGAAATCGGAACCGGCCGACGACACCCACTTGAAGCGCCAGCCCATGCGTCTGTGGAAGGGCGCGATCTTCGCATAGGGCGCCCGCGAGACGGCGACCAGCATCACATCGTGGTTCACCAGGTGAACGAGCGAGCCATCGAGCTGATCGGCGCCGAACGAGCAGCCGACGCAGCCTTCCTCCCAGTCGGGGCCGAACATGAAGTGCTTGACGATGAGCTGGCTGCGGCCCGCGAAGAGGTCGGCCAGCATCTCCCTGCCGTCGGGTCCCTCGAACGCATAGGCCTTCTCGACCTTCACCCAGGGCAGTTCGCGGCGCTGGCGTGCCAGTTCATCGTGCGCGCGAAGGTGTGCTTTCTCCTTCTCGAGCAGGGCGCGGCGGGTGGAGATCCACTCCTCGCGAGAGACGGTCTTGTGCGCTTGCATGATCGGCTCCTTTCTAGATCGAGAGTGCCTCGGGGCGGTTGAGGACGGCGTTGAAGACCGTGGGCGGCACGGCGATGCGTTGGTCGTCGTAGGCGTCACGCAGGTCGGCGAGGTGCCTGTCGGGTTCGTGCGTCAGCTCGGCCAACCGGTCGATGAAGTCGAGATCGACCTCGGCGTCGACGCGGGTCATGCCGCCCCAGACGTCCCACGGCAGCATCTCGCGGTTGTTCAGGGCCGCCACGTCGCGGATCACGTTACTGGCGATGAACCAGAGGCCGAACATGTCCAGGACGCCGAAGGCCTGCGGGCGGGCCTTGCCGTCGCGGCAGAGCCTCCAGGCATCGCCCGCCACCAGGAACTTGTCGCGCGGCACGTCCAGCGTGTCGAAGTCGATGCCAAATTTCTCGCGCTGCCGGCCGTCGATCTGGGCATCGACCAGCACCCAGCGCCGTTGCGCGTCGTCGAAATACTCCGTCACCCAGTGGTCGATGAACATGTCCTTCGTGAAGTAGGCGCCGAAGCCGCAGCGCGCCCGCGCGGCGATCCTGCGGTTCCGCAGCATCGCGACATGCATCAGCGTGTAGTGGCGGCAGCAGCAGGCGAAGCGTTCGCCGGGCGGGCGAGCCTCCCCGAGCGACCGCGGATCATGCGCGGCGATGCGCTCCAGGATCTGCCTTGCGCCGCGCACGTGCGGTTCGCCGCGCTGGCGATCCGACAGCGTGACGCCGTAGAAGTCCGGCATGTGCTCGTGGATGAGCAGGCCCTGGAGGGTCTTGGCCAACCCGCCGACATCGCCCGGCAGGCCGTCGAGCTGGCTGGCCCGAGGGCCGGCGTCGCTCATGGCGACGGGGTGGCGCCAGGCTCCCAGGGTCATGCGAACACCCGCTCCAGATTGTCGAGTGCCAGGCTCCAGCCCCGGCGATGGTCGTCGCGCGCCTTCTCGTCGAAGAACTGCTCGTGCGTCAACGTCAGGATGGTGCCGTCGCCGTCGGGCTTGAGGTCGATCGTGACCTGCGACTCACGCTCCGGCGTCGTGCGCCACGCCCAGCTGAACACCAGCTTCCTGCCCGGCACGACCTCCTTGTAGATCCCGCTCACGTCGTGCTGATCGCCCTCGTCGCCGCGGAAGCCGACATGAAAACGACCGCCCACCCGGACGTCGGCCTCGGCAGTGCGGGACGCCGCATTGGAGGCGCCCCACCAGCCGATCATTTTTTCCGGGACGGTCCAGGCTTCGTAGACTTTTTCGGGCGGCGCTTTGAGGCGGCGCTTGAGGGCGAGGCTGGGCTTGCTTGCCATGAGTCGTCCTCCACGAAGGCGGCGAGGCGGTCGAGCTGCTCCGTCCAGTAGCGCTCGTACTTGGCCAGCCAGTTCATCGCCTGCTCCATCGGTTCGGCCTTGAGCTGACAGGTGACGGTGCGGCCGGTCTTCTTGCGTGCGATCAGGCCGGCATCGGAGAGCACGTCGAGATGCTTCATGATGGCCGGCAGCGACACCGGGAAGGGCCGGGCGAGATCGCTGACCGAGACGCCGCCCTGCTCGTCGAGTCGGGCGAGGAGNNNGGGCGAGGAGCGCGCGGCGCGTCGGATCGGCGAGGGCGGCGAAGGTGCGGTCGAGGACGGGGCTTTGAAGGTTAACCATAAAGTTAACTATGGAATAGGACTGCGCCGCCGTCAAGCCCGCTACGGCCGTCGCCGAAGCATGGGAAGCCCGTTCATCGCTAGGGTCGGGTCATCCCGAACCAGCCGTGGAGGCCGCCATGACCGTCACCGTCTTCATCCGCTACGTCCTGGACCCGTTCAAGCTCGAAGCTTTCGAGCGCTACGGCCAGAAATGGCTGACAATCATCCCGCGCTGCGGCGGCGGGCTTGTGGGCTATTTCATGCCCCACGAGGGCACCAACAACATCGGCTGGGCGCTGATTTCGTTCGATAGCCTCGCGGCCTACGAGGCCTATCGCGCAAGGCTGCGGGCCGACCCGGAGGGCATTGCTAACTTCGAGTTCGCCAAGCGCGAGCGCTTCATCTTGTCGGAGGAGCGCACGTTCCTGAGACAGGTCAGCCCAGCTTCTTGATCAGCTCCTGCGCCGCTCCTTTGTCAGTATCACCACTTGTGTCATCCCGAGCGAAGCGAGGGATCCTTAATGACGCTGGTTTCCAGCAAATCCGCCCATGTTGGGTTGGCCGTCTCGACCAGCGCATCCTTCTTCGATCTACGCCATCCCTTGATCTGCTTTTCCCGCGCGATGGCATCTTCGACGTACTGGTAGTCTTCAGCATAGACGAGTGTATTCACGTGGTATTTCGACGTGAAGCTGTCGGTCTTGCCCTCGCGGTGCTGTGCGACCCGATTCTCGAGATTGTTTGTGACGCCGACATACATGACGTTGCGGGCGACGTTCGTGAGAATGTAGACGAAGTATCGTTGCTCTCGTTGCAAGGATCCCTCGCTCCGCTCGGGATGACACGGTTGTTATCGCTGATGTCTGCCTACAGCTTTCTGATCAGCTCCTGCGCCACAATATCACCACTCGTGTCATCCCGAGCGAAGCGAGGGATCCTTCGTGACGCTGGTTTCCAGCAAATGGCCGCCTAGGTCCGCTTGATCAGCTCCTGCGCGGCGGCCGGGTTGCGCACCTTGGCGCCGGAGATGAAGTAGACGAAGGCGTCGCCCTTCTTCGCCCAGGCCTTGGCGCGCTTGGCCCATTTGTCGAGTTCGGCCGGCTTGTAGCCGGTCTTAACCTTCTCCTCGGCCTGCATCAGGCGGGCGTAGGTGAAGTCGGCCGTGGGCTCGTCGATTTCCGGGAAGTCCTTGTCGTGGGCATAGACGATGGCGGCGTTGTATTTGCGCGCGAGGTCGTAGAAGCGCTTGTCCTTGAAGCTGTCGTGCCGCACTTCCAGCGCATGGCGCAGCGGCAGCGAACACACCTCGCGCGGCAACAGTTTCAGGAACGCCTCGAAATCCTCGGGATCGAACTTCTTGGTGCCCATGAACTGCCAGTTGATCGGCCCCAGCCGGTCCTTCAATTCGACCAGCCCTTGCGTGACGAAGCGCTGCACCGATTCGCCAGCCTCGGCCAGCACGCGACGGTTGGTGCAGAAGCGCGAGGCCTTCACCGCAAAGACGAAACCGCCCGGCGTCTCGTCGCGCCACTTGGCCCAGCTCGCCGGCTTGAAGCTCGAATAATAGGTGCCGTTGATCTCGATCGAGGTGAGCTTGCGGCTGGCGTACTCCAACTCGCGCTTCTGGGTGAGATCGTCGGGATAGAACACCCCGCGCCACGGCTCGAACGTCCAGCCGCCGATGCCGACGAAGATCCTGCCTGCCATTGCCACTCCCGTGGATTGTCTGCCTGCACTCTACATCAGTCGGTGCCCGGCCGTGCATCTTCGGCGCCGTTCGCGGCCGGTCGGGTTTCCGGCATCGCCAGCCAGACCGCGGCGAAGCCCACGACGCCGATGGCCGCCAATCCCAGGAAGGCCGTCGCGCTGCCGGCGTGGTCGCTGATGTATCCGGCGAGTGTCGGGCTGAGAGCAGCGCCCACACCCATCATCGTGCCGATGATGCCCTGGGTCAGGTTGAACCGCCCGGTGTCGCGCGTGAGGTCGGCGACCGTGAGCGGCACCATCACGGCGAACACGGCGGCCGTCAGCCCATCCAGCAGCTGCACGGCGACCAGCAGGTAGGGGTCGGTCACCGTGGCGAAGAGGAGGCCGCGGACGGGGAGGGCGGCAAAGCCCGCGATCAGCAGCGGCCGGCGTCCCCATTTCTGCGCCTGCCGGCCGATCCAGGGCGAGGAGGCCGCGACGACGAACTGCGGGCCGACCATGCAGGCGGCGATCAGCACCGTCGCCCATTCGCTCGAGCGCGTGGTGAGCACGCTGCCCATCAGCGGCAGCATGGCGGCGTTGGCGAGGTGGAACAGCAGGATGCAGCCGCCGAAGATCAGCAGCGGGCGCCGAGTGAGAAGGCTTCGAACGTCGATCGGCGGCTCATGGATATGATGTTCCGGCATGTTGCCGTGGGCGCGTTCCGGATCGATCTCCTGCCAGGCCATGCGGCGCAGAACGAACAGGGCCGGACCGAGCAGGGCGGCCGTGACGAAAAACACTGCGCTGGTTGAGAAGAAGTATCCGACGCCGCCCATGACGGCGGCCGACAGGCCGGCGCCCAGCGAGGCGAAGCGCGCGTTGCGGCCGAACCGTTCGCCGATCGCGCTGTGCCCGACGAGACCCAGGCTGATCGCCGCGATCGCGGGCCCCAGCACGCAGCTTGCGGCGGCATGCATCGTTGCGGCGGCGAGCACGGCGGGGAAGACCGGCCACAGTGCGTAGGTGAGCGCCGCTGCGGCGATCAGCGTGACCGCCACGGCCGCGACCGTCCGTTCGGAGCGCGCGGCATCGACCAGGGCGCCGCCCGGCATCTGGCCGACCAGGGCGACGAGACCGGCGACCGAGAGCACGAGGCCGATCTCGACCTGCGTCCATTTCTCGCTCGTCAGATAGACGGCGACGAAGGGCCCGAAGCCGGTCTGCAGGTCGGCGACCAGGAAGATGAACCAGTCGAGGCCGCGCAGGCTGCGTCGCGACGGATGAGGCAAGGCGCATGCGGGTTCGGCCACGATGACACCGCCGGCGTTCTAGGGAAGGGACTCCAGATTGCCCGACGCACCAAGGACGATGGTGGGCTTGCCATCCTTCACTTCGGGTGCCGTCTTGACCTGGTCCCGCGTCAGCTCGAGGACGATGCCGTACTTCTTGCCCGCCGCGGGCACGAAATGCAGCGCCTTCCAATCGATGGCGATCTTGCGGCTGCCGACGCCGAGGAAGCCGCCGAAATCGATGATCGCCGCTCGGGTCCGTCCCTCGCCGTCGACCAGGACGTCGACGATCCGCCCCATGTTCTCGTCGGCCGTGCTGCGGATCTCGCGGCCGAGAATGCCCTGCACTTCCTGACTGCCGAGGACGGTGACCGACGGTGGTGTTGGCGACGGTGGTGTGGGCGACGGCGGGGCAGGTGATGCCGCAGCCGGCGGCGGGGCGCCCGGCGGTTCGGCTGGCGGCTGGGCACTGTCGGTACCGCTCGGCGCGGTCGGAGTCTGCGCGGTGGCCGAGAGCGCGATCAGCGCAGCTCCCAGAAGGATCATTCCGAGCCCGACTCTCATCGCCGCCTCCGCTCCCGCCGCGCCGGGGAGTTAACTCGCGGCGGCCGGCGGAGTTCCCATCCTTCAGCGCGACGAGACGATCGAGACCTGGATTTTCTTGCCCTGCGTCCGCAGGACCTCGAGCGAGACGTCGTCCTGGTGGCGACGGATATTGACGTCGATGCTCGAGCGACCGAGCTGCAGATTGCGCACCGTCACCTCGTTCAGAAAGGCCGGCAGGCGCGGATTGCACAGGCGGATCTCGTGGCGCCTGGGCTCGAACTCCAGCCCCAACGAGGCCTCGATCAGGGAGAACGGTGTGGCGCTTGCCCAGGCCTGCGGCGCGCAGGCGACGGGATAGAGCGTCGGGCCCCGGCTGCGCCGGCGC
>JACPVT010000309.1 GCA_016191685.1 Rhodospirillales bacterium | reverse complement strand
GCTCGAGCCCACGATCGATGCCGTGTTCTTTGCCCGCGACCTGGTGAGCGAGCCGGCTAATATGCTTTATCCCGTCGAGTTTGCCCGCCGTGCGAAGGAACTCACCAAGCTCGGCGTGAAGGTCGAAGTATTGGGCGAAGCGGAGATGAAGAAACTCGGCATGAACGTCCTGCTGGGCGTCGGCCAAGGCAGCGAGCGTGAATCACAGCTCCTCGTCATGCGCTGGATGAATGGCCCCAAAAGCCAAGCGCCGGTCGCGCTGATCGGCAAGGGCGTCACCTTCGACACCGGCGGCATCTCGCTGAAACCGGCCGGCGGGATGGAAGACATGAAGTGGGATATGGGTGGCGCCGGAGCGGTCACCGGGGCCATGCGCCTGATCGCGGGGCGCAAGGCGAAGGCCAATGTCATCGCCGTCTGCGCCCTGGTCGAGAACATGCCCGACGGCAACGCGCAGCGGCCGGGCGACGTAGTGAAGTCGATGTCCGGCCAGACCGTCGAGGTTATCAATACCGACGCCGAGGGGCGGCTGATCCTGTGCGACGCCATGTGGTACGCGCAGGAGAAGTTCAAGCCGCAGGCCATGATCGAACTCTCGACCTTGACGGGCGCCATCATCGTCTCGCTTGGCCATGAGCGCGCTGGTCTCTTCTCGAACAACACGCAGCTCTCCACGCGGCTGCGTGTCGCGGGATCTCAGATCGGCGAGAAGCTCTGGCGCATGCCGCTCGGGCCGAAGTACGACAAGATGATCGACTCCGACATCGCCGACATGAAGAACGTCAGCAATGGCCGCGACGGCGGGTCGATCACGGCGGCGCAGTTCCTCCAGCGCTTCGTCAAGGAAGGCGTCGCCTGGGCGCATCTCGACATCGCCGGTGTCGCCTGGTCGGGCAAGGGCGACAACACCACGCCCAAGGGCGCCACGGCCTTCGGCGTGCGCTTGCTCGATCGGCTGATCGCCGACAACTACGAGCGCTGACGAACCTCATGACGGCCGAGAAGACGGCAACCGAGGTCAATTTCTACCATCTGACCCGATCGTCGCTCGACGAGACCTTGCCTCGCCTGCTGACGAAGACCCTGCAGGCGGGCGAAAGGGCGGTGGTGTTACTCGGTTCGGCGGAGCGTGTCGACGCGCTCAATACTCTCCTGTGGACCTTCGATCATAACGACTTCCTGCCGCACGGCGCGGCCCGGGACGGCAACGCTGACCGCCAGCCGGTGTGGCTGACCCACCTTGACGAAAACCCTAACGGGGCTCGCTATCTATTCGTCGCCGACCACGCCCGGTCCGAGCATGTGGCCGACTACAAGCGCTGCTTCGAGTTGTTCGATGGCCGCGACGACGCGGCGGTGGCCGATGCCCGCGAGCGCTGGAAGACCTACAAGGCTGCCGGCCATGTCATGGCCTACTGGCAACAGACGGATGAGGGCGGCTGGGAGAAAAAGGCCTAACGCTGCAGGCGGGGCTTCCAGAAACCGCGCCAGGCGGCCTTCCACCGCTCGCGCATCGGGATGTCGCCCTCGGGGCGATAGAACGATGCCGCGTCGGCTTCGAACTTGGCCATGTAGTCGCGATAGCTAAGCGGCCGTTTGACGCCGACCTGGGTCTGCGCGGCCAAAAGGTCGAGGCCGGCGTCTATGTCGAACACCGTTGCTAGTCTGTTGCGCAGGCCGAGCAGAAGTTCGGCGGCAGCATCGGGAATGTCCCAGGCCGAAAATACGGCTGCCAGCTTGGCAACCTTTTCCGCACTGAGTTGCTTGGCCCATTCCGCACCCTTGGGTCCGAGAATGTCCCGGGCGTAGTAGGCCTCGCCTTGGAACGGTCGTCCCGACAGGGTTTCGGCCGGCGTTGGCCAGACATAGCGCGCCGGGAGGGCTCGCGTCGAATAGGTGCGGACGTCGAGGCGGAACAGATCAAAACCCTGGCGGCGCATGAAGCGGTCAGTGTTGTGGAAGGTATGTTCGTCCGTGGCACCCGAGCCGATGAAATTGACCTCGAGCTGGACCGCCAGCAGCCCCAGAGGCTCGAAGCGCCCGTCGAACGAGCGAAGGATTTCGTAGTCAACTCCATCGATGTCGATCTTGAGATAGTCGACATCGGTCAAGCCGCGCGCTGCAAGCAGGCCGGGAACGACGACAGGTTTTGCCGGGTCGGCCAGGCCTGTCATTTCCCAGGCGTTGTTGCGGAATTGCTCCTCGGCGGAAGCGCCCTTAAGGCGGGCCTCGCGGATTTCCCGGGTGCGCATGAAGCTCAGCCGGTCGCGCATCCGCATGATCAGGGGGGCAGCGGGGCCGGCGGAAAGATCGACGATCTTGTCCGCCCGTCGGCCGACGAAGGCCGCCAGATACTCGATATCGGAGTTCGTTTCGCAGGCCGCCAGCCGTCGACACTCGGCCTCGCTGGCGTCAATACCGAGCGCACGCAACCTGGGCTCGAAGACCCGCCACCGCCGTTCGATGCCGCCGGAGCAGCCGACATCCAGTAGGGTAAACCGCTCCGTCCGCAGGCCATCGGCTACATGCGCCGGAAATGTGCCGCTCATGCCGAGAGTCACACTGTCGCCACGGGCGTTGCTGGCGATCCGACGGCGCCGGGCAGGCGCAAAGGCGGGGCTGTCAGCAGAAAGCGGGAGCGCTTCTTGTCGCGGAGCCACAGTGCCAGATCCTGCAACCACCAGATTTCCCCCAGGTTCAGGCCAAGTTTGAAAAGACAATGATTGTGGATCGGCAGCGACGGATGCTCGACACCCTCCGGCCCGGGTTTCGCGGGTACCGCTTCGACACCGTAGTTGTCGGCGATGAGAGCGGAAATCTGGCTGTCGGTGATCCACTGCAAGAGCCGCTTGTCACGGCCGTCCAGGACGCAGCACATGGTGTGTGCGCGGGTTGGGTCGACCTTCTTGTCCATTTTGACGATTTCATCGGTGAAGCCGGTATAGAGCAACAGCATGTCGCCCGCTTCGATTACCACCTTGTCGGCGTCTAGCACACGGCGCAAATCGTCGTAGTTCACATACTTATGGGCACGGCCGTAGTGCTTCTCCAGGTCGACCATGACGGCCCGCCCCTGGATCGCCTTGGCGGCCATGTTCTCGACGCCGAGCTTGTGGGCATAGCTGAGATGCCCGCAGCCGTCCCGGCCGGCATCGGGCAGGGGACCGACGACATCCGATCCCGCCTTGAAGCCATTGTAGTAGAGCGGCTCGGCCACGCCATCACCGTCGGCATCGAACAAGCCGCCGACGTGGGCGAGGGTGTCCCATTGGGTTGAATACTGCAGGGTCAGGATGACACGGTCGTCGCTGGCGACGTCCATGAACAGCGGATTAATGGTCTTGGTATGGAAGTTGAAGCGCCAGCCGTTCTCGTCGCCCGTGGGCGATAGCACCGGCGGCAGGCGTCGCGGGTTAAGGACATTACCGCCGGGAAAATCGAGTGGCAGGCTGAGGCAAAAGGACAGGCCCTCTTTCACCTCGGCTATACCCTCAAGCACCTTCTTGGGAGTGATCAGATTGAGACGGCCGAGTTGGTCGTCGTCACCCCAGTCGCCCCAAGTTGATCCCTCCGGGCGGTGCTTCCACCGTTTCATGACGTTTCTCCCCTTTTCGGCCGGGACAGTAGCGCGCGGCCCCATCGTGCGTCATCACGCACGCATGGCTCCTGCGCTCTTTTCCGCAAACGGCCTGCATGGCGGATCGTCTATCATGCCCTCAAATGAGGGTTTTATGTCCGCAGCTGCCGTAGCCCCCCTGGAGCGTGACGTCCGGGTCATTAGCTTGATTGGCGTCGCCCACGGCACCAGTCATTACTACCAGCTGGCATTCGTGACGATGCTACTGATTGTCCGCGAAAAGGCCGGTCTTTCGTTCACCGACGTCGGGGCGCTGGGGGCGATCTACTACGCGGTTTCCGGGATCTGCCAGACGATGGCGGGTTTCGCCGTCGATCGATTCGGCGCCCGGCCGATCCTGGCCGGCGGGCTGGCACTGACGGCGGTCGGGCTCGCGCTCACCGCCCTGGCGGACTCGTTCCTGACCTTCGCTGCCATTTCGGTCATTGGCGCCATCGGCAACTGCGTCTTCCATCCGGCCGATTTCGCTGTCCTGAATTCGTCGGTGGACCACCGCAGGCTGGGAAGGGCCTACAGTATTCACGGCCTCGGCGGCTCACTGGGGTGGGCGGCCGCCCCGATCATCTACTTCCTCGACGATCTCGTGGGGCGCACAGGCGCGGCCCTGATCGGCGCCGTGCCGGGCCTGATCCTGGCCGCCGTGGTGTTGGGGCATAGCCGGTACTTCGTCGATCACCGTGTAGAGGTCCGCGCTGCTGCCGCAGCAGAGGGCGCACGGGCGGGGCTCGGCCTCTTCCTGCAGACCTCGATCCTGCTCTGCTTCGCCTATTTCGCACTGATCGCCGTTAACACGGTGGGAATCCAGCAGATGGCGGTACCGGCCTGGGTCGAGATGTTCGGCATGACCGAGCGTTATGCCGCGCTCTGCCTGATCGTGTTCATGGTTGGTTCGGCTGCCGGCATGCTGGCGGGAGGCTTCTTCGCAGACAGTGTGAAACGCCATGATCTCGTTGCGTCAGGCGGGCTTCTTGTCGCGGCGGCCCTCACCGTGCCAATCGCCACCGTGGCCGTCACACCCACGTTCCTGCTGCCCTTGCTGGCGCTGGCAGGATTTGCTGGTGGGGCGACCAATCCGTCACGCGACATGATTGTCCGCAATGCCACACCCCCTGGGGCCTCAGGCAAGGTGTTCGGCTTCGTCTATTCCGGCCTCGACGTCGGCTCCCTCATCGGACCTCCGCTGTTCGGCTACCTGATGGATCTGCACCTGCCAGCGGTGATCTTCTGGATCGCGGTGGCATTGTACGTGATCAATGCCGGGATGGTGTTGACCATTCGCCAGGCGACGGTGCCCCGCACTGTCGCTGCGGAGTAACCTGGTCAGGCTGCGTTCTCAAAGGCTTCCTGCGCCGCCAGCCAGCGCTGCTCGGCATTGGCGACCTCGCGCTCCAGGCGGGCTTTTTCGCGCTGCAGGTCCGTGACGACCGTTCCCGGTCCGGCGTAGATCGCTGGATCGGAGAGTTTGGCCACGACGCCATCGAGCTGGGCGGTGAGGCGGGCCAGCATCTTCTCGGCGCTGTCGACCGCCTTCCTGAGTGGCGCCTTCTGCGCGCGATTGTCGGCCGCCGCCTTGCGCTGGTCCTTCTTGGAGCCAGCGTCGGCCGGGCGTTCGTCGCGCTTGGCCGGCTTGGCGCCGCGCTCCTTCAGGAGTTTTGCCTGATACTCGTCGATGTCGCCGTCGAATGGCTTCACGGTGCCGCCGGCGACCAGCCACAGCGTATCGGCGACCATCTTCACCAGATGCGTATCGTGGCTCACCAGCACGACCGCGCCCTCGAAATCGTTGATGGCATCGACCAGCGAGGCGCGGGC
>JACPVT010000308.1 GCA_016191685.1 Rhodospirillales bacterium | reverse complement strand
ACCTCCTTGGTTGCACGACTTCTATTGTGCCTGCAGGCGCTGCTCGCGACGCGTGGCCAGCATCTGCAGGATTGCCGCCGCCGTCTCCTCGATCGACCGGCGCGTGACGTCGATGGTCACCCACTTGCGCCGGGCATAAAGGCGGCGCGCGTCCTGAATCTCGCTCTGCACCCGTTCCATATCGGTATATTCGGTCTCGGTTTCCTGCTGCAGCAGGCGCAGGCGATTGACCCGGATCTGCACCAGCCGCTCGGGATCGGTGATCAGACCGACGATCAGCGGCCGTTTCGAATCTTCGAGCTCCTGCGGCGGCGGCACCGCCGGCACCAGCGGCACATTGGCCGCGCGCACGCCGCGGTTGGCGAGATAGACGCAGGTCGGCGTCTTGGAGGTCCGCGATGGGCCGACCAGGATCACGTCGGCGTCTTCCAGGTCATGTGTCGATTGTCCGTCGTCGTGCGCCAGCGTGTAGTGCATGGCGTCGATGCGGTCGAAATAGCCTTCGTCGAGCTGGTGCTGGCGACCCGGCCACTGCTCGCTCTTGGAATGGAAATGGACGGCGAGCACGCTCATCGCCTGGTCGAGCACGCCGACGCAGGGCAGTTGCAGACGCCGGCAATGGTCGCGCACGAGGTCGCGCAGGTCCTGGTCGACCAGCGTATAAAGGACGGGCCCGCGATCGCGCTCGACCGCCTGCACGACCTTTTCCATCTGACCGCGGGTTCGCACCAGGGACCAGACATGCTCCTGCACGAAGATGCCCTCGTATTGAACAAGACAGGCGCGCGCCACGCTGGACACCGTTTCACCGGTGGAATCGGACACGAGATGAACGTGAAAATTGCGGTTTGCCACGCCGTGTTTTACCCCACAGCAGGGCCGGGAGAAACGTGGGATTGGCGGAAGCATCGCGGGGACAGTCGGGTGGCGCTGGCCGACCCGGTCGATTCGGGACCCGACCCGCCTTTGCCCTCCAGACATTCGTCCCTTGCGGACAGACCGGGAGGAAAGGCCTGCGAGTCGGGAATCAGCCCAAGCAACTTGCTGAAACCGGCCTCTTCCGGTCCACAGCACCCTGGGGAGAAGAATCCAATAAGGCGCATCCCCACGTGCCACAGGCCCTACTACTGCTACTACCTATTAAGAATAGAGTAAGAGGAAGCATGAGGGACAAGACTTGAGCAGGCAGAAAGCAGAGGGGAAGTTTCTGCAGACGCTGGCCGGGACGCGATTTCCGACGCCGCCGATCTGGCTGATGCGTCAGGCCGGCCGATACCTGCCGGAGTATCGTGCCGTCCGCGCCACGACCAAATCCTTCCTCGATTTCTGCTACACGCCGGACAAAGCGATCGAGGTGACTCTGCAGCCGATCCGCCGGTTCGGGCTCGATGCTGCGATCATCTTTTCCGATATCCTGGTCGTGCCCGACGCGCTCGGCCAGAAAGTCTGGTTCGAGGAGGGCGAGGGCCCGAAGCTCGAGGCGCTGACCGATCCCTCGCAGTTCGGCCGCCTCTCCCGCGCCCGCATCGCCGATCATCTGGCGCCGGTCTACGAAGCCATCCGCCAGACGCGTGCGGCGCTGCCGTCGGAAACGGCACTGCTGGGTTTCGCCGGCGCCCCCTTCACGCTCGCCTGCTACATGATCGAAGGCAGCGGCAGCCGCGACTTCGCCAAGGTAAAGAGCTGGGCTTACGGCCATCCCGAATCCTTCGGGCTGCTGATCGATCTCCTGATCGAGGCCGTGGTCGATCACCTCGCCTACCAGATCGAGGCCGGCGCCGACGCCGTGCAGCTCTTCGACTCGTGGGCGGGTGTGCTGCCGGAGGAGCAGCTCTTCCACTGGTCGCTCGATCCCATGGTGCGCATCGCCAAGGGCTTGCGCGAGCGTCATCCCGAGGTTCCGGTCATCGCTTTTCCGCGCGCCGTCGGACCGGCGATGCTGATGTACCGGCAGCCGCACACGTTTTCGGCGCTGTCGATCGACACCGGCATCGGCGCCCACTGGGCGGCCAAGGAGCTGCAGCCGCATATCTGCCTGCAGGGAAATCTCGACCCGATCATGCTGGTGGCCGGCGGCGAGGCAATGGAACGCGAGGCAACGCGCATCCTCGACAAGCTCGGCCACGGCTCCTTCGTGTTCAATCTCGGCCACGGCGTGGTGCCGCAGACGCCGCCCGACAATGTCGCGCACCTGGTCGAGACCGTGCGCACCTGGAAGCCGGGCGCGTGAAGATCGCGCCATGAAAATCGCGATCGTCCTGTTCAATCTCGGCGGACCCGATTCGCCGGAGGCAGTACAGCCATTCCTGAAGAACCTTTTTAGCGATCCGGCGATCATCTCGTTGCCGTCATTTCTGCGACTGCCGCTCGCCGGATTCATCTCCAAGCGGCGCGCGCCCAGGGCGAAGAAGATCTACGACCAGATCGGCGGCAGCTCGCCGATCCTCGGCCAGACCGAAGCGCAGGCGCGGGCGCTGGAGGAGGCGCTTGGGATCGGCGTTGGCAGCGGGCACGAATGGCGCGGCTATGTCTGCATGCGCTACTGGCATCCGATGACCGCGGCGGCGGTGCGCTCGGTCAAGCGCTTCGCGCCGGACCGCATCGTGCTGTTGCCGCTCTACCCGCAGTTCTCGACCGCCACGACCGACTCCTCGGTGAAGGCATGGAAGGCGGCCGCAGTGGCGGCCAGGCTGACCGTGACGACCCAGACCGTGTGCTGCTACCCCGACGAGCCGGGCTTCGTCGCCGCCTCCGTCGATCTCGTGAAGCAGGGTCTTGCCGAAGTGGGTACTGGTCCGGTCCGCGTGCTGTTCTCGGCGCACGGCCTGCCGGAAAAGGTGATCAGGAAGGGCGATCCCTACCAGGCGCAGGTCGAGCGCACGGCCGAGGCAATTGCCCAGGAGATCGCCAAGCAGACGGGGGGCCTCGACTGGTCGGTCTGCTACCAGAGCCGGGTCGGGCCGCTCAAATGGATCGGGCCGTCGACCGCCGCCGAGATCGGGCGCGCCGGCGCGGACGGGCGTTCCGTCGTGCTCTATCCGCTGGCCTTCGTGTCGGAGCACTCCGAGACCCTGGTCGAGCTCGACATCGACTATCGTCGGCTTGCCGGCGAGTGCGGCGTGCCGGCCTATGTCCGGGTGCCGACCGTCGGCACCCATCCGTCGTTCATAGGCGGCCTGGCCGACCGCGTACGCGCGATCCTTGCCGAACCACAGGTTGCCGTCTGCCATGGCGCCACGGCCATGCCTTGCGGCTCCCGGCACCTTGGCTGCCCCCTAGTTTCCAGGGCGATTGCCGGAGGCCCGTGATGCTCTACGAAATCCTGAAGGCGCTGCACATCGTGGCGGTGATCGCCTGGATGGCGGGCCTCCTCTACCTGCCGCGGCTGTTCGTCTATCACGCCGATGCCGAAAAAGGTTCCAAGCAGAGCGAGACCTTCAAGATCATGGAGCGCCGCCTCGTCTACGCCATCATGGAGCCGGCCCAGGGCGCGGTCTGGGTCCTGGGGCTGCTGCTGGCCTGGCAGGGCGATTGGTGGTCGCACGGCTGGTTCCAGGCGAAGATCGCGCTGGTCCTGCTGATGACCGGCGTGCATCACGTCTACGGGCGCTGGCGCAAGACCTTCGAGGCAGACCGAAACACCAGGCCTGCCAGCTATTATCGCTGGTGGAACGAGGTGCCGACGGTGCTGATGATCGCTATCGTATTCCTCGTCGTGCTGAAGCCGTTTTGAGTGGAGAGACATGAACGCCGTGGCGACAATCGACTGGCATGACCAGATCTTCGAGACCCTGCAGGATCACGACGTCAAGCAGGTCTATCACGTGCCCGACGCCGGGCACGGCAAGCTGATCGAAGCCTGCCAGAAATCCAATTCCATCCGCACCCTGGCGCTCACCACCGAGGAGGAGGGCATTCCGCTCGCCGCCGGCGCCTGGCTGGGCGGCCAGCGCTCGGTGTTGCTGATGCAGAGTTCGGGTGTCGGCAACACCATCAACCTGATGGGCATGACCAAGACGCTGCGCTTTCCGTTCCTGACCCTGATCACGATGCGCGGCGACTACGGCGAGTTCAATTCCTGGCAGTATCCGATGGGCCAGGGCACGCCCAAGGTGCTGGAAGCGATGGGCGTGCTGCTCTACTCGGTCGACAACGCGGCCGAAGTGAAGGCCACGGTCGATGCCGCGGCACGCTCGGCCTTCAACGGCGGCCAGGCCGTTGCGGTGCTGTTGCGCCAAAAGCTGATCGGCATCAAGAATTTCGGGAAGAAGTGATCATGAGCACGCAAGCGCAACGAGCCACGCTGCAGCGCCGCCCGCTGGTGAAGAAGATCCTCGAGGGCGCCGACGACAATCTGCTGGTGATCGCGGGTCTCGGTTCGGCCAACTGGGACATCACCGCGGCGGGCGACCGTCCGCTCAATATGCCGCTATGGGGGTCGATGGGCGCGCCGGTCGGCATGGGGCTGGGGCTTGCCCTGGCGCAACCGGCCAAGCGCGTGCTGGTGATCACCGGCGACGGCGACATGCTGATGAGCCTGGGTTCGCTCGCCACCGTGGCGGCGCAGCAGCCGGACAATCTCGCCATCGTCGTCCTCGACAACGAGAAGTTCGGCGAGACCGGCAACCAGGCCACGCACACCAGCCCGCGCAACAACGGCCCGACCGATTCGGGCGCCGGCACCGATCTCGCCATGATCGCTCGGGGCTGCGGCATCGCCGATTCGGCCACCGTGCGCGAGGCCAGCGAAGTGGCCCAGCTGGTGAAGGACGCGCGGACCAGGAAGGGCCCGGTGTTCAGGCTGGTCAAGGTGATGGTCGAGAAACTCGACTTCGTGATGCCGCCGCAGGACGGCGCGCATCTAAAAGATCGCTTCCGCCAGGCCCTGCTGGGCCACGCCTAGGAGAGATTGCATGACCGACTACGCGCCCTTTCCCCTGATCGACCTCGCCGGCAGCCCGCACGAGCGTGGCCGCACCCACGGCAAGGCCGTCGCGGACCGGATCAAGCGCGGCGCCGGGATGTATGCCGAGTCGCTGCTGAAAAGCGGCGTCGAGTGGAAGGAGCTCGAGCGCCGCGCCGAGGCGATGGTGCCGGCGATCGAGCAGTTCGACCCAGCCTATGTCGAGGAGATGCGCGGCATCGCCGAGGGTGCGGGCCAGCCTTTCGCCGCCGTGATGCTGATGAACGCCCGCACCGAGATGGTGGCGGCGGCGCGCCGCCAGAAGGCGGCCCAGCATTTCCCGGACGGCTGCACGGCGGCGCTGGCGCTGCCCGAGGCCAGCGCCGATGGCGTGCTGCTGCACGGCCAGAACTGGGACTGGCGCGCCGAGTGCGCCGAGACCGGCGTGGTGCTGCGCATCCGCCGCGACGACGGACCCGACATCCTGACCTTCACTGAGGCCGGCGGTCTCGCCCGTTCCGGCCTCAACTCGGCCGGCATCGGCCTCACCGCCAACGCGCTGGAATGCGACCGCGACTACCAGCGCGGCGCCGGCGTGCCGCTGCCCTTCATCCGGCGCAAGGTGCTGGAGGCCGCCCATCTCGCGCAGGCGGTCCACACCATCGTCTCGACGCCCAAGCCCGGCTCCAACCACATGGCCGTCAGCCACGCGACGAGCGATGGGGGCGGCGGCGAGGCCTTCGGCTTCGAGTGCGCGCCCGACGACACGTTCTGGCTGGCGCCGGACCGCGGCCTCTACGTGCACGCCAATCACTGGATCGCCGAGGCGGCGCGCGCCAAGGTCAAGGACACCGGCCTCGCCGAGACGCCGTGCTCGATCTATCGCGACAAGCGCGTGCGCGACCAGCTCGCCCCCAAGCGCGGCAAGCTCACACTCGATGACTTCCGCGCCGCCTTCTTCGACGACTGGAATTCGCCCTGGTCGGTGTGCCGCCCGCCCCGGCTCAGCACGCGCGGCGTCATGACCGCGACCACCGCGATGATCCTGATGCGTCCCGGCGAGGGCCATCTGGAAGCCTGCCCCATGCCGTCGCGCAACAAGCAGTTCACAACCTACACGCTGACGCCGGACCGGACGGCGCAGAAGCAGGCGGCGGAATAGGCTTGCCGTTAGTGAGGCCCGCGCTCGTTCTGCTGATTGCAGCAGGGCTGTTGCTGGGACCATCGCTGGTGCTGGGCACGCACATCACCCACAGCGCGCCGGAAAACCTCACCTACGCGACGCAGGCTTCCGAGCAGTTCCGCGCCGGAATCCTGTTTCCGCGTTGGATGTCCGATTCATACGGCGGACTTGGCGGGCCCTCGTTGTTTTTCTACCCACCCATGGCGTTCTTGATCGACGCTCTGGTGAGCGTCGTCACGTTCGATATGCTGTCGGTGTCTTATCGACTGGTACTCACGTCGCTTTTGTTGCTGTGGGCATCGGGATTGACCATGCGCGCATGGCTCCGGCGCGAGACGGAGGTGAATCGTGCCGCACTGGTCGGGGCGGCCGCCTACATGGCGGCGCCCTATCATCTTCTCGACTACTATATGCGTGGCGCCTTCGCGGAGTTCACCGCCTACGCGGTATTGCCGGTGGTCATGCTGGCTATCAGGCTCGTCGTCGACGGGCAGCGCGCCGGACCGCCACTGCTGGCGCTGTCCTATGCGACCTTGATCCTTTCACACCTGCCGACGACGCTACTGGTCTCGGTCACGGTGATTCCAGCCTATGTCCTGTATTGCACCCGTCGACCTGTCGTCCTGCTGAGCGCAGGGATGGCCGGGGCGCTGGGTATCGGCATCGCTGCCACCTATCTTGTGCCGGCGATGT
Organism: Rhodospirillales bacterium; assembly: GCA_016191685.1. Taxonomy (GTDB): domain Bacteria; phylum Pseudomonadota; class Alphaproteobacteria; order Reyranellales; family Reyranellaceae; genus Reyranella. The sequence goes on along the minus strand of JACPVT010000308.1, from coordinate 29,158 downwards.
TGTTGCAGGATTGGATCTCGGCCGACCAGCTCTGGATGCCTTTCTATCACATTGAGAAGTGGTTCCTGCTCAGGCCCGGGCTTTGGCCAGAACCGAATATCATGTTCGCGATCGCCTCCCTTGCCCTCGCGACGACCTTGCTCAACGCCGGCCTCTATCTTGTCGTGCGACAAATGCCGGCCGACGACAGGCGCCGTCACAAGCTCGGCTTCTGGATTGCCGTCAGTCTCGGCAGCCTGGTGTTGATTGCGGGTCTGGTTCCGTGGTTTTGGCAGTTGCCTCACATCGCCAAGGTACAGTTCCCGTGGCGCCTGATGATGGTGGTCGAATTCGCCTCGATCACCGCGCTCTGTCTGGCGCCCCTTGCGAATCTTCGGCGCGCTACACGCTACACCTTCGTGATGGCGGCGGTCGCTGTAATGCCGGGCGTCGCACTAGTCTTTCAAGATGCGGTCGCCCGCTTCGACCTGACGTTGAAACTCGATGCGCTGTATCAGAATGACAGCAGGGTCCATCAACCACGGGGTTTCCCGCAGAATCCCCATACGCCCTACAGTGAACTCGGTCTGGAACCGTTGGCGACGGTACCGACCATTACCTGTACGCCCGCCGCGAATCTTTGCCGCGCGGAGGCCCGTCGCTTCGGCGCATTGCACATCGAGCTCGAGAGTGACCAACCGACAACGGTCGTCCTGCGACGCTTCTTTTTCCCGGGATGGCAGATCGACGGGGTGGCCGCGATCGTTCCGACCGACCCCTTCCGGCTAGTGTCGTTCGTGGCGCCTGCCGGTCGCCACACTTTCCACCTTCTGCGTGAAACCTTGTCGGTGGAACGGTGGAGCTGGGCCGTTTCGGGTCTGTCGCTTGGTCTGCTCCTAGTGTGGAGTCTGTTTGAGTCGCGTATAAGACGGTCATGACCCAGCCAGCCCCCACGCCCGAATTCCGCGGCCGCATCTATAACGACATCACCGAGACCATGGGCGCGACGCCGCTCGTGAAGCTCAACCGCCTGCCCGGGCGTGACGGCATAAAAGCCGAGATCCTGGCCAAGCTCGAATTCTTCAACCCGATGTCGTCGGTGAAGGACCGCATCGGCGTCGCCATGATCGATGCCGCCGAAAAGACCGGCAAGATCGTGCCCGGCGTCAGCACCATCATCGAGCCGACCTCGGGCAACACCGGCATCGGCCTCGCCTTCGTGGCCGCAGCGCGCGGCTACCGCGTGATCTTCACCATGCCCGACTCGATGTCGGTTGAGCGTCGCAAGATGTTGCGGTTCCTGGGCGCCCGGCTCGAACTGACGCCGCGCGAAAAGGGCATGAAGGGCGCCATCGCCAGGGCCGAGGAACTGCTGAAGACCGTGCCCAACAGCTTCATGCCGCAGCAGTTCCAGAACCCGGCCAATCCCGCCGTTCACGTGCGCACCACGGCCGAGGAGATCTGGCGCGACACCGCGGGCAAGCTCGATTTCTTCGTCTCGGGCGTCGGCACCGGCGGCACCGTCACCGGCGTGGGCCAGGCCCTGAAGCCCCGGCTGCCTCACCTCAAGGTCGTCGCCGTCGAGCCGGAAGCGAGCCCGGTGCTGTCGGGCGGCCAGCCCTCGCCGCATCCCATCCAGGGCATCGGCGCGGGCTTCGTGCCCGACATCCTCGATCGCAAGGTGATCGACGAGGTGGTGAAGGTCGCCAACGACGCAGCCTTCAAGGCCGCCCGCGACATGGCGGCGCTGGAGGGCATCCCCATCGGCATTTCCGGCGGCGCCGCCATTGCCGCTGCGCTGGCGGTGGGCGCGCGCCCGGAGAATGCCGGCAAGCGGGTCGTGGTGATCATCCCCGACTTCGCCGAACGCTACCTCTCGACGGCGCTGTTCGAGGGCCTCGACTAACCCGGATACCACGAAGGCTTGCGCTTCTCGCGGAAGCTCGCGAGGCCTTCGCGGGCCTCGGCCTGCTGGCGGGCGCGGGCGTGCTCGTCGATCAGGTCGCGCAGCTCGCCGTCGTCGATGAAGGAACGCGCCGCCGCCAACGTCCTGAGCTTGGTCGCGGTCGTGGCGCCGGGGGCGTTCATCAACACGGAATCGACGATCTTCGCGCCCGCCGCCTCGAGCCCGCCGGTCGGGCAGACCTCGTGCACCAGGCCGAGCCGCCGCGCTTCCCCGGCGCCGAAGCGCTCGCCGGTCAGCGCATAGCGCCGGACCTGGCGCACGCCCATGGCCTGGCAGAGCTGCGGCAGGATGATGCCCGCCATCAGGCCCCAGCGCGTCTCGGCGATGGAGAAGATCGCGTCCTCGCTCGCCACCACGACGTCGCAGGCCGCGGCAATGCCGGTGCCGCCGCCGAAGCAGCCGCCCTGGACAAGCGCCAGCGTCGGCACCGGACAGGTGTCGAGCCGGCGGATCGCCTCGGCGGTGAGCCGGCTCACCCGCTCGTTCTCGGCCGGCGATTGCGTGGCGACGCTGCTGATCCAGGCGAGGTCGGCGCCGGCCTGGAAGTGGCGGCCGTTGCTGCGCAGCACGACGAGGCGCAGCCCCGCCGCCAGGCCGAGCGCATCCATCGCATCATGCAGGCCCTGGATCAGCTCGCCGTTGTAGGCGTTGTTCACCTGCGGCCGGTTGAGCGTGACCGTGGCCACGCCGCGCTTGTCGATTTCCCAGAGGACGGTGTCGTTCGTCACCTCAGTCGGCCTTCAGATAGCTGTCCTTGAGGGCGATCCTGCCGTCCTTCACCTCGTAGAGATCGATGCCGTAGCGGTCGAACCTGTTGCCGGCATGGTCGATGCCGGTGACGCGGAAGGTGCCGAACAACTTGTCGCCGGCGCGATGTATGCGGGCCTCGGAATAGCGCGCCTCGCGATGCGCCGCGGACTTGTCGGCGAAATAGGCGCGCAGGTCGGCCTTGCCCTTGAGCACGCGGCCGGCCGGCGCGCCGCCTGCGTTGAGGCGCCACTCGAAATCGTCGGTGACGCAGGCGGTAATCTCCTCGACGTCGGCCTTGTTGAAGGCCTTGCCGAAGCGGCGGAACAGATCGTCGATGGCGTCGGCCATGGTGTCCTCCAGATTGGTTCGTTGGAGTAGATCATATCTCCCAGGGCGGAGGTGTGAACTTCTCGATGAGGAAATTCACGAACGCCGGCACCTTCGGTGCCAAATGCCGGCGGTGCGGGTAGACCGCATGGATCGGCACCGGCTCCTCGGCGTAGAAGTCTCCGAGCAGGGGCACCAGGTCGCCACGCCGGATGGCGCCGGCCAGCGTCAGCCGCGTCAGGCAGACGATGCCCAGCCCCTGCAGGGCGAGCCGCATCTGCGCTTCGCCCTCGTTGACGGCGAGGCGGCCATTGACCTCGATCTGGCGGATGTTGCCGTCGATGCGGAAAGGCCATCTGTTGAGTTCGGGCCGGTCGCGATTGACGATGCAGTCGTGGTGCGCGAGATCCTCGGGCCGCTGCGGCGTGCGGCGGCGGGCCAGGTAGCTCGGCGCGGCACAGATCAGGCGGACGTCCTCGCCGATCTTGCGCGCCATGAAGCTGGTGTCGGCGAGCTTGCCGATCCGGATGGCGACATCGATCCGCTCGTCGATCACGTCGACCACGCGATCGGTCGGCAGCAACTCGAGCTGCACGGCGGGGTAGCGCTGCAAAAACTCGCCGATGATGGGCGCGAGCTGGTGGGTCGAGAAGGCGAGCGAGGTCGTGACCTTGAGCGGCCCATGCGGCGTGCCGCTCTGACCGGTGATCTCGTTCTCGAGCGTCTCGATCTCCGCCACGATGCGTCGCGCGGCGCCGTAGAAGGCCTCGCCGTCTGCGGTGAGGTGCAGCGCCCGCGTCGTGCGCTGCAGCAGGCGGACGCCCAGCCGGGTCTCCAGCCGGGTCACCAGCTTGCTGACGGCTGACGGCGACAGACCGAGCCCTCCCGCCGCGGCGGAAAAGCCCTTGGCATCGACGACCCGCACGAAGGCCGCCATTTCGCTGGCATGATCGATCATTGCCCTATTAGTGAATTATATTCATCAGTCTTCGTCAATATCTCCAGATAACACTTGAACAACGAGGAATTATGTTCCTTTCAATCAAAGGAGATATCCATGTTCAAGGCGCCGTATCCCTCAACTCCCGAATATCAGGCTTACTTGGTGAAGGCCCACCGCCTGCGTGCGGCGGCCGTCGCCGGTGCGTTCCGCGATTTGGCGCGTTGGGTTTCCGCCGCGGCCCGCTAAACAGGGCAGATGACCCAGCCCTGGGCGTACTACGCCCGCTACAACCGACTGGCCAACGAGACGCTCTACGAGGCCTGCGCCCGGCTCTCCGATGAGGAGCGCCGGCGCGACCTCGGTGCGTTCTTCAGGAGCGTCCACGGCACGCTCAACCATCTGCTGCTGGGCGATCGCATCTGGATGGCGCGCTTCGAGGGCACCGCCTATCCCTCGACCGATCTCGGCGCCATCCTGTTCGAGGATTTCGCGGCCCTGCGCGCGGCGCGGGTCGCGATGGATGCCCGCATCGAGCGGTTCATCGCGGACCTGCCGCCCGATTTCGCCGCCGGCACGATCCGTTACGTCAACAATGCCGGCCTCGCGTCAGAGGATCCGCTCGACGTCCTGCTGCCGCACTTCTTCAATCACCAGACCCATCACCGCGCCCAGGTCCACACCCTGCTGTCGCAGCTCGGCCGCGATCCGCCGGTGCTCGACCTGCACCGCGTGCTCAGGCCGAATCCGGCTTGAAGTCGGGCTTGATCTCCTGCTTGCGCCACCGGAAGCGCAGTTCCGACAGGCCGGTGCAGATCACGTAGAACACCGGCGTGAAGATCAGGCCGAAGAAGGTGACGCCCAGCATGCCGGCGAACACCGCGGTGCCCAGCGACTGGCGCATTTCGGCGCCGGCGCCGAAGCTCACCACCAGCGGCACCACGCCCAGGATGAAGGCGAGCGAGGTCATCAGGATGGGCCGGAGCCGCGTCTTGGCGGCGCTGATGGCCGCGTCGTAGCGGGTCATGCCGGCTTCGTGCGCCTGCTTGGCGAACTCCACGATCAGGATGGCGTTCTTGGCGGCCAGGCCCACCAGCACCACCAGGCCGATTTCGACCAGGACGTTGCGATCGAGGCCGCGCAGGTTGACGCCGATCATGGCCGCCAGCACGCACATCGGCACGATCAGGATGACGGCCAGCGGCAGCAGCCAGCTTTCGTAGAGCGCGGCCAGCAGCAGGAAGACGAAGACCACGGCAAGGCCGAAGGCCAGGATCGCGGTGTTGCCCGCGAGCTTCTCCTGCAGCGCGATCTCGGTCCATTCGAAGTCGAAACCCGAAGGCAGCACCTTTTCAGCCAGGCCTTCCATGGCGGCAATTCCCTGCCCTGACGAGAAGCCGCGTTGCAGCGCGACCTGCACTTCGGCCGCGGGATAGAGATTGTAGCGTGCCACGCGATAGGGGCCGGTCGTGTCGGAGAAGGTCGCGACCGACCCGATCGGCACCATCTCGCCGCTCGCCGAGCGTGTCTTGAGGTTGCCGACGTCGCGCACGGTCAGCCGGTAGGGGTCGTCGGCCTGCGCCGTCACGCGATAGGTGCGGCCGAGGATGTTGAAATCGTTGACGTAGCCCGAGCCCATGTAGATCGACAGCGTCTCGAACACGCGCGCGATCGGCACGCCCAGCTGCTCGGCCTTGGTGCGGTCGATCTCGGCCCAGATCTGCGGCGTTCGCGTGCTGAACAGCGTGAAGGCCTGGGTCAGCCCCGGGGTCTGCCCGGCGGCGCCGGCCAGCGCCCAGGTCGCGCCCTCGAGCGCCGGCAGGCCGCGCGCGGCACGGTCCTGCACGTAGCCCTTGAGGCCGCCGCCGGTGCCGATGCCCGGCACCGAGGGCGGCTCGAGCACGAACACGAAGGCCTCGCGCAGGGAGAACATCTTGCCGCGCAGGTCGGCCACGATCTTGTCCATCGGCAGATTGCGACGCTGGTCGAACGGTTTCAGCGTGACGAACACCACGCCGGTGTTGGGGGCGTTGGTGAAGGTGGCGCCGTCGAGGCCGACGAAAGCCACGGCGTGCTCGACCCCGGGCGTCGCCATGATCATCTCCGAGGCCTGCCGCACCAGCCGGTCGGCGCGCTCCAAGGTCGAGCCGGCGGGAAGCTGCATCACGGCGATCAGGTAGGAGCGGTCGAGCTGCGGCACCAGGCCGGTCGGCGTGTTGACCAGCCGGTTGCCGGTCAGCACCAGCAGGCCGGCATAGACGACCAGGACGATGGTTGCCATGCGGATCAGCCGGGCCGTGGCACGGCCGTAGAAATTCGACAGTCCCTCGAAGCCGCGATTAAACTGGCGGAAGAACCAGGTGAGCGGCCAGGCCAGCCGCTCGATTAGCGTGGGCTTGGGCTTCTCGACATGCGACAGCGCGTGAGTCTTCAGCAGCAGGGCCGCCATGGCCGGCGACAGCGTCAGGGACACGAAAGCCGAGATCGCCGTCGAGGCCGCGATGGTGATGGCGAACTGCTTGTAGAAGGTGCCCTGCAGGCCGGTGATGAAGGCGGTCGGCAGGAACACCGCGATCAGGACCAGGGAAATCGCGATCAGCGCGCCGCCGACCTCGTCCATGGTCTTGTGCGCGGCCTCCTTGGGCGACATGCCCTGGGTCAGGTAGCGCTCGACGTTCTCGACCACCACGATGGCGTCGTCGACCACGATGCCGATCGCCAGAACCAGGCCGAACAGCGACAGGGTATTGAACGACACCCCAACCGCGGACATCACGGCGAAGGAGCCGATCAGCGAGACCGGGATGGCGAGCAGGGGGATGATCGCGGCCCGCCAGGTCTGCAGGAACACGATCACCACGATCACGACCAGGATCAGCGCCTCGAACAGCGTCTCGATCACAGCATCGACCGAGGCCTGGATGAACTCGGTGGGATTGTAGACCACCGAATAGTCGAGGCCGGTCGGGAAGGATTTCTTCAGCCGCTCCATCGTTGCCTTGACCTCGGCCGAGGTCGAAAGCGCGTTGGAGCCGGGGCGCTGGAAGATGCCGAGCGCGGTGGCGTTCTTGTTGTCGAGATAGGCGTTCAGCGTGTAGTCCTGCGCACCCAGTTCGATGCGCGCGACGTCGCGCAGGCGGGTCACCGAGCCGTCGGGCTCGGCGCGCAGCACGATGTTGCCGAATTCCTCGGGTGTCGTGAGGCGGCCCAGCGTCTGCACCGACAGGGTGAAGCCGCCCGGCGACACGGCGGGAGCCTGGTTGATGGCGCCGGCCGCGACCTGGAGGTTGGCGGCGCGCATCGCCAGCATGACCTCGCCGGCCGTCAGATTGTGGGCGGCCACGCGCGCGGGATCGAGCCACACACGCATGGAATAGTCGCGCGCACCGAACACCAGCACATTGCCGATGCCGTCGATGCGGCCCAGCACGTCTTTCACGAACAGCGTGGCGTAGTTGGAGATGTACTGCTGGTCGCGGCTGCCGTCGGGCGACGTCATGTGCACGACCATCATCAGGTCGGGCGAGGCCTTGCGCACCACGATGCCCAGCCGCTGCACGTCCTCGGGCAGGCGCGGTTGGGCCACGGCGACGCGGTTCTGCACGTTGACCTGCGCCTGGTCGATGTTGACGCCCGGCTTGAACACGACGTTGATCGACAGCCGCCCGTCGCCGGTCGACTGCGAGACGATGTAGAGCATGTCGTCGACGCCGTTGATCTCGATCTCGAGCGGCGTGGCGACGGTGGCGGCGATGACCTCGGCCGAGGCGCCGGGATAGGTCGCGGTGACGTTGACCGTGGGCGGTGCGATCTCGGGATATTCGGCCACCGGCAGGCCGCGCTGGGCGATGAAGCCCACGATCAGGATGATGATCGACAGAACCGAGGCGAAGATCGGGCGGTCGATGAAGAAGTGGGAAAAACGCATGGCTTGTTTGCTTCGCCCTATTTCTTCTGATTCTGGGCGGTGATCGCGCCCTTCTGCGGCACCACCTTGGCGCCCGGCCGCACCATCGGGTTGGCCAGCCCGTCGAGCACCACCTTGTCGGCCGCGGCAATCCCGCTGCGCACCACGCGCAGCCCATCGACCAGCGGCCCGAGCACGACAGGCTTCGCCTGCACGACGTTGTCGGGCCCGACCGCGAACACGATCTTGCGCGCCTGATCGGAAACGATCGCCGAATCGGGGATCAGCAGCGCGTCGTACTCGCCGCCGAACAGCTGCAGCCGGCCGAAGATCCCGGGTGCCAGGAGCTGGTCATCGTTTTCGACGATGGCGCGGGCGCGGATGGTGCCGGACCGCGTGCCGAGTTGATTGTCGACGAAGTCGATCTTGCCGGTGCGCTTCCACTCGGTCTCGTCGGCGAGGCGAATGCGCACCGGGATGACGGTATCGCCGCGCTCCGACGGGCGCGACCCGGACAGGTACAGGCGCTGGTAGCGGATATAGTCCGCCTCGGAGATGTCGAACACGAAGCGGATCGGATCGATGGTGACGATCGAGGCGAGCAACGTGGCGCCCTGCTGGCCGCCCTGGATCAGATTGCCGGCGTCGACCTTGCGGTCGGAGATGCGGCCGGCCAGCGGCGCGCGCACGTCGGTCCAGTCGAGATTGAGCTGGGCGTTGCGCAGCGCCGCTTCGGCCGACTTGAGCTGGGCGCGCGCGACGGCAAGCGCCGACTTGCGCGAATCGTTGTCGGCCTCCGTGATGGTGCGCGAGGCAATCAGCGAGGCGCCGCGAGTGACCTGCAATTCGGCGAGCTCGACCTGGGCCTTGTTGCGGGCGACGTCGGCTGTGGCCGATTCGACGGCGATCTCGTAGGGCCGCTTGTCGATGGTGAACAACAGGTCGCCGACATTGACCAGTTGGCCGTCGCGGAAGTGCAGCTTGTCGATGAAGCCGGAGACGCGCGCCCGGACTTCGACCGAGGCGACGGCTTCGAAGCGGCCGGAGAACTCGTCCCACTGCGTGATCCGCTTGGCCAGCGGTTCGGCAACCGATACCGGCATGGCGGGCGGGCCGCCCTGGGCCATGACTGGCGCGGCGGCAAAGGCGAGGACGGCGGCAACGAAGAGTTGGCGGAAAACAGGCAACGGAACTCCCCCGCGACTCATTCTGCGTCGCTCCGGCAGATGTGGTTCCGCCTGCTTCCGGTGTCAATCCGCCTGTCGGCGCGATCATTTGTTGCGACAACCGCCGGGATCGGCGCAATCAACAGGTGATTGCTGGCGGTGATCCCGACAGATGTCCACACTGTGCCCGATGGTTGAGCACGCCAGCACTGCAGTCATCGTCAATCCCGCCGCCCACAAGGGCGGCGCGGCGCGGCGTTGGCCGGCGATCGAGGCCGAACTCGCCGCCCGCCTCGGCGCCTTTGCGCCGCAATTCACGATGGCGCCGGGCCATGCGACCGAACTCGCGCGGAAGGCGGTGGCAGGGGGTGCGCGGCGGATCGTGGCGGTGGGCGGCGACGGCACGGTGAACGAGACGCTGAACGGCCTGCTCGACCCTTCGGGCCGCCTGATCGCGCCCGATGCCGTCCTCTGCCCGGTGCCCGCCGGTACGGCCAATGAACTCTGCCGGGCGCTCGGCCATCTCGGGCATCCCGCGCGCGCCTACGAGGCCGCGGCCGGCACCGGTTCCCGGCCGGTCGACCTGCTGCGCGTGCGCTGTGTCGATCTCGAGGGCCATCAGGTCGACCGCTTCGGCTACCTCATCGTGTCGCTGGGTGCCGCGGCCACCATCAGCCACCGCACCTCGCGGTCGCGCTGGCTGAAGAAGCTGGGCGAGGTCGCGTACCTGCTGATGACGCCGGTCGTGACGCTGGGCTATCGCCACCGCGACGTCGCCATCGCGATCGACGGCGGCCCGCCCCGGACGCGACGGCTGTTCACCGCGCTGGTCGCCAACACCGAGAATGGCGGTGGCGGCATGAAGTTGATGCCCGGGGCGAAGTTCGACGACGGCGTGCTCGACCTGATCGAGATGGGCGATGTCTCGCGGCTGGGCGTGCTGCTGGGCGTCATGCCCAAGCTCTACAGCGGCGCCCATATCGGCCACCCCAAGGTGCGGGTCGACCGGGGCACGTCGTTCCGCTTCGAATCGGAAGTCGAGACGCTGGTCGATCTCGACGGCGAAACGGTGGGCCGCCTGCCGCTCGAGGTGACGGTGCTGCCGCGGGCCTTTTCGGTCGGCGTGGCGGACTCCTAACGCGCCACCGACGCCCATCGCGCGACATGCCACGACTACCTGCCAGGTAGTTGCCGAGACGCCGCCGATCGAGAAAGTGACGGATCGCCCTCGGGTACAACGGGAGACGGCGGTGAGTGAGTGGCTTGGAGTTTTGATTGCCATCGTCTCGAGCTGCCTCGGCGGCACGGCGGCGGCGGTCACGCGCTATCTCGTGGGCAACGCCGATCCGCTGACGCTGGCCATTCTGCGCTGGGGCATTGGCTTTCTCTGCGTACTGCCGATCGCCCTGATCCTGCGGGTGCGCTGGCCGGGCCGCAAAGACTGGCTGGCCGTTGCCGGCCTCGGGATCTGTTTCTTCGGCCTGTTCTTCATTCTCTACAACGTCGCCATCGGCTACACGACGGCGGCTCGTGCCAGCCTGGCGCTGTCGACCTTGCCGCTGCAGACCATGGTGGTGGGCGCGCTACTGGGCATCGAGCGGCTGACCGCGCGCAAGGCTACGGGTGTGGGGATTGCCGTCCTCGGTGTCCTCGCCGCCCTCGCCTCGGGCCTTTCCGCCGCGCCGCCGGATGCCTGGTACGGCGAGCTGATCATGAACGGCGCCGTCCTGTGCATGGCTTTCTACAATGTCTGGTCTCGCCCCTTCATCCAAAGGTCGAGTGCCCTGGGGTTCCTGGCGGTCGGCATGGGAAGCGGCGCGGCGGTGCTGGTCATCGCGGGTCTGCTGACCGGCCGCGTCGCCGTCCTCGCTAGCTTCGGTGCGCCGCAATGGATCGCAGGCATCTATCTTGGCGTCGGTGGCGGCGCGCTCGCCTTCATCCTCTGGGTCATGGCCCTGCAGCGGGCGTCACCGACGCGCGTTGCCAACACCATGACCGTCAACCCCATCGCTGCCGCCCTGCTTGCGAGCCAACTGGTCGGCGAGCCGATCACGTTCAATCTGGTGATCGGACTGGTCGCCGTGTTTGCCGGAATCTGGATTGCGACGACCGAGCGGAAAGCCGCGCCGAAACCCACCTAGTGGCGGAAGTGGCGCATGCCGGTGAAGACCATGGCGAGACCGGCATTGTCGGCGGCCTCGATCGCTTCCTTGTCGCGCATCGAGCCGCCGGGCTGGATAACCGCCGTCGCACCGGCCTCCACCGCCGCCAGGAGTCCGTCGGCGAAGGGAAAAAAGGCATCGGAGGCCACGACGGAACCGATGGCCGGACTTTGCGCCAGCTTGGCGATCTCGCCCGATTCGGCGGCGCGCATGGCGGCGATCCGCGAGGAGTCGCGGCGGTTCATCTGTCCCGCACCGACGCCCACGGTGGCTCCGTCCTTGGCATAGACGATGGCATTCGATTTCACGTGCTTGCAGACGGTGAAGGCGAATAGGAGATCGTCGAGTTCCTGGGCGGTCGGCGCCCGTTTGGTCACGACCTTGAGGTCGCTCTTCGCCAGATGGCCGTTGTCGCGGCCCTGGAAGAGATAGCCGCCGGCCACGCTCTTGATCGTCATGCCGGCGCTCGTCGGGTCGGGCAAGGTGCCTGCCAACAGCACGCGCACGTCCTTCTTGCGGGCCAGGATTTGCAGGGCTTCCGGCGTCGCGTCGGGGGCGATCACGACTTCGAGGAAGCGCTTGGCAAGATCGGTCGCCGTTGCCGCTTCGAGCGTGCGATTGAGCGCCACGATGCCGCCGTAGATCGACACCGGATCGCAGGCATAGGCTTTCAGATAGGCGCTGTACTGGTCCTTGCCGATCGCCACGCCGCAGGGATTGGCGTGCTTGACCACGACGACGGCGGGCTCCTTGAACTCGGCGACGCATTCATAGGCCGCGTCGGTGTCGCCGATGTTGTTGTAGGAGAGCTCCTTGCCCTGGACCATGCGCGCGGTGGCGACGCCGGGCCGCTTGCTGCCGTCGGAATAGAAGGCGGCCTTCTGGTGCGGGTTCTCGCCGTAGCGCAGCGTCTGCACGCGCGCGGCCGAGATCGTGAGCCGCTCGGGGAAGGCCTCGCCCTCCTGCTGGGCGAACCAGGTGGCGATCGCCGAATCGTAGGACGCGGTGCGGGCATAGGCCTTGGCGGCGAGCTTGCGGCGCAGCGCCAGTGTCGTGGCGCCCTTGTTGGCCGTCAGCTCGGCGATCACGGCGCCATAGTCGGCGGGATCGACCACGATGGTCACGAAGTCATGGTTCTTGGCCGAGGCGCGGATCAGAGCCGGCCCGCCGATGTCGATGTTCTCGACGCAGGTCGCGAAGTCGGCGCCACCAGCCACCGTCGCCTCGAACGGATAGAGGTTGGAGACAACGAGATCGATGCCGGCGATCTTGTGATCGCTCATCGCCTTCTGATGGCCGGGGTCGGTGCGGCGGGCGAGGATGCCACCGTGGATCGAGGGTTGCAGCGTCTTGACGCGCCCATCCATGATCTCGGGGAATCCCGTGTGATCGCTCACCTCGATCACTTTCAGGCCGGCGTCGCGCAGTGCCTTGGCCGATCCGCCGGTCGACAGGATTTCCACCCCGTGGGCCGCCAGCGCCTGGCCGAGCTCGATCAGGCCGGCCTTGTCGGAGACGGAGATCAGGGCGCGCTGGACGCGGGCGAGATCGGGGGTGGGCGAGGGGACGTACGAGGGGGAGGCGGCCATGGCGGGTCTTTTAGCCCGCAGGGCGGTGGGATGTAAGGCGGCGCTTTTACGCGTCGGCCCCCTCCAGGACGCGGACCTTGAAACCGTCGGCCTGCAGCGCCGCGAGAAGCTCGCCGACGTGGGCGCGATCGCGGGTTTCGACCGTGACGTCGAGTTCGGTGGCCTTGGCGACCACGCCGAACAGCCGCTGGTGCAGCACTTCCACGATGTTGCCGCCGGCGCCGCCGATCAGGCCGGCGACCCGGGCGAGCTGGCCCGGCGCGTCGCCGATCATCAGCCTGAGCCGCACGATGCGGCCGTCGCGCACCAGCCCGCGCAGCAGGACGGACGCCAGCAGGCGGGTGTCGATGTTGCCGCCGCACAGCACGAGCCCGACCTTGCGGCCGGTGAAATGCTGGGGATGGGCGAGCAGCGCGGCAAGTCCGGCGGCGCCGGCGCCCTCGGCCACCGTCTTCTCGACCTCGAGGAAGAGCGCGATGGCGCGTTCGATCGCCACCTCGTCGACGCTCAGTACTCGGTCGACCAGGGCGCGGGCAATGGAAAGCGGCGTCGGGCCGATGTCGCGCACGGCAATGCCTTCGGCGATGGTGTCGCCACCCACCGTGACCTGTTCGCCGGCCAGAAGCTGGCGCATGGCCGAATAGCCGGCCGATTCGACACCGATGACCTTCACGTCGGGCTTGAGCCCGCGCGCGGCCACGGCGCAGCCGGCGATCATGCCGCCGCCGCCCACCGGGACCACCAGGGTGTCGAGCTCGGGAACGTCCTGCAGCATTTCCAGCGCGATGGTGCCTTGGCCCGCGATCACGCGGGGATCGTCGTAGGGATGCACGAACACCAGCTTCTCGGCGGCGGCGATCCGGTGCGCCTCCGTCGCCGCCTCGGCCAGCGTATCGCCCACCAGCACGACCCGCGCGCCATGGTCGCGCGTATGCTTCACCTTCGTGTTGGGCGTGAAGGAGGGCATGACGATGGTGGCGGGAATGCCGAGGCGCCCGGCATGATAGGCGACGCCCTGGGCATGGTTGCCGGCCGACATGGCGATGACGCCGCGCTTGCGTTCCTCGTCGGTGAGCTGCAGCAGCGTGTTGAGGGCACCGCGCTCCTTGAACGAGGCGGTGAACTGCAGGTTCTCGAATTTTATCCAGATATCGGCGTGGGCAATACGCGACAGGGTCTCGCTGCGCAGGCAGGGCGTGCGGACCACGGCACCGCCGATACGTGTGGCAGCGGCCTGCACGTCGGCCAGGGTAACGGGAAGGGGAGAAGCCATCACGCCGCCAGACGGCGGTCGATGCAGTCGCGGGTGCGGTACCAGGCGCCGATCATCCCGGTACGCATCAGAAATCCGTCACCTTGCCGTTGAATTGCCAGTCGCCGTAGCGCGTCGGCTCGGGGCCGGGCGGGCCGCCGATCTCCTCGACTTTCTTGGGCTTTTCGGGCGGGACAGGCGGTGTCGGCTCGGCCTTTGCGGGCTCGGGAGGCGTGGAATTCTTGGTATCGGTCATGGCCCATGATGCCCCGGGGCGTCTTGATTCGCCACAGTTGGGGACCATCTTTCCGGCCATGAACTACTTCAAGACTGCTCTTCTTCTGGCCGCGCTGACGGGCTTCGTGCTGGTCGCGGGTTACCTGCTGGGCGGCCAATCCGGCCTCGTCATCGCGCTCGTCGCGGCACTGGGCATGAACCTGTTCGCCTACTGGAACAGCGACAAGATGGTGCTGCGCATGGCCAACGCGCAGGAAGTCGGGCCGGGCGACGCGTCCGAGTTTTATGGCATCGTCCAGGAGCTGGCTGGGCGCGCCGGCCTGCCGATGCCGCGCGTCTACATCATCGACGAAGAGCAGCCCAACGCCTTCGCCACCGGCCGCAACCCCGAGAATGCCGCCGTTGCCGCCACCACGGGCCTGCTGCGCCACTTGAGCCGCGAGGAGATCGCGGGCGTGATGGCGCACGAGCTGAGCCACGTCCGCCATCGCGATACGCTGATCATGACCATCGCCGCGACGCTCGCGGGCGCCATCGGCATGCTGGCGAGCTTCGGTGGCCTGATGGGCGGCGGCCGCGATTCGGAGGGCCGACCGCTGGTCAATCCGATCGTGGCGATTGCCGCGATGTTCCTGGCCCCGATGGCCGCCATGCTGGTGCAGATGGCGATCAGCCGCGGCCGCGAATACGAGGCCGATCGTGCCGGCGCCGAGATCTGCGGCCAGCCGCAGTGGCTCGCCGCGGCGCTGGCCAAGCTGCATGCCGGCACCCAGCAGATCCCCAACCGGGCGGCCGAAGCCAATCCGGCGACGGCGCACATGTACATCGCCAACCCGCTGGCCGCCGTCGGCGGCATGGCCAGTCTGTTCTCGACCCATCCGCCGATGGAGGAGCGCATCGCGCGGCTGGAGGCGATGGCGGGCGAAATGGGCGGCGGTTACCGCGCGACGGCGCGGCCGAACACCAATCCCTGGACCACTGCCGTCCCCCAGGCGCCGCGTCGCGGCCCCTGGGGCTAGGGCTTCGGCAGCGCCGCGGGCTCCTCGCCGAGATCGACTTCCTGGATGCGTTGGCCGCGCTTGGTGATGCGGTCGGCCGAGATGTCGACCTCGCGCAGATCCTTTTCGGTCATGGCGAAGTGCGCCTTCAGCTTGTCGACCCGGTCATCGAGCCGCCGGACATCCTCCAGCAGCAGCCCGACCGTCTTCTGGATCTCGCCCGCCTGCTCGCGCATGCGGACGTCCTTCAGCACGGCGCGCACGGTGTTCAGTGTCGCCATCATGGTGGTGGGTGACACGATCCAGACACGCGCCCTGTAGGACTCCTCGACGAGGCCGGTGAAGTTGGCGTGCAGCTCGGCGTAGACCGCCTCGGAGGGCAGGAACATCAGCGCCGATTCGGCAGTCTCGCCGGAGACGATATATTTGTCGCGGATGTCGGCGATGTGCTTGCGGATCGCCAGCTGGAAACCGCGCTGGGCGATGGCCAGGGCCGCCGTGTCGCCCGCCGCCACGGCGCGCAATGCGCTATAACTTTCCAGCGGGAATTTGGCGTCGATGGCGATCGAGCCCGGCGGGTTGGGCAGATGCAGAAGACAATCCACGCGTACGCCTGAGGACAGCGTCGACTGGAACTCGTAGGCCGAGGGCGGCAGCGCGCTCTGCACCAGGTCGTTCAGCTGGACCTCGCCGAAGGCGCCGCGCGCCTGCTTGTTGGACAGGACCTCCTGCAGGCTCACGACCTGGGTCGAGAGCTCGCCGATTTTCTTCTGCGCCTCGTCGATGCGGACCAGCCGCTCGCGCAGGTCGGTGACGATCTGGCCGGTCGCCTTCTCGGTGCGGTCGAGACGCTCGTCGACGACCTTGCTGAGCGCCTGCTCCTGCTCGCGCAGCGAACGTTCGACCCGCTGGACGGTTTCCGCCTGCTGGCTGAGCGCCAGGGCGAGATGCTGGCGCATCTGCTCGGCGTCGCGGCTGCCGCCGCCCTGGCGTACCAGCAGGACGGCCAGGACCACGACCAGCAGGACCACGGCGGCGAGAAGGACGATCGTCAGGGTATCCATTGCCCTCCTTATAATCCGCCGTCTCGACAAGCGCACGGCCGGCCGGTAATCCAGCGTCCGATGGTTCCCAAACATGACCCCGACGTCTGGCTGTTCGACCTCGACAACACGCTCTATCCAGCGCGCTGCAACCTGTTCGCCCAGATCGACGTCCGCATCGGCCGTTACATCTCGGACTGGCTTAAGGTCACGCCGGAAGAGGCGCGGGTCGTGCAGAAGCAGTACTGGCGCGACCACGGCACATCGATGCGGGGCATGATGAGCCTGCACGGCGTCGACCCGACCCACTACCTCGACTACGTCCACGACATCGACTACTCGCCGATCGAGGCCAATCCTGCGCTCGAGGCGTCGCTGCGCGCGCTGCCCGGCCGCAAGATCATCTTCACCGCCGGCGACGTGCCGCATGCGGAGAAGGTGATGGAACGGCTGGGCGTGTCGCATCATTTCGAGGCGATCTTCGACATCGCCGCCGGGGACTATTGGCCGAAGCCCCACACGCAGATCTACGAAAAGCTCGTGAAGAAGCACAACGTGGATCCGACGCGCGCCGCCTTCGCCGACGACATCTCGGTGAACCTAAAACCCGCCGCCGACATGGGCATGCGCACCGTGTGGATCCGCACCGACGAGAGCGTGAAGCGCGCGGCCGACACCGATCTCAGCCACATCCACCACCAGACCGATGACCTCGCGACATGGCTCGCGGACTGGCTGGCCGAAAGGAATCCCAAGAAATGAAGGTCCTGATCCTCGGCGCCGGCGCGGTCGGCGGCTATTGGGGCGCCCGCCTGCATCAGTCCGGCACGGACGTCACCTTCCTGCTGCGCGAGAAGCGCGCCGAGAAGGTGCGGAAGGAAGGTCTGGTCGTGAAAAGCCCCAAGGGCGACGCCGTTCTGCCGGTCAAGGTCGTGACCAAAGGCAGCGAGGGCGGGCCCTATGACATCGTTGTGTTGGCCTGCAAGGCCTATGACCTCGACTCGGCGATCGAGTCGATCGCCCCGGCGATCGGCACCGACACGACCGTCGTGCCGATGCTGAACGGCCACGCCCATTTCGCCACGCTCGACAAGAAATTTGGTGCCGAGAAGGTGGCAGGCGGATTGGCCCGTATCTCGGGCATGCTGGGGCCCAACGGCGAGATCCTGCATTCCGGCGCTTCCGGCGTGTCTTTCGGCGAGCGCGACGGCAAGCCCGCGCGGAAAGCGCTCGTCGACCTCGACGCGGCCTGCCGGAAGGCCGGCATCGAGGGCGGCATCAATCCCAACATCAACCAGGATCTCTGGGACAAGTGGATCATGCTGGCCACGATCGCCGGCATGTGTTCCTCGATGCGCGGCACCGTCGGCGACATCATGGAGACCGAGGATGGGGCCGCCATCGTGGCCGAGACGCTGGAGGAGAGCCGCAAGGTCGCGGCGGCGGAAGGCCACGCGCCCAGCGACAAGGTTCTGGCCGGCATCAAGACCATGCTGACGAGCAAAGGCTCCAAGGCCGTGGCGTCGATCCTAGGGGACATGGAAAAGGGTGGTCCGGCGGAAGGCAAACAGATCGTGGGTGACATGCTCGGCCGCGCCCGCAAGGCGGGTATCGCGGCCCCCAACCTGCGCTTTGCCTACACTCACCTGCAGGCTTACGAGGCGCGCCGTGCGCGAGGCGGTCTCAAGTGAAAATTCTCATCCTGGGTGCCGGCGCGATCGGCGGCTACGTCGGCGGCCGTCTCCACCAGAGCGGCGCCGACGTGACGTTCCTCGTGCGCGACAAGCGGAACGAAGCGCTGAAGCGCGATGGGCTGGTCATCAGGAGCACCAAGGGCGACATCACCCAGAAGGTGAAGACTGTTCTCGAGGCCAGCGAAGGCGGGCCGTACGACGTCGTGCTGCTGACCTGCAAGGCCTACGATCTCGACTCGGCGATCGACGCCGTCGCTCCGGCGGTTGGTGCGAATACGACGGTCGTGCCGCTGCTGAACGGCATGCGCCATATCGACGTACTGGCCGACAAGTTCGGCGCGGAGAAGGTGGTGGGCGGTCTTGCCCGCGTGGGCGTCGCCATGAACGACAAAGGCGAGATCCTGCACACCAGCCCGTTCGCGGCGATCTCCTTCGGCGAGCGCGACGGCAAGCCTGCGCGCGCCACGCTGGCCGAACTCGATGCCGCGATCAAGAAGTCGGGCATCGACGGTGGGCTGAACGCCAACATCGTCCAGGATCTCTGGGACAAATGGATCATGCTGTGCACGCTTGCCGCCACGTGCTGCCTGATGCGGGGCGCCTCCGGCGACATCCTCGAGGCCGATGAGGGCCGAGCGATCGTGCTCGAAACGGTCGACGAGGGCCGCAAGGTCGCGGTCGCGGCAGGCCACGATCCCGGCGACAAGGGCATGGCGACCATCTGTTCGTTCCTGACCGTGAAGGGCTCGAAGTTCACCGCTTCGATGCTGCACGACCTCGAGAAGGGCGCGATGGTCGAAGCCGATCACATCGTGGGCGACATGATCACGCGGGCGAAAAAGGCGGGCATCGCCACGCCCAATCTGCGGATGGCCCATGCTCACCTGCAGGTCTATCTGGCGCGGCGGGTGGGGAAACGGGCTTGAAAGGTTCGCATGGCGAGCCTACGTCTTTTTGGTGAACCTCTCGGCCCTCCTTTCGCTCGTGCCGCGACGGAACCATCCGATCGCAGAAGCGTAGTCCCCGAGCCGGCTTGTGTCCCGGTGTCGGGGCACTTGGATCGTCCCTGCGACGATCACCGACGAAACCCGTTCAGTCTTTTCAATGCAGGAGCGTCAGCGATGCCCGCCCTCGCGCGTAACCGTTCGGTTCCCAACATCATCGTCAGCAATGCCGACTACGAACGCCTGACCGATCTTGCCACCGCTTCGCTCGAGCGCCTGCCCGAGGTCGCCGAAGAGCTGCTGTCCGAAATGGACCGCGCCAAGATCGTGCGCGACGGCAGCGTGCCCGCCGGCGTGGTGCGCATGGGCTCGACGGTGACGTTCCGGTCCGACGACGGCCGCGAGCGCACGGAGACGCTGGTCTATCCGGTCGACGAGGACAGCGATGCGCACAGGATCTCGGTGATGACGCCGGTCGGCGCCGCGCTGATCGGTCTGGCCGAAGGCCAGTCGATTTCATGGACGGCGCGTGACGGCCGTCGCCACGAACTCACCGTCGTGAAAGTCGGACCGTAGCCGCCGGATCTCCTCGGTGCCGCGGTCAACGATTGGCAGTCACTGCGCGGCGAGCGCGCTGTGACTGCCGAACGATTCGTTGAAGCTGTCGAGCACGTGGCCGGGACCCCTGGCGTGCTTCACATAGTCCTTGCCATCGAAAGTGCGGACGCCGTTGCAGAAGACGCCATGCACGCCGGTCGGTCGGCGGATGGTGCGCCGGCCGCCGCCCGGCAGGTCGGCCACGCGCTCGGCCGGTGAAACACCGACCGTTGCGGGGTCGAACAACAGCAGATCGGCCTGCGCGCCCACGGCGATGCGGCCACGGTTCTGGATGCCGTAGAGGTCGGCAGGATGGCTGGTGAGGCGGCGGATGGCTTCGACGATGTCGAAGTCGCCGCGCTCGCGCACCCAGTGACTGAGGAAATGCAGGCCGAACCCGGCATCGCACATATAGATAAGGTGGGCGCCGGCGTCGCTGAGCGCCACCACACCCGCCTCGTGCTTCAGCAGGCGGGCCACGCCCTCGTCGCCGACATTCAGGAAACGGCCGAGGAAGGCGGTCTCGAGCCCCTCGTCGAGGCTGAGGTCGAGCATGACATCGAGTGGATCACGGCCTTCGGCCTTGGCGATCTCATGCAAGTAGCGGTTCACATACTTGGCGTTGGCGGGCTTCTGGGCCACCGCCACCATCACGCGATCCCAGTTGCCCTGGAAGATCATGCCGGGCCGTGGATTCTTCGCGTTCTCGCGGAACTTGGCGCGCCACGACGGATCGCGATAGACGCCCGCGAGCTGCTCGGGTGCAAAAGCCTTGATCGGGTCGAAGGCCGAATGGCTGTAGAACGGGTAGGCGTTGGCCATCGTGAAGTCGAACGACAGCGGCTGGCAGGGGATCTGGACGTAGAGGCCATTGCCGCGCCGCAGCGCGGCGGCGCAGGCGTCGAAGATGCCGAGTGCGCGCGCGGGTTCCTGCTCGTTGTACATCGCCATGCCGGTGCCCTGGAAAAACGGCCGGCCGTATCTGGCCGCCATCGGTTCCAGCTCCGCCGGCGTCTTGACGCCCGAGGCGATGGCGACGACGCCCTTGCCGCGCGGGCCCATCGCGCCAACAAGCGCATCGAGCTCCGACATGGGCGCGATGGTCGACGGCATCGGCACGCCGCCGTAGCCCGAATGGTTGAGTGAATAGGAGGCGCCGAGGCCGATTGCGCCACGGGCCATGGCGTCGGCCACCATCGTCTTCATCTTCGCGAGTTCTTCCGGCGTCGCCTCGGCGCGCTGCGAGGCCGCCTCGCCCATCACGGCGGTGCGGATGGTCGAATGGCCGGCCAGCACCGCCAGATTGGCGTAGGCGCCGCGCCGCCGCAGCATGCCCATGTAGTCGGCGAAGCTCTCGAAATCCCAGGCGATGCCCCGGCGCAGCGCGTCGAGGTCCATGCCCTCGACGACCGACAGGTTGCGGATCACCAGGTCGCGCACGGCAGGCGGCGCCGGCACGATGCCGAAGCCGCAGTTGCCGATCACCGCCGTGGTGACGCCGAGCGAGGGCGAGGGCGAGAGCGTGGTGTCCCAGGTGACCTGGGCGTCGTAGTGCGTGTGCACGTCGACAATGCCGGGCGCCAGCGTGAGACCGCCGGCATCGATCGTCTCGGCGGCTTTGTCGCCGATCTCACCGATGGCGGCGATGCGGCCGTCCTTGACCGCGAGGTCGGCGCGTCTTGGTTCGTGACCAAGTCCGTCGACGATGGTGGCGCCGCGAATGACGAGATCGGCCATTACTTCCTCCGTCGGCTGAGGGCACCGTAGGCCGCGAGCGCCGCGTGGTTCACGAGATCGCTCACCGTGGCGCCCATCTGCACGATCTGGACCGGCTTCGCGAGACCGTCGATCACCGGCCCGATCACCGTCACACCGCCCAGCCGCTGCATCAGGCGCGAGGAAATGTGCGCCGAATGCAGGCCCGGCATCACCAGCACGTTGGCCGGGCCGGTCAGTCGGCAGAACGGATAGGTCTCGCGCAGGAGCTCGTAGTCCAGCGCCATGTCGGCCTGCATCTCGCCGTCGAACTCGAAATCGACCTTCTCGGCCTGCAGGATGCGGATCGCCTTGCGGATGCGGTCGATACGCTCGATCTCGCGGCTGCCGAAATTCGAGAACGACAGGAACGCCACGCGCGGCTCATGGCCCATCTGCCGCGCGTTGCGCACCATCTGACGGGCGATGGTGGCGAGCTCCTCGGGCGACGGCGTCTCGTTGATGGCCGTGTCGGCCAGGAACACCGTACCGTGGCGCGCCACGACGATGGAATAACCCATCGGCACCCGGTCGGTCTCGACGTCGATGACACGCTTGACGTCGCTGTAGCATTCGGGGAAGCGGCGGGTGATGCCGGTCACCATGCCGTCGGCATCGCCCATCGCCACCATGCAGGCGCCGAACACGTTGCGAACCTGGTTGACCATGCGCTGGATATCGCGGCGCAGATAGCCGTCGCGCTGCAGGCGCCCGTAGACCAGATCGGTATAGGGGGCGTTGCGGGTCGAGAGCCGCGCATTGTGGATCTCCATACCGCTGGCATCGTTGATGCCCAGCGTCTTCATGGCCTCGCGCACCTGCTCCTCGCGGCCGATCAGGATCGGCGTGCCGTAGCCGTTGTCGCGGAACACGACGGCGGCGCGGATGGTGCGCTCCTCCTCGCCCTCGGCGAAGACGATGCGCTGCGGATTGGCCTTCACCTGGTCGAACAGGCTTTGCAGCCAATGGCTGGTCGGATCGAGACGGCCGGAGAGGTCGCGGCGGTACTCCGCCATGTCGGCGATCGGCTTGCGCGCCACGCCCGATTTCATGGCCGCCTCCGCAACGGCGGAAGACACCGCCGAGATCAGCCGCGGATCGAACGGCACCGGCACGACGTATTCAGGCCCATAGCGCAGGCGACGGCCCGAATAGGCGCGGTCGACCTCGTCGGGCACGTCCTCGCGCGCGAGATTGGCCAGCGCCTGGGCGGCAGCAACCTTCATATCCTCGTTGATCGTGCTGGCCCGTACGTCCAGCGCGCCGCGGAAGATGTAAGGGAAGCCCAGCACATTGTTGATCTGGTTGGCATAGTCGCTGCGGCCGGTCGCCATGATGGCGTCGGAACGCACCGACTTCACGTCCTCCGGCGAGATCTCGGGGTCGGGATTGGCCATCGCGAAGATGATCGGCTTGTCGGCCATCGACTGGACCATCTCCTTGGTCACGGCGCCCTTGACCGACAGGCCGAAGAAGACGTCGGCGCCCTTCATGGCCTCTTTCAGCGTGCGCGCCTTGGTGCGCACGGCGTGCGCGCTCTTCCACTGGTTCATGCCCTCGGTGCGGCCCTGGTAGATGACGCCCTTGGTGTCGCACAGGATGGCGTTCTCGTGCGGCAGGCCCATCGCCTTCACCAGCTCGATGCAAGCGATCGAGGCCGCACCCGCACCGTTCACCACCATCTTCACGTCCTTGAGGTTGCGGCCGGTGAGGTGCAGCGCGTTGATCAGGCCGGCCGCCGAGACGATGGCGGTGCCGTGCTGGTCGTCGTGGAAGATCGGGATGTCCATCAGTTCGCGCAGACGCTGCTCGATGATGAAGCACTCCGGCGCCTTGATGTCCTCGAGGTTGATGCCGCCGAAGGTCGGCCCGAGATAGCGCACGGCGTTGACGAACTGGTCGACGTCCTTGGTGTCGACCTCGATATCGATGCAGTCGACGTCGGCGAAGCGTTTGAACAGGACGGCCTTGCCCTCCATCACCGGCTTGCCGGCCAAGGCGCCGATGTCGCCCAGGCCCAGCACGGCGGTGCCGTTGGAGATCACCGCCACCAGATTGCCCTTGATGGTGTAGTCGTAGGCGGTTGAGGGGTCCTTTTCGATGGCGAGGCAGGGGGCGGCGACGCCGGGCGAATAGGCCAGCGCCAGATCGCGCTGGGTTACCAGCGGCTTGGTGGCGACGATCTCGATCTTGCCGGGCCGGCCCATCGCATGCATGCGCAGCGAATCGCCGTCGAGATCGCCCATTTCGTTGCTGACCATCGCTTCCGAGCTTTTGCTCGTCATCTTTTCACTCCCGTTTGAGGGGGCATATTGGCGGCAATCCCCAGCCGGGGCCAGCGTGCGAGAACTTCCGATACTGCGCTGCAGCGCGATCCACCGCTCGTCCACATGGCCGGCCGGCTTTCTATGGTAGACCGAGGCGAGCGAGGACCCACCGTGCCCGACAGTTCAGCTGCTTCCCCCGGCACCGCGCCGCCGATTCCGGCTGACGCGACGCCGATGATGCGCCAGTACCTGGCGATCAAGGCGCAGCATCCGGACCATCTGGTGTTCTATCGGATGGGCGATTTCTACGAATTGTTCTTCGACGATGCGGTGAAAGCCTCAGCGGCGCTCGACATTGCGCTCACCAAGCGCGGCCAGCATCTCGGCGAAGACATCAAGATGTGCGGTGTGCCGGTGCACAGCCACGAGGCCTACCTGTCGCGCCTGATCCGCCAGGGCTTCAAGGTCGCGGTCTGCGAGCAGGTCGAGGATCCGGCGGAGGCCAAGAAGCGCGGTGCGAAATCGGTCGTCGAACGCGCCGTGGTCCGGGTCATCACGCCCGGCACCTTGACCGAGGATTCGCTGCTCGATGCTCGCAGCCACAACTATCTGGCCGCCATCGCCGAGGCCCAGGGCGAGCTGGCGCTGGCCTGGCTCGACCTCTCGACCGCCGATTTCGCCACCCAGCCGGTGTTGCCGCAACAGCTTGCCGCAGCTCTGGCGCGGCTGGCACCGGGCGAGCTGCTGTTGCCCGACCGCCTGCTGGTCCGCGAACCGCTGAAGGCGGCACTCGAGGACTGGTCCTCGGTGCTGACGCCGCTGCCCTCGGCGCGCTTCGACAGCGACAACGCCCGCAAGCGTCTGCAGGCCGCGTTCAACGTCGCGGCGCTGGAAAGCTTCGGTTCGTTCTCGCGGGCCGAGGTCGCAGCCTGTGGCGCGCTGCTCGACTATGTCGAACTCACGCAGGCCGGCAAGCGGCCGGCGCTGGCGCCGCCGCGCCGCGAACGCGCCGACGGCACCATGGAGATCGATCCCGCGACCAGGCGCAATCTGGAACTGGTGCGCAGCCTCGACGGACGGCGCGACGGCACCTTGTTGGCCACCATCGACCGCACCTTGACCGGCCCGGGCGCGCGCCTGCTGGCCGAGCGCATTGCCGCCCCGCTCACCGACCGCGCCGCGATCGAACGGCGGCTCGACCTGGTGCAGCTCTTCGTCGAGCGGCCCGACGTGCGCGAGCGGGTGCGCGAGGCCCTGAAGCGCACGCCCGACATCGAGCGCGCGCTGACTCGCCTCAGCGTCGGCCGCGGTGGGCCGCGCGATCTGGCGGCATTGCGCGACGGCCTCGACTCGGGCGAAGCGCTGGCGGCTCTGCTCGGGGCCGAGCCGGAGGCGCTGGCCCCGGCCCCCGCGCCATTGGGAGAAATCGTAGCGGCCTGCTCGAACCACCGGCCGCTGATCGAAGCGCTGGCGGCGGCGCTGGCCGACGAGCCGCCGCTGTTCGCCCGCGACGGCGGTTTCATCCGCGCGGGCTACCGCGCCGAGCTCGACGAGCAGCGCACCTTGCGCGACGACAGCCGCAAGACCGTGGCGGCGCTGGAGGCCAAGTACCGGGCCTCCACGGGTGTGGCGACGCTGAAAATCCGCCACAACAACATGATCGGCTACCACATCGAGGTGACGGCCACGCATGCCGACAAACTCGATCTGGCGGCGCTGGGTTTTGCGCGCCGGCAATCGATGTCGAACGCCACGCGCTTCAACACGCCCGAACTGGCCGATCTCGAAACCCGCATCGGCCGCGCCGCCGACCAGGCGCTAGCCCTGGAACTGGCGATGTTCGAGCAGCTGGCGGCAGGCGTGCTGGCCGTATCGACCGGCGTGGCCGCCGCCGGCCGCGCGCTCGCCAATCTCGACGTAGCCGCCGCACTCGCCGAACTCGCGACCAGCGGCCACTACACGCGGCCGGTGCTGGCCGACGATCCCGCTTTCTCGATCACGGGCGGCCGTCACCCAGTGGTCGAGGCGGCGCTACTGCGGCAAGGCGGCTCGGGCTTCGTACCCAACGATTGCGATCTCGGGTCCGAGCGCCGGTTGTGGCTGCTGACTGGCCCCAACATGGCCGGCAAGTCGACC
The DNA here is from genome assembly GCA_016191685.1 of Rhodospirillales bacterium. Classification (GTDB taxonomy): domain Bacteria; phylum Pseudomonadota; class Alphaproteobacteria; order Reyranellales; family Reyranellaceae; genus Reyranella. Next base: position 3,449 of record JACPVT010000308.1, on the reverse strand, counting down.
TTTCTGCGCCAGAACGCGCTGATCGCGGTGATGGCCCAGGCGGGCTCCTACGTGCCGGCCGAGACCGCCACCATCGGCATCGTCGACCGGCTGTTCAGCCGCGTCGGCGCCGCCGACGATCTGGCGCGTGGGCGCTCGACCTTCATGGTCGAGATGGTCGAGACGGCCGCCATCCTCAACCAGGCGACCGCGCACAGCCTCGTCATTCTCGACGAGATCGGCCGTGGCACCGCCACCTTCGACGGCCTCTCGATCGCCTGGGCGACGCTCGAGCATCTGCACGACGTCAACAAGTGCCGCGCGCTGTTCGCCACCCATTTCCACGAGTTGGGCGCGCTCAAGGAACGCCTGGCAGCGCTGGCGCCGCACACCATGCGGGTCAAGGAATGGCAGAACGAGGTCGTGTTCCTGCACGAGGTGGCGCCGGGCGCCGCCGACCGCTCCTACGGCATCCACGTGGCGCAACTCGCGGGCCTCCCGGCCGCCGTCGTGGCGCGCGCCGAGCAGGTGCTGGCGGCGCTGGAGCAGGGCGAGCAGTCGGGCGCGGTGACGAAGCTTGCCGACGACCTGCCGCTGTTCGCAGTGGCACCGGCGCGGCCGGCGGGCGGCGCGGCAAAGGCGATGGAATCAGAAGTCGAGAAGGCGCTGGCGTCGGTCAACCCCGACGAGCTCACGCCCCGGCAGGCGCTGGAATTCCTCTACGCCTTGCGGGCGCGGATGCCGCGATAGGTGTGATCGTCGGGCGCGGGCTGTTGCCAGCCGGTGTGTTCGCGAAACAACGTGGCGAGTCCGTAGCCGACGAATGTCAGCAGGAAACAATCGGCCAGTCGCGCCGCCACGGCGGCGACGCCAGCGGACCATGGCTTGCCGGGCAGCAGCTCGGCGCTTGCCTGCGTCGCGGCTGCGTCAGCGAGCAGCGAGAGAAGGGCGGCCGCTGCGATCAGGACGAACAAGCCGATGAGTACCGGCCGGCCGGCCGACCAGGCCTCGCCAAGCGACAGAGGCTCGCCGGCTGACAGAGATGGCAACAGGAGGGCGAGGGGCGTCGCCACGACGGCCCACACGACGATCTCCGGCAACCAGGGCACGCCGGCGATCCTGAGAACCGGCAGTTCGGCCAACGCCATGGCGAGGCCGAACAGCAGCAGGACGAACGCTGCGAAGCGCGGCGAGATCATCGAGCGGCGCAGCGCATCGACCTCGTCGCAGGCGTCCGCGCCGTCGAGCAGCACTTCCTTGATCCAGCGGTCGAGGAACAACGCGTAGATCAGCGCGAACAGGAGGTTCCACACCCAGTGCTGGCGGTAGTCGATGAATTCCAGGTTGGACTCGACGACATGCACGATGCCGGCGCCAAGGCCCGCGACGGGAAGCGCCAGCATCCAGAAGATGCCTTGGTGACGAAGCCAGAAGACAAAGCCGCGGCCGGCCATCGCACTCCTCAGCCGAAGGCTTTGCGCGCCAGGGCGGCTCCTTCGGCAAGTGCGCGCAGTTTACCGTAAGCCACGCCCAAGGTCATCGGCGCCATGCCGCAATTGGTGCAGGCCTGGATGCGTTCAGGGTCTACGAACTTTGTCGCAAGCTTCAGAGTCTCGGCAACTTCCTTGGGAGTCTCGATCCTGTCGGAGGCGACGTTGATGGCGCCGACCAGCACGGTCTTGGTCTTCAGGAGTTTCATGAGCTCGGGCGGCACGTGGCTCTCGCGGCATTCCAGCGAAACCTGCTGGATTTTGCTGCGGTCGAGCGCCGGGAAGGTCTGCTCGTACTGACGCCAGCTGTCGCCCAGCGTCTCCTTCCACTTGTTGTTGGCCTCGATGCCGTAGCCGTAGCAGATGTGCACCGCGGTCGTGCATTTGAGGCCTTCGGCGGCCCTCTCCAGCGCCGGCACGCCCCACTCGACGGTCTCGCCGAGATAGACGTTGAAGGCGGGTTCGTCGAACTGGACCACGTCGACACCCAGCCGCTCGAGATCCTTCGCTTCCTGGTTCAGCAACTCGGCGAAGGCGAAGGCCATCTTCACCCGGTCGCCGTAAAACCCGTCGGCCAGGGTGTCGCTCAGCGTCATCGGCCCGGGCAGGGTGAACTTCAGCTTGCGCGAGGTGGCGGCACGGGCGACGCGCGCCTCGCGCTCGTGCACGAACTTGCGGCGCTTGAGCGCGCCCGTGACGGTCGGGCAGTCGGCGTCGTAGCGGTTGTTGCGGATGCCCATGCGGACCTTCTTGTCGAAGTCGACGCCGTCGACCTCGGCCAGGAAGCCGTGCACGAAGTGTTGCCGCGCCTGCTCGCCGTCGCTCACGATGTCGAGGCCGGCCTCTTCCTGGCGGCGGATGGCGAGCAGAGTGGCGTCGTCCTTGGCCTCGAACAGCGGCTGGCCGCTGAGCGTCCACGGCGCCCACAGAACGTTGGGCGTGGCCAGCCACGACGGCTTGGGCAGGCTGCCGGCAAGAGTGGTCTCGAACATTTCGCTTCCCTCAAGTCGTATTGTTGTTGTTCGTTGCCGGCGTCGGCAGAGCCATCGCCGGCCGCGCCTCGGGTGGCAGGATCTGGCCATAGGTGCCGGGCGCGCGCCACTGCAGGGTGCCGAAGGCGCCGCAGCTCTCGCAGACCGAGCGCCAGGTCTCGTGATGGGCGCCGCAGGCGGTGCACGACCACGAGCGATCGGCCGGCGCCACGGCGGCGCGCGCCAGCCAGTCGTGTACCTTGGCCTGGTCGGCGTTGGCGCGCTCCTCGACCTCGGCCATCAGGCGGCAGACGCGGACCGGCGGCGAGGTGCCGCCAGCGGTCTCGAGCTGGCGCCGCGCCTCGCCCCACAGGCCGGCGTCGAGCGAGGCCCGGGCCAATGCGAGGTGGCTCTCGATGTCGTCGGGGTTGCGTCCCGCCAGCCGGCGCACGACGCCGATGCGCTTCAACGGCTCGGACTCGCCCGAGGCCCTGAGATAGATCTCGACCAAATCGGGATGCGGCGCCACCGCCCAGCCGCGCTCCAGCGTCTTCTGCGCGCGCTTGGCGTCGCCCGCCTTGAGCTGCAGCTCGGCCAGCCGCCCGGTCGCCGCGATCCGCTCCGGCGCCAGGCCGAAAGCCTCGCGCGCCAGCGCCTGGGCATCGGCATCGCCGCCGGCGCGCTCGGCCTCGCGGCTGCGCTCGACCAGCAGCAGCGCTTTCAGCGCCCGACCCTTGTCTGTGCTTACGACCTTGCGGCGGATGCCCGAGTCCAACGTCTCCTGGGCCGCCTTCCACTGGCCGGCCTGGGCCTGCATGTCGAACAGCGAATGCACGACCCACGGCGTCTGCGGCCGGAGCGTGAAAGCGCGCTCGGCAAAGCCTTACCCGAAGAATTTAAGCCCATGAGCTATCAAGGTAATGGGTCGCCTTTATAGAATGAATATGGGAAATTTGCAATTCAAATAAAAATGAATTTCTCAAAAAATCAAAAATTATGATTTTTATTT